>JAISZC010000186.1 GCA_031269485.1 Deltaproteobacteria bacterium
GTCGACGCCCAAATCGACGATCTCGAAGCCGCCGCCCTCGAGCATCATGCCGACGAGGTTTTTGCCGATGTCGTGCAAGTCGCCCTTGACGGTGCCGATGACGATCTTGCCGGCCGTCGCGCCGCCGGCGCCGCCCAGCAGGGGCTTGAGCAGCTCCAGGCCCTTCTTCATGGTCTGCGCGGCCATGAGCATCTCCGGGACGAACAGCTCGCCCTCGGAAAACTTCTTGCCCACGTAGTCCATGGCCGAGATCAGGCCTTCCTGGAGGAGCTTGTTGATGTCGACGTTGGCGTCGATTTCCTTTTTGACGAGCTTTTCGATGTTGTCCTCGTCAAACTCAATGACGGCTTCGTATACGTCTTTGATGCTCATGTCGGCTCTCCTGTGAAAGAGGGTTTGCGGGGCCAGATTCGGAAGCTGCCTTGGACCTGGGCGGCTGCTGGGGCTCCGCGTTTTGGTCTGTGAAAAATGCTAAACTCATCTATAGGACATGCCAGCATTCTACATCTCGGCCGCCGGCAAATCAAGAATTATTTCGCAACCCGTGCCGCCCGCCCGCGGAGGCCCGCCGGCCTCCGGACGAATAACGCGCATATGCGCGTTCGTCCGGACTGGGGCGGCGCCCCGAAATTCGTCGACGCGGCTCTCCGAGCTTGACGTGGCCGGACGTGGCCGAGGACCTCGATCGGCCGGCGAGACGCAGCCGGCATGAGGGCGCTTCAGGCCTGGACGCCGTTGGGGGCTCTTTTGTCCGTCTGTCCGTTGGTGACGCGCCAAAAGGCCGGCGGCGCCGACAAAAATGGCTAGGACGCTCAAACGTCCTCTCAAACTGGAAACTGCTCTCTAATATATACGGAGGCAACTTCAAGCTCGAGGAATAAAATTTTTATCAATTAATTTTTAATATTAAGTCCATAAAAAATTAAAATTAGAGTTATATTGTTACAATAGGCTGGCTTTGCTGGACGTTAAAAATGTTAAAAATTGAAATTTTTTGATTGGCGTCTTCGTCCGGCGCTGAACTAGCCGTCCGCCGGAGACTGGGCGAGGGGCCCGCCTGGAGGTCCGGCCGCCGAGCCGAAAAACGGCTGGCCTTGACGGGGGTCGGCGCCGACGGTTACAATCGCCAGTGGACGGCCTAAGCCGTCAACGAAAGGAGCCGCGCAACGCCATGAGCTCGAAAGATTTTTTGTTCACCTCGGAGTCGGTCACCGAAGGCCATCCTGACAAGGTGGCCGACCAAATTTCCGACGCCGTTTTGGATTGCATTTTGCGCAACGATCCGGACGGACGGGTGGCCTGCGAGACGCTGGTCACCACCGGGCTGGCCTTGATCGCCGGCGAGCTGACCACCAGCTGCTGGGTGGACTTGACTGAAGTTGTCCGCAACACGGTCAAGAAAATTGGCTACAACAATTCGGACATGGGCTTTGATTGGCAAACCTGCGCGGTCATAAACGTCTTGGGCAAGCAGTCGCCGGACATCGCCATGGGCGTGGACGCCTCCACCGGGCATGAGCAGGGGGCGGGCGATCAAGGTCTGATGTTCGGCTTCGCCACCGACGAGACCGACGCTTTCATGCCGTTGCCGATCTACTTGGCCCACAAGTTGACCGCCCGCTTGGCCTTGGTGCGCCACTGCGGCGCGATGCCCTTTCTGCGGCCCGACGGCAAGAGCCAGGTCACGGTCGAATACCGCGACGGCCGGCCGGCCCGGATCGAGGCGGTTGTGCTGGCCGCCCAGCACTCTCCGGAAGTGTCCACCAAGTTCCTCAGGGAAGCCCTCGCCGAGAAGGTGGTCAAAGCGGTCGTGCCGCCCGAACTGCTGGACGCCGACACCAAGATCCACATCAACACCACGGGGCGCTTCGTGATCGGCGGTCCGGTGGGCGACTGCGGCCTGACCGGCCGCAAGATCATCGTCGACACCTACGGCGGCTGGGGACGACACGGCGGCGGCTGCTTCTCCGGCAAGGATCCCTCCAAGGTCGACCGCAGCGCTTGCTACATGGCCCGCTTCGCGGCCAAGAACGTGGTGGCCGCGGGTTTGGCCAAAACGTGCGAGATACAGCTGGCCTACTCCATCGGCGTGGCCGAGCCCGTTTCGCTCATGGTCCAGACCTACGGGACCGGGCGGGTCGAGGAAGCCAAGATTGCCGCGGCCTTGAGATCGCTTCTGTCCTTCAAGCCCGCCGCCATGATCGAGCGCCTCAACCTCAAAAGGCCCATTTTCGAAAAAACCGCCAGCTACGGCCACTTCGGCCGCTCTGAACCCGAGTTCTCCTGGGAGGCGACCGATTTGGCGCCTCGGCTCAGGGAGGCGGCGGGCCTGGCTGGCGAGCCGCCCAAAGCCCATTGAGAGGGCCCGGCCGGCCACGGCCCTCGCCGCCGACGCGCTTGGAAGCCGGGAGCGCGCGGCCCGGCGGCGGACTTGGAGCCCTAAAAAAAGCCCCGCCTAGGCGGGGCTTGAATTATGACGTCGAGGCTTCGCGCAAGCCGACTTGATTCGCATGGCGGAAAGGGAGGGATTCGAACCCTCGGAAGAGATTTTGTCCCTTCACTCGCTTAGCAGGCGAGCACCTTCGGCCACTCGGTCACCTTTCCATGAAAAAGGTCGACGGAGGCTCGACTCCAAACGTCATGACGCTTCCTGCGGGGAAGCGTCGCCAATATATCGCAAGACGGCGCCAAATTCAAGCTTGCTTTTTTAAAAATCGTCGGCCTGGGCTGGCCGCGCGGCCGCCGGCGCGCGAAAGCGGCGGCCTGGCTCGTTGAGGTCCGCCTGGGCCGCCGGCCGCTTTATGCGTCGCGGTTCGCCTCCCCCCGCGCGAGAGTTGGACGAGCTGGCGGACGTGGCGGCCGGAAGCGGGGAAGGCTGGCGGAAGGCCGTGGCCAGCCCGAGCTGACGGCGCTGAGCGCAAAGCGGCTCGAGGCGCGCCCAATTTTGAGCTTGACGACAAAATGATCCCTTGACAAAGGCGTCAAAGCTTGACGATTTTGGCCTTGAGCCGTATTTTTGCGCATCGAAAAGCTGGCTGACGACCGGCAAGCCGCCCCCGGCCAAGGAGCCGCAAGACCTTGAAGGGACAAGCGCGGCAGCTTCGCCGTAACGGGCCGGACCGCTTTTGGCGCATGTTTGCGTCATGCTTGCGTCATGTTTGCGCCATGTTTGCGTCATGCTTGCGCGAAGGCTGGCAAGACGCGTCCGATAGCGGCTCCCAAGCCAAGCCTGGATGGCTCGAGCTGGCGGAGTCATTTTCTGGAACATATTCTGATGGCGACGGAGGGAGGCGCCCGATAAACGCCTGAACCTCAAGAGACGTGTCGACATGTCTTTCGGCGCGACATGCCTTTCGGCGAATGAACCGCCTATAAATTCTGGTTTCCGGACGGCGGACAAAACGGCGAACGCGCCAAGCTTGGGGGCGGAGAGCCCCGCCTTTCGGCCTTTAATCGCCCAGCTCAATTAAGCGGCCGCCTCCCGCGCCATTTTTGGCGCCGCCTTCAGGCCAAGGACGAATTGCCAGCCGTCCATCGCCCGTTCGCCGACTTTGCGCGAAAACCTCAAAGTTCAGGCGCGTCATGGGCCTTATAGGGCTTGGGCCTAAAATGCTTGATTCGCCATTTAAGAGGCCATGTTCGCTTTCGGCGTCCGCCAGAACGCCCATTAGGGCCCCCTCGCGCAGGCGCCGTCAAGCTAAAGACGCCGAATGCACGCAACCAAAAAAATGGAACACAAAAAACTTAATCCAGAAAAATTTAACAAAAAAATTTAACAAAAAAAATTAAGCCAAAAAAAAGAACCCTTGGGAAATCCAAGGGTTCATGAAGTTAAATCTAACATGTTGGAAACTGTCCAAAGGCTGGTGGCGGAGGGAGTGGGATTCGAACCCACGGAACTTTTGGGTTCAGCGGTGTTCAAGACCGCCGCCTTAAACCACTCGGCCATCCCTCCAAAAGAGTTCCGGCTCGTCCGGAGCGGCGAGCCGGCCGGACCGGACGCCCAGGCCCAAAGGGCCAGCGTGCAAATTATATATTGACTGCGACCGGAGGTCAACAACTTCCGGGCGCGGTCGTTTCGGACTGACGTCCGTCGCCGGCCAGCTCCAGCGGCCGAAGGGCGTTGATTTTTTTTGACTTGCCTGGTAGCATGGGAGCAACGGGACAATGGGAAGTCTTTTCGTCAACGTCGACTTCGCCGGCCGCCCGGCGTTGCTGATCGGGGCCGGTTCGGTGGGGAGACGCAAGCTCGGCGATTTGCTCGCCGCCGGCGCGGACGTCCTGGTGGTCGAGCCTGACCCGGTCCCCGAAACGCGTCAGCTGGCGGCCGAAGGCCGTCTCCGGCTCGCGTCGGCTTTTGACGAAACAATGCTCGACTCCGGACCGTGGATCTTCGTCGCCGTCGGCGACGGACCTTTGGCCGCAAAATTGGCCCAGCTGGCCAAGGCCAGAAATTTGCCGATCAACGTGGCCGACCGGCCTGAACTGTGCTCGTTCATGATGCCGGCCTTGGCCGCCGACCCGCCGTTCGCCGTCGCCGTCAGCACCGACGGAACCTCGCCGGCTCTGGCGGCGGCGGTGGCCGCCGAACTCCGAGCGCGCTACCGCGGCTACGGCGCCGTCGCCAGCTTGCTGGGCCGTCTGCGGCCGCTGGTGTTGGCCTCGGACCTCCCCATCGAGCGACGCCGCGTAATTTTCAAGCGCCTGGCCGGCGCCCCGGAGCTGGCTTGCCTGCTGTCGGAGGGCCGCGAAGCCGAACTCAGGGCTCTGATCGAGGGGTTGCTGGCGCCGGTCAGTCTGCCGTCGAACTTTTTGCTGCTTTGAAGCGAGCGATCATGGACATCGTCCTCATAGGCCTGGGTCACCGCGAAGCTCCGGTGAGCGTCAGGGAAAAGCTGGCCGGCGGCGGCCTCGACGGCGAAGGGCTTTTTCGCCTCTGCGCCGAAAGCCGGCTACGCGAGGTTTTGAAGCTGTCGACTTGCAACCGCTTCGAGCTCATCGGCGTCACCGACGAGCTCGATCCGTGCCGCTTGACCTTGACGGATCTTTTAATACGTATTTCAGGTCTTGAACGTCATGAATTAGAGCCTCGCCTTCATTATATCACCAATTTAGAGGCAGTAAACTACCTTTTTAAGGTGACCGCCGGTCTTGATTCTCAAGTTTTGGGGGAAAATCAGATTTTAGGTCAAGTTAAAGACGCCTTCCGTGAGGCGACGCAGTACCGCACCGTGGGCCCGGTCGTCAACAAGCTTTTTCACAAAAGCTTCCAAACGGCCAAAAGAGTCCGGACCGAGACCGGCTTGGCCAACGGGTCGGTCTCGGTGGCTTCCGCCGCCGTGGAGACGGCCTTGCTGACGGCCGGCGGGCTGGCCGACGCGAGGGCGCTGGTCCTCGGAACCGGCGAGATGGCCGCCGCGACCGCGGCTCATCTCCGAGCCAAGGGCGCCGTCAAGTTGACCGTGGCTGGCCGCGCCCTTGAGCGCGTCGAAGAATTCGCCCGGCGTTTCGGGGCCGAGAAGGCGCTTCTGGCCGACCTGCCGGCCTTGCTGCCCAAGGCCGACGTCGTTTTTACGGCTTTGAGCGGTCCGGCCCCGGCGCTGACCAAGCGCCTCCTCGCCGACCTCGGCGGCCGCCGGCTGCTGGTGCTTGATCTGGGGCTCCCGCGCAACGTCGAGGAAACGGCGGCCCAACTGCCTGGCGTGACCCTCAAAAACATCGACGATTTTCAGGACATGGTTCGCCGCAATCGCGGCGCCCGCCTCCAGGAGGCCCAAAAGGCCGAAGCCATCGTCGCCGAGGAAGTCGAAAAATTCGGCCGGTGGTTGTCGAGCTTGTCCGCCAGCCCGACCATCAAGGATTTGATCGCCTTGGCCGAGGAAGCCCGCAGCCTGGAAATGGAAAGAACCTTGGGTCGCCATCAGTTCAGCCCCGAACAGGTCGAGGCTCTCGAAGCCATGGGCCGCTCTCTGGTCCGACGAATTTTGCACAACCCTCTGGTCTACGCCAAGGGCAGCCGACGCCATGGACGCGCCGACGCCAACATCAGCATGGTGCGTCGGGTTTTCGGCCTTGATTCTTGAAGACGGCCTGGCTTGCAGCCGCCTTGGCGGGGGACTTCCAGCTCAAGACTTAAAAATATTAGTAAATTTTGTAATAATATTATTTTAAGTCAATAATTAATTGAAAATATTATAAATACTTAATATTAGTAAATTTAAATAAAACACATTTATTAAACTTATATATAATAAAATAAAAAAAATAATGATACAATATTTCAATTCAGAAATAAATGTATTGTTATTTTATAATTTATAACTTCTGTGTTTGAAAAATATTCAACGTGTTAACAATACTTGTATAAGTAGGTATTTGAAATAAAAACTAAGGAATATATAATAATTATATGGTCAATAAATAATAAAAATAATAAATTGAAATTATATGGTCGCTGTCTGTGTAAAGTTAATAATTTTATTATAAAATGGTATAGACACTAAGCTGTGGAATCAATCTAACGATATGATCATATTTTTTAGTTAACTTTTTTGGTCTGGCTGGGCTCAGTTAGAGCGAATTTGGGCCGCATTGCTCGCGACGCGGCAGTTGGGAGTCTAGGCGGCCAAAGGCCAGAACCAGGGCGCGCGTCGGAGCCGGGCGACCGCGAGAAATTTTTTTTGACGTAAAAAAAGGCTGTTGAGCTGGCTTGGGCCCAAGCGGCAGGCTCGTTCAAGGAGGCGCTGGCGTACAAAGTAGCGCGGCCGGAGCCAACCGGCCGGACCTCCGCGCTAACCATAAATTAAGGCGCCTTTTGAAAGCCGGCAGTTCGGCGCCGGGAGCGGAACTCTGGCCGCCGCGTTCCTGCCGGGCGCGTGGCGAAAAGTCGGCTGACCGGCGTCCGCCGAGGTCGAGGCGGCGCGCCAGCCCTCAGATTCTGGCGGCGGGGAAGGGCGCGCGGTTCGGGCGGCTCGAACAAGGCGCCTGGCCGAGGACCTGGCGCCTGCCGTCAGGTCCCTGAAAGCCGCCGGCTTTGGCCGATTGCAGACAACCCTTGATGGCTGGCCGCCCGGCGGTTTTTTCAAGCCGCCAAAGGCCCTGCTCTGGGCCGAAGGCGAGTTCCTTTGGCGCCGGAGCGCCGGCGGGCTGCAAGACAGGCGGCTGGACCTGACGACTGAACCTGGCGACCGAACCGGTTTTGGGCGTTCCCAGGCGGCGCGGGCCTTTGTTGACCGGCTTTGAGGACGCGGCCGCGAGGCGACCGCACGTCCCCCTCAAAGTCGCCGGCTCGGTCAGGGCCTGGCCGCAGACGTCCTTTTTCGGCTCGAGCCCGGCTTGAATTTTCGCTCAAATTACGTTACAATTTCGACGTTTCGAAGGGGCTGAAAGCCGGGCCGCGGGCCCGCGAGCAAGCCGCCAGAAAATTCATTCCGTCCGTCTGTCTTGACGTCAAGCTTTTCCGGTTCGGCAGACGGCGGTTTTTTTCGGGGCGCCGCCTATTTTCGGTCGCTTGGCGGGGCGCCTCTGGTCCAAATTTACAATTCGTCGGCTGAAAAGGCCGTCCCCAACGTCCGCGAAAAATAGCGCCCAAGACCCGCCGGCTAAGCGGGCTCTCGGAACCTGCGGATCGGCCAATCTCGGCGCCGCAGACCTCCTTCCGCTGTAGGCGGAGGAACAAAATTTAAACCTTAGGGCCTGTGGCGGAGGTGCTGCATGACCGTTGAAATAGATAAAGCCAGTATCTGCGAAAATTTTATGGATGATGAAGAATTAATTTTTGAGAGCATTGACCTTTTTTTAGAAAGTGCAACGGCTAGGCTTAAAACTTTGGTTGAAGCTGTTAAGGAACGCAATGACGATAAAGTTATGGTGGAAGCTCACACGTTAAAAGGTATGGTCGGTATATTTTCGCCAGGTGATGTCTTTGATTCGGCTAAAAAACTTGAATCGATGGGCCGTAATCATGATTTGACAGGTGTAGATGAAGCTTTGATAGATTTTGAAGATAAATTACAAACACTCATGAGTATTCTAAAGGAATGGCGTGAAGCTGGGATAGATTCTGAATAAGATCTGTTTCCCGGCAGCGGATCGGCAGTTGTTTGGGCCGCCGGCGAAGCGTCGCCGGACGCGACGGTTCCGCCCAGCTTCGGCGGCCACCAGGCCTGCGGCCGACTACGCAGACCAGCCGTTTTCCTCCCCCAAAAAAAACAGCTTTCCGAAACGCGCCCCCACGGTCAGGCGGCCGGCGGGCCCCCGATTTCTCCGCCCCGGCCATGAGCCTTGGGCCTGCCGCGTTGGTCCCGGCGACCACGGCGGGCGCCCAGGCGCGGCCTTGATTTCAGGACGATTTCGTTCAACATTTTCCCTTTCATTCTGAACCCATAAATTTTAAGGCATTGCCAGATTTAACGTGACTAAACAACCATTAAATTGAAATATATGCGGCAGTCATGTTGGCGTCAGGCCGATTCTCCTCGTCGTCGGCAAACGAAAAATCTTGGCGGCCGGGCGGCCGCGGTTGACTCCGTTCGCCGCCTCGGCTAAAATCATTCAGTTTTGCGCCGAGCCAGCGACTTGCGCCAGGTGACGTCGGTTATTTCGCGGCCCAGACGTCCGGCTGGCAGGTCGTCCGGCTTGAGCCTGGCGGCTTTTCGCGGGCGGGCCGTTGAGAGTCGGACTGACGCTTGAGGAGTTTTTATGGACAAAGCCGCGGCGTCCCAGCCGAAGGACAATCGCGCCGCCGTCCCGGAGGCTCTGGAGGCCGCCGAGGCTTTCGAGGTCGCCGACGAACGCAGTCCCGTCATACAGGCCCGTTTCCAAAAGGCCCAGGCCTTGGCCGAGACCGGCTGTCCCCTATATCCCAACACGTTCAGGCCCCGGCACCAGACCGACCAAGTCAGGGCCGAGCTCGGCGCCTTGACGGCCGAAGAGCTCGAAGGCCGCGACGAGAGGCGCACGCTGGCCGGGCGTCTGATGGCCCGCCGAGACTACGGCAAGTCGGCCTTCTTCGACCTGCAGGACCACGCCGGCAAGATCCAGCTCTACGTCCGGCGCGATCGCCTCGGTCCGGAGGCTTGGGAGCTGGTCCGCCAGCTTGACCTCGGAGATTTGGTCGGCGTGACGGGGACGGCGTTCAAGACCAAGACGGGCGAGCTGACCTTGCTGGTCTCCGCCATCGAGCTGACGTCCAAGGCCCTGTGGCCGTTGCCGGAAAAGTTTCATGAGCTCAGCGTCGAGCTCAAATACCGTCGCCGCTACGTCGATCTGATCATGAGCGAGGAGTCCAGGCGGATCTTCAAGCTCCGCTCGACCATCGTCTCCGCCCTCCGCAGCTTCATGGCCGAACGAGGTTTTTTGGAGGTCGAGACGCCAATGATGCACCCCATCCCTGGCGGAGCGGCCGCCAAACCATTCGAGACCCACCATAACGCGCTTGACCGCCGTCTTTATCTCCGCATAGCCCCGGAACTCTATCTCAAGCGCCTGCTGGTGGGCGGCTTCGATCGCGTCTTTGAGCTCAACCGCAATTTTCGCAACGAGGGCTTGAGCGTCCAGCACAATCCCGAGTTCACCATGATGGAATTTTATCAAAGTTACGCCGATTATGAAGATCTCATGACCTTGACCGAAGAGATGCTGCTCGCCGTGGTCCGGGCGGCCGTCGGCGGCGACCGCGTGACGCATCAAGGCCGCGAAATAAATCTGGCGCCGCCGTGGCCCCGGACGAGCTTTTTGGACTCCTTGACCACGCTCGGCGGCGCCCCTGAAGAGGTCCGGGTCGATCGCGAGGCGGCCTTGACCTATTTGGCCAGCCTCGGCGGCGAAAAGTCTAGCCGCGATCCGTTAGGCAAAATTCAAGCCAAAATATTTGATCTCGTCGTCGAGCCCAAGCTCCAGGACCCCACCTTCGTCGTCCGCTACCCGGCCGACATCAGCCCCTTGGCCCGGCGCAGCGCCGACGACCCTTCTCTGACCGACCGCTTCGAGCTCTTCGTGACCGGCCGCGAGCTGGCCAACGGCTTTTCCGAGCTCAACGATCCCCTCGATCAGCGGCGTCGCTTCCTCGATCAGGTCGCCGAACGGGAAGCCGGCGACGAAGAGAGCATGAGGCTCGACGAGGATTATGTCAGGGCGCTGATGCACGGCATGCCCCCGGCCGCGGGCGAGGGCTTGGGCGTGGACCGGCTGGTGATGCTGCTGACCGGCGCGTCGAGCATCAAGGACGTCATTCTTTTTCCGCAAATGCGGCACGAAGGCTGAGCGAGGACCCCCAGGGCATGGGCTTGGAGCGCGACATCGCTCTGCGTTATCTGCGGGCCAAACGGCGCAGCTCCTTGGTTTCGCTCATCTCGGTGCTGGCCGTCGGCGGCGTGGGCCTGGGCGTGGCCGCGCTCATCGTGGTGCTGGCCGTGCTGTCCGGCTTTGAGACCAACTTGCGCAACAAGCTTTTGGGTCTCAGCGCTCATGTGACGGTTTACAAAGCCGGCGCCAACCTGCCCGACTGGCCGGAGGTCGTCGAAAAAATCAGACGGACGCCTGGGGTGGCCTCGGCCCTGCCGTTCGTCAACGGCCAGGTCATGATCAGCTCGCCCCTCGGCGCCAACGGGGTGCTGCTCGTCGGCCTGGACCCCGAGTCCTCGGCCGAGGCGGGGTTTTTCGACCATTTGAACCTCTCGCCCTGGGCGGCCGAGAACCTGACCGCCCGACCCATGATCGACCCTTGGCTGGGGGCGACGACCGCGACGGTTTGGGACGACGGCGCGGGCGATTGGGCCCAAGAGAGCCCGGCCGCCGGCTCGGAAAAGGCGCTCGAGGACGGGCCAGCTCCTGACGACGGCGGCGGCGGCGGCGGCGGCGGCGGCGACGAGGCGGCGGCGGACGCCGAGGGGCTTGAGGCCGCCAAGCCGACCCCTGCTCTGATCATCGGCCGCGAGCTGGCCCTGATGCTCGGCGTCGAGGCCATGAGCCACGTGAGCTTGATCTCGCCTTTCGGACGGGTGACCCCGTTGGGCAACCGGGCGCCGCTCAGCCGAGTCTTCGCCGTGGCCGGCACCTTCGCGGTCAATTATTACGATTTTGACTCTCGAGTGGTCTACGCCACTGTAACCGAGGCCCAAGACCTGTTGGGCATGAACGCCGACGAGGTTTCGGCCGTCGAGATCAACGTCGACGACGTCTATCAGGCTGACCGTGTAAAAAGGGCCGTGCTCGATGTTTTGGGGGAAGATTATTGGGCTCGCGACTGGATGCAAACCAACATGAGCCTTTTTTCGGCCCTCAAGCTCGAGCAGACGGCCATGTTCGTGATTTTGACCCTGATCATCCTCGTGGCCGCCTTCAACATCGCCTCGACGTTGATCATGATGGTGGCTGAAAAGACCCGTGACATCGCCGTCCTGAAGGCCATGGGCGCCTCCTCGGCTCAAATTCGTCGCATTTTCACCATCCAGGGCCTGTTCGTGGGCGCAGTCGGCACCTTGGGCGGCCTGGTCATGGGGCTGGCCTTGTGTTTTTTGCTTCAACGCTACGAGTTCATCTCGCTGCCGGCCGAAGTCTACCTCATGAACACCTTGCCGGTGGAGATCAGACCCTGGCAGACGTTAGCGACGACGGCGGTCTCGATTCTGATCAGCTATTTGGCCACTCTTTACCCGGCCGCCCAGGCCGCGCGGCTCGATCCGGCGGAGGCTCTGCGGTATGAATGAGCCTCAGGTCGAGCCGGTCCCCCTGATGGAGGTCGGCGGGCTCGTCAAGACCTTCAGGAGCGGCTCGGAGACCTTAAGCGTCCTGGACGGGCTGGATCTGACCTTGGAGCGAGGCGTCTCGGCGGCCGTGGTGGGTTCCTCAGGCTCGGGCAAGTCCACGCTCCTGCATCTTTTGGGCGGGCTCGACCGCCCCAGCGGCGGCCGGATCCTGTCGAAGGGCCGCGACCTGATGAAGTTCTCGGAGCCCGAATTGTCGCGTTGGCGGGCCGTGGAAGTGGGCTTCGTCTTTCAGTTCCACCACCTGTTGGCCGAGTTCGACGCTTTGGAAAACGTCTCGCTCCCGGGCCGCATCATCGGCTTGAGCCGGGCCGAGGCCGAAGGGCGGGCCGAGCCAATCTTGCGGCGGGTGGGCTTGGGCCAGCGCTTGCGACACCGTCCCGGAACCTTGTCCGGCGGCGAGCAGCAGCGGGTGGCCCTGGCCAGAGCCTTGGCGCTGGCGCCGCCGCTGCTGCTGGCCGACGAGCCCACAGGCAACCTCGACGCGGTCAACGCCGCCATGGTCAACGAGCTCATCGCCGAATTGACCGCCGAAATGGCCATGAGCGCCGTGGTGGTCACCCACAGCGTCAAGCTGGCGCGCAAGATGAGCCGGGCTCTGGAGCTGGCCGAGGGCCGCTTGAGGCCTTGGAGCGGCTTGGAAAGCTGAAGGCGGCCGGCTTCGACCGGCCTGCGCTCTCGTCGTCTTGTCGTCCAGTTGGAGACGGCATGAATTTTGTAAAAAGAGAAGAAAAAGAGAAGTAAAAGACAAAAAAAATTGAGAGAAGTCAAGGACAGCTAAAAATAGCCGCGGCCATAAAAGTTTTCAACCATATAAAACTGAATTCAGCCTTCGACCGTGGAAGGTTTGTTGGGAAATTCACATGAACAGAAAATCGTTCAGCCTGCTGACTCTGAGCCTCCTGCTGGCCGTGGCCGGGGCGGCCCAAGCCCAGACCGGTCAGACGGTGGCCGTCGCCCCCTACCGCCTGATGGGCGTCACCGGGGCCCAGCTCGAGCAGTTGTCCAATTTGGCCAACGGCCTGATGGGAGTCTCGGTGGAGACCCTCGCGTCCCAAGGCTTCGTGCCCGTCTCTTTGGGCTCGCAGGCCCTGAGCCTTGACGACAACGCCGTGGCCGCCCAGGCCCGTCAGTTGGGGGCCGATTTTCTGTTCACCCCCGCCTTGACCCGTTCGGGCGACGTCTTCACCATGTCCGGACAGCTCAACGGCCTCAGCCAGGGCCTGGCGGGCAGCCCCCGGATGACCGTGACGGCCAGTTCGCCGGACAATCTCGGGCCGACGGCCGAGCGGCTCATTTTGATGGTCACCGACCACCTCTTCGGCGGCGGGGACAAGGTGGTGTCGGTGGCCGTGAAGGGCAGCTCCATCGTCGACAACCAGGCCATCCTCAACTCGCTGCGCATCAAGGCCGGCGGCACCTACAACGAGGCCAAGGCGGCCTCCGACATCCGGCGCCTCCATTCCATGGGCTACTTCGACTCGGTCAGCGTCGAGGTCACCGACGTCTCCGGCGGCAAGGCGGTGGAGTTTCTGGTCGTCGAACGGCCGCAGATTGGGGCCATCGTCTTTGAGGGCAACGAAAAGTTCGACGCCGACGACCTCACCGAAGTGCTGGGCCTCAAGGTCCTCGACGTGGCCTCCGAAGAACGCCTAAACACCGCCGTGGCCAACCTCGAGCGCTTCTACGCCGACAAGGGGTTTCCCCTGGTCACGGTCACCCAGCAGCTTCAGTCCAGCGACGCGGGGCGGTCCGTGGTCATTTTTCGCATCAACGAAGGCGGCCGACTCTACATCCAGTCAATCAAGTTCGAGGGCAACGAATTTTATTCCAATTGGAAGCTTAAAGGCGAAATAGAGAGTTCTTCACGCAAATTCTTCACCTCATGGCTGACCGGCTCCGGCAAGCTTGATCGCGAAAAGCTCAACAACGACGCGCAAATCGTCGAGCAGCTTTATCACAACAACGGATTTCTGCAAGCCCGAGTCGGCGAGCCAGATATCTACACGGCCGAAGGCGGCAAAGGCTTCGACGTAGTCTTTCCCATCTCGGAAGGCCCCCGTTTTCGAGTCGGCGAGGTCAAGCTCGATGGCGACATCTTGGAAGACGACAACGTCGAGAAAATGCAAAAGCTTTTGAAAATTCGGGACGAAAAGTGGGTCAGCCGCGAAGTGTTGCAGGAGGACGTCAACCGTCTAAAAAACTACTACGCCAACAAAGGTTACGCTTACAATGAGATAGAGGCCGAGTTCAACCCGGCAGAGGAAGAAAATGTACTTAACGTGACTTTACGAGTCATGCCTCGTAATAAAGTTTACTATAGTTTTATTACCATCGTCGGCAATGAAAAAACACGTGATAAGGTCATTCGACGCCATCTGGAGGTCTCAGAAGGCGACTTAAGTTCGGCTGCTAAGCTTAAAAATAGCCAAAATAACCTCTTACGCAGCTCCTTTTTTGAAGACGTCAACATCGCGCCGAGTCCCGGCGGCGACGACGAGACCATGAACCTACGGGTGGAGGTCAAGGAACGGCCGACCGGTTCCTTCCAAATCGGCGCCGGCTACAGCAATTATAACAGCGTTTTCGGCGTGGTGCGCATCACTCAGGATAACCTCTTCGGCTACGGCCGCCGCATCGGCCTGGAAGCCAACATCGGCAGCGAGAGCAATTATTTAGATTTTTCCTACACCGATCCTTGGGTGGGCGACATCCCGCTGATGATGGGCTTTGATTTATTCAAGTATTATAACGACTACGACCATTACCGCAAAGACTCGGTCGGCGCTTCCATCCGGGCCGGGTACCCTGTTTTCGAGCGTTTTTACCTTACGGGCACCTATTCCTGGGAAAACGTGGAAATCAGCGACGTAGGGCTTTATTCCTCCCAATATTTGCGCTCGATGCTCGGCGCGTCGGTCAACAGCACCTTCACGGTTGCCTTGCGGCGCGACACCAGAAACCACTTTTTCCAGCCCACGGCCGGCTCGTCCGCCCGCCTCAGCTACACCATCGCCTCGGAACTCTTCGGCGGCGACACCAACTACAACCGCTACGAGGCCGAATACGCCCATTGGCTGCCTCTGCCGTTCTACAACGGCGCGGCGGTCATGGGGCACGTTGAGGCGGGCTACCTAAAGGCGACCCGCGACGACGGCCTGCCCATTTACGAAAAATACATGCTCGGCGGCATTAATTCCATTCGCGGCTACGACTGGTACGACATTTCGCCCAAAGACCCGTTCACAGGCGAGAACATCGGCGGCGAAAAGATGATGGTCGTAAATGTCGAGCTGACCTTTCCCATCTTGGAGGAGACGGGCTTGTTCGCGGTGTTTTTCTACGACATGGGCAACGTTTGGACCGGCCAAGACAGCTGGACCTTCTCCAAGCTCAAGCGCAGCTACGGCGCCGGCCTGCGCTACCTCTCGCCCATGGGCCCGCTGAGGATCGAGTACGGCAAGGCCCTCGACCGCGAAGGCGACGACCCGGCGGGCCGCTGGGAATTCACCATGGGGGCCATGTTCTGAGCCGGCGTCTTTTTGGGCTGACGGAGGCCGCCCCCCGCCGAGACTGACGGCAGCCTTCGGCGACAAGCCGAATTATGATCGAGGCGCAAAAACCTCCTGGTCAGCTTGACGATTAAAATAAGGCCTATAGGCGTCAAAGCTTGACGATTTTGGCCCTGACCCGGGTTTTTGCGCAACGGTCAATTATGACTCAACTGTTTTTTCGGGTGACTTTGATGACCAACCAGCGAATTATTTGGCGCCTCGTCGCGGCCTGCGCCGCCGTTCTGGCGGTCGTCGCCGCGGCTTTCTCGGCCTCTCCGGCCCGGGCCCAGACCGGCAGCGAGTTCGACAACCCCAGCGTGCTGATCCAGGTCAACCTCAGCGGGGCCTTCAACCGCTGGAACACGGTCGTGCCGGACTTTTTGCCCCTCAAGCCGGGCGGAAAAACGCAGGCCGAAAATCAGGCCCTCCCCCGCCGGCTGGGCGCCAATTTGGACATGACCGGCTTTTTTCAGCTCGTCGACCCGCGAGCCTCCCTGGAATCCGATCCTCGGGCCGGCCTGTCGGACACCGCGCCCTTGGATTATCGGCCGTGGGCTCAAATCGGCGCCAGCTTCGTCGTCAAGGGGGGCATGGAGGTTTCGGGCTCCAAGTTGATTTTGGAGCTGCGGCTCTTCGACGTCGCCTTGGGCCGCCAGCGTTTGGCGAAGCGTTACACCGGCCCCGTCAAGGACGCCCGCAAGATGATCAACGCCTTCACCAACGAAATTTTGCTGGCCCTCACCGGCGAGCCGGGCGTCTTCGGCTCGAAGATCATCTTCGTGACCGGGGCCCGGGAGAACAAGGGCATCATGATCACGGAGCTGGGCAGCGACCAGGCCGAGTCGCTGGCCGCGCCCAAGAACGGCCCGGCCACCCAGCCCACCTTGGGGCCGGGCGACCGGACGGCCTGGATCCGCCGCAACGGCAAGAAATGGGAGCTGGTCTCCAACGGCCGGGCCGTCTACTCCGGGCAACAGGTCATCGCCCCGGCCTTCATGCCCAACGGCACGCTCGTCGCCGGCCTCTCGGGCCCTTCGAGCACCAACTTGGCCGTCTTTGAGGGCCGCCAGCCGCGGCCTCTGACCAACGGCGGCGGCATAGAGATTTCCCCCACTTTTTCCCCCGACGGCTCGCTCATGGCCTACGTCTCCGATCGGGGCGGCGGCTTGGGCCTCTACGTCGCCCCCTCCAGCGGCGGGCCGGGGACGCGCATCACCGCTTCAGGCAAGAGCTCCGACCCTCACTGGTCGCCCAAGGGCGACAAGATCGTCTTCGTGCTGCGGGAGCGCGACATCTGCGTGGTCAACCCCGACGGCTCCGGTCTGGTTCAGCTGACGTCCGGTCAAGGCCACAATTACCATCCCAGCTTTTCGCCCGACGGCCGCATGATCGTCTTCGAAAGCGATCGGGGCGGTCGCAGCCAGCTGTGGGTCATGAGCGCCAACGGCGATCGTCAGCAGCTGCTGATCCCGGAGTTGACAGTCAGCCAGAGCTTGCCCAGCTGGAGCCCCGAGATGCCCAATTGATCTCCTTCGGAGATTCCTTCGGAGATTCCTGCGGAGGTTCCGGAGCGAAGGCCCTCTAAAGCCAGAAACTTCCTAAGTTCCGGGCTCGGGCTTTGAGGCGGGACGAGACGGTTTTTGGCGGCCGTTCGCCCCGCCTTTTTTGGACCCGGACCAGTCTTGAGAGCCTGGGGCTCGGCGGCCGGCCAGCCGTCTGGGCGGTTGGGCCGGCCAGTTGGCGCCGAGCCGTGCGGCCTGGCCAGAAAAGCGGCCGATTGGCGCCGAGGCGCCGTCGTCAGGCCCGAAAAAATAAATTTGAGGATAATTGCCGGAGATAGGGCTTAGAAATAATCTTAAAAATAACGGCGTGAAATATTGGAGAAAATATTAGAGGAAAACAGCCAGAAGATTGAAGCAAAAAAGTGAATATTAAGGTTTAAAAAGCTGACGTCCCTAGAGGGCGACGGCGGAGCGGCGGGCGCCGGCCGGGTCAGACGTACACGTCGACATATTGCCCTTTGCCGAAGGCTTCTCGGCGGGCGGGGCTCGCGTTTGGAGCGGCGTCGGGCAGCTGGCGCGATCTCATGTCCTCGAGCAGCTTGTCGAGCATCTCCTCGCGCCAGGCGTTGCGTTTGCTGGGCGCCGGGACGGCGGCGGAACGGTTGCGGATTTGCGGGGCGTTCATGGGTTCCTCCCTGGCGTCAAGGCGCTCTGGGAGGCGATGATTGCAAAAAAGAGGCCAAAAAAAATTTGGCCAGGCCGCCGAGTTTCGCGCTCTCGCCGGCTCGAATTCCGCGGCCAGCCGCGTCGTCAAGAGCGTCGGTTTTTTTTCGGCCGCCGACCGCGCGGCTTTTTTTTAGGAGATGACGGTGTCCGTTCCAGGAGACGACGGTGTTCGCTAAGGTGGCCATAGCCAACAGGGGGGCCGTGGCCGCTCGCTTGGTGCGCGTTTTGAGGACTTTGGGAGTCAAGAGCTTGGCGCTGTGCTCCGAGGCCGATCGCGACTTGCCTTACGTCGCCGAGGCCGACGAGTTTGCGGTCCTCGGCCCGCCGCCGCCTGCGGCCAGCTACCTCAACCGCCAGGCCGTGCTTGACGCGGCCGTGGCCGCCGGGGCCGACGCCGTGCACCCCGGTTGGGGCTTTCTGTCGGAAGACGCCGAATTCGCCCGGCTGGCCGCGGCCCGCGGCCTGGTCTTCATCGGCCCGTCGCCCCATTGGCTCGGCGTGATGGGCGACAAGCCGGTCGCGCGGCGCGTCATGGCCGAAGAGGGCTTCCCGGCCGCTCCGGCGACCGGCGAGCTGGTCGGGACTTTGGAGGAACGGGCGGCGGCCGCGGCGGCTTTGGGCTTTCCCTTGATGATCAAGCCCGCCGGAGGCGGGGGCGGCATCGGCATGGCGGCCGTGGAGGCCCCGGAAAAGCTCCTCAAGGCCCTGGAGGCGGCCGAATCCCTGGCCTTGCGGGGCTTCGGCCGCGGGGCCGTCTACGCCGAGCGCCTTTTGCGCCGCCCGCGGCACGTCGAGTTTCAGATTGTCGCCAACGGACGAGGCGGCAACTTTCATTTGTTCGAGCGGGACTGCTCGGTCCAACGGCGCCGCCAAAAGGTGCTCGAGGAGGCCGGGGCGCCGGCGCTGGATCGCGCCGAACTGGACCTGACGGCCCGGAAGGCCGCCGAGGCCTTGGGCCGGCTGGGCTACGATCACCTGGGCACGGTGGAGACTTTGCACGACCCGCAGGTCGGCTTCAGCTTTTTGGAGGTCAATCCCCGTCTGCAGGTCGAGCACGCCGTGACGGAGGAGACGACCGGCGTCGATTTGGTGGCGCTCCAGCTGCGGCTGGCCGCCGGCGAGCCTTGGGCCGACTTGGCGGGCCTGCGCCCGTCCGCGCCGGAGGGCCACGCCCTGGAAGCCAGAATCTACGCCGAGGACTCCTTGCGTTTTTTGCCCAGCCCCGGCCGGCTGAAGGTTTTTCGTCCGCCCAAAATGCCAGGCCTGCGCCTGGAGACAGGCTACCGGGAGGGGGCGACGGTGACGCCTTTTTACGACCCCATGATCGCCCAAGTCGTGGTCAAGGCGCCCGATCGGGCGTCGGCCTTGCGTCAGATGGACGAGGCTCTGGCGGCCTTCGTCGTGGAAGGCGTCAAGACCAACATAGGTTTCGCGCGGGCCATGCTGCGTCATGAGCCTTTCGTCGCCGGACGGCTCCACACCGGCTTGGCCGAAGAGCTGATCGCCCAGCCCGCCTACAAAGACGAGCTGGCCGCCCTGTCGTCCTGAGGCCGGTCGGCGCCCCGTCAGCCCGTCGGCCCAAGCTCGTCGGCCCAAGCTCGCGCTCAAGCTGCGGCGACTTCGACCGGCTTAAGGACGCTTCGTCTTTCTTTGGGCGATTTTACGCTTTGGGCGATTTATCGCTTTGGGTGAGGTTTGATGAAGCGTTTGGACCTTCATACCCATTCCACCGCCTCCGACGGGACCTTCCGGCCCTCGGAAGTGGCTTTGTTGGCCCAAGCCTTCGGCTTGGCTGGCGCGGCGCTTTGCGATCACGACACGGTGGAAGGTTTGGACGAGTTCATGGACGCCGGCCGTCGGCTCAACTTCACGACCATCGGCGGAGTGGAGCTGAGCTTGCAGCACGTCGGCACGACGCATCTTCTGGGTCTGGGCGTTTCGGCCGACGGGCGCGTCCCGCCGGCTCTGGAGGCCGTCAAAGGCTACCGTCAGGAGCGCAACCGTCGACTTTTCGAGCGTTTGGTCCAGCTCGGCTATCAGATCAGCTGGGAGCGCGTCGAGGAGATCGCGGGCCAAGGCCAGATGGGCCGGCCTCACTTCGCCAGAGCCTTGGTTGAAGCCGGCTTTTTCGGCGATCTGCAGGAGGCTTTCAATCGGCTGCTGGCCAAGGGCCAGCCCGCGTATGTCGACAAGATCCGGCATGCCCCCCGGACGGCCTTGGAGCTGCTGCGCCGCTCAGGCTTCGCGCCGGTCTTGGCCCACCCCGTGAGCCTGAAGCTGGAGGCCGCCCGGTGGCCCCAGATGCTGAGCCAATGGAAAGACTGGGGGCTGGTCGGGCTGGAGGCCTACCATCCCGACCAGGGGCCCGAATTTACGGCCTTCCTGCTCGGCCTGGCCAAGCGTTGCGGTCTGACGGTCACGGCCGGCTCGGATTATCATGGCGCCAACAAGAAAACGCCTTTGAGCTGGGTCAAGGAGCGCAGCCCGCTGGGCCTGGAGGTCCTGGAGCGTCTGCGGGCGGCTCTGGACGCCTGAAAGGGCAATTTTTTCGAAATATTTAGTCGCCATTGCAAAAGGGTTTTCGTGGGCTCGAAAAAAAAGAAAAAGTAGCGGTTCTCCGAAAATTTTTTTGAAATTTTTGTATATTTAATTAAATGACAGATTTATGATAAATTTATCCTATAACCACAGCATATGTGGTTTTGTTAAAAGCCAATTATTTTACTAATGCGATAGGCTACCTCCTTTCATAAATTAAGTTTTATAATCAAATTCTGAAAAAATCAAATAAAGGTTTAGGAGCTGCTCGTTTTATTTTAATTGAATGACTTGTTATTTTTTTATTTTTCCGTTTTCGTGGTAATTTACGATAATTCAGTTTAGCCAACTTCCTAGATAGCTTTTCTTTATATTTTATTACATATTTTCTCAAATTTAATGCTGCTGCAGAGAAAATAGGATTTATTGTATCACCAAGTTCACCGCGAAGATAATTAATCCCTAATTTAAAATCATTTTTCATATGAGAAATGCATTGTTCAATAGCTGACCTTCTATTTAGAGCTTCCACTTTAGTTTTGAAATCGGCAGGAGCAAGTTTTTTATCATCTTTATGAGGTATTATGACATCAAGATCAGTATATTTTTGATATCCTCTATAACCCATATCAAGAATAAGCTTTGGAGGTTTGTAACAATATCTTGATAATAATATTTCTTCTATTTCTGGTATAGTTGCACTATCATGTCTATTATCTTTAATATTTGCGACACCGAGTACAATACAGTCTATTGGAGTCATTAAAATTGTAAGTTTATTACCATATTCATATCTTACCCCAGATTTACCTTTTGCGATGCATTTAACATGCGGTTCATGTAGGCTATATATTTTATTTTTGCTATATTTTCCTTGAGTTAATATTTTATTAAATAAATC
>JAISZC010000192.1 GCA_031269485.1 Deltaproteobacteria bacterium
GGCCGTTGCCGACCGGTGATTGGACCCTTTCCCAGTGATTACAAGGACTTAGGTTGCCAGTCGAGAATGCGAGTCCAGAGGGGCCATTTCACAGGATTTATCCTGCCATTCCTGGTAGATAGGCCCTATTGCAGGGGCGACTATTTAAGCGCCGCGGCTTGCGGCGCCAGCCCAGCGCCGCCAGCCCGTCTCTCCGCCGCCCTCTTTTTCGGACTCCTTTGGACGCGGCGGCCCGCCTGACCTCTTGGGCCGACTCGTCTCGAGCGCGCCAATGTGAGATAATCGAGTCAGGCGTCCGAGTCGATCGGCGCCGGCCGCGCCGCGAGGCGGGCTTTTTTCGCCGCGAGGCGCCGCAAGGAGGCGGGCCGCGGGGCCCGCGGGGGCGCCGGTTTCGCCTCCTCCAGGGCGGCGTCGACGCGGAGGAGGGGAGGCAAGAATCATGACGGAACAATCAATCCCGCCGGGAGCGATCCTTGGCCTGCATCTCAGTCCCCGCCGCAGCGGGAGTTCGATGGTTTTGTTGGAAGAGTTCGCCAAAGGGGCCGCTTTGGGCGGGCGGGCGACGAAAATCGTTTCCACGACCGACTTGGGCGCCGTCGAAGGTTGCCGGGAGTGCGGCTCTTGCGAACTGACGGGCGAGTGCGTCATCCAAGACGAACTGCGCCCTTTGTTTCCGTTGCTGGAAGCCGCGGAGCGGATCGTCGTCTCGTCTTCCGTTTTTTTCTACGGCCCGCCGGCTCAAGGCAAGGCGGTCATCGACCGCTCGCAAGCCTTTTGGGCTCGCCGGCGGCTCACCGGCCGGCTGAGGCTGACCCGGCCCGGGACCAAAGGTTTCCTTTTGGCCGTGGGGGCCACCAAAGGCGACGATCTTTTTTTGGGGACGACGTTGACGATCAAGTATTTTTTTGACGCTTTGGGCTTGCCCAAAACTTTCGACTCGCTGGTTTTCCGCAAGATTGAAAATCCGGGCGAGCTTACGCCGCCGCAGCTGGCCGCGGTTCGAGAGGCCGGCACGGCTTACGCCCAAAGCTGACCGCTTACGACCAAAGCTGAACGGGGAAACGGGGAGGTTGGGCCGTCAAGGTCGCGCTGGTCCGGCCGAGAGCGGCCTGGAGGATCATCACGGCCGTGCCGGTCTGCAAGGGGTCGTGCCACAGAGCGTAATGTTCGGAGGGTTCAAAGGAGGGCGGCATGCCTGGCGCGGCCACCTTGGTCCCCGGCTTGAGGCTCTCGGGCGGCCACAGCCGGCCGGAGGTGGAGGCTTCGAAAATCAGCTCGAACCCCCCCGGCTGGACGCCGTCCTGGGGACGCCAGACCCGGCCGCCGACCAGCCCGGCCGCGCGGGCGGCCAACGCGGGGGAAAGATCCGCGATAATCGGCTTGGCCCCCAAGCGGCGGAGCCAAGCGGCCCCGGCTTGGCCCACCGGCCCGGCCCCGACCGTCAGCACGGGCCGGCCGGCCAGGCGGCCTGAGGTCATGAGGCTGAGGCATTGAGCGAAGCCGACGCCGGTGGCCCAGCCGTTTTCGGATTTGAAGCCGTCGGACAGGCGCATGGCCAGAAAATAGCGGTCGTCGGAGGTCAGCGCGATGGTCGCCCGGCGTTCCTTGGCCTCCTTGAAGCCGGCCAGGTCAGGGATCGTGGCGAAGGCCTCGGCCCCCAAGCGCCGGGCGATGAAGACCAAGGCCTCGGTGAAGCCCTCGATGCGGCCCTCTCCGGAGGTGTCGGGGACGACGGCCACCGTCTGGCCGGCCAAAATGTCGGCGGCTTGGGCGCGCTCCAGCCCGAAGACCGACCCGGCGAGGCCAGTCAGATCGGTTTGGATCAAGGCGGTCAGCCGCCGTTCATGCTCGGCCCACGACAAGGGGATGTGGGCCACATCTTGGGCCGAGAGCCTGGTCAACGCCGCCTCCAGCCGGAGCTTCAGCAGCCGGCGGCGTCGTATTTGTAGACTGAGACCACTTCCTTGATGTCCGGCAGCTCGGCCTTGACGGCCTTCTCGACGCCCTGCTTGAGGGTCAGCTGGGCCATGGGGCAGGTGCTGCAGGCGCCCGTCAGGCGAACCTGAACCACGCCGTCCTTGACGTCGACCAGCTCTATGTCGCCGCCGTCGGCCACCAAGGTGGGACGGACCTTGTTGAGGACCGCGTCAACTTGCGCGAAAGTCATGCCAAATCTCCTTTGGAGGTCAAGGCCGGGTCGCGCCGGCCGGACGAGCTCGTCCTGCTCGGAGACGGCCGCTGGAAAACCTGGACCAGATCCGAAAAACTGAAGGCCGGACGCGCCTGAGGCGCGCTGGCCTGCGGCGACAGCCGTCTGACGGCTTTCGTCAAATTCTACCCCAGGCCGGCGGCTCAAGTCAACGTCGACGCTTTGAGCTAAGGTTTTTTGTCCCCTTGCGTTTCTTTGACCTGGCCGAGGAAAAAATCGGCTGTTTTGAGCGGCCCCCGCTGCGCAGGGGCCCCCTGCGGAAGAAACGGGCCGCCTCTGGCCTCGGCCCTGGAGGAGGCCTTTGGCCGGGGCGCCTGGCCGACGGCAGCCTCGTCAAGCCTCAGGCCCGGCTCATGAGCGTCACTTTGAGCGTCACTTTGAGCGGCTTTTGGATCAGCGCTTTGAGCGGCAATTTGAGCGGCAATTTCCCGCCGCCGCTGCTGAAACCGAGTTGTTTCTTGCAAGGCCAGGGCTTCAGCTGCGGCGCCCTGGAAAAAGGGCCAAGCCCCCCAGCGGAAAATTGACAAAAGTTCGACTGAGCCCGACGGGACCGGCTTCGGCGGCTCGGGTTCAGCGCAGGCCCCGCTTGAGGTTGAAGGCGAAGCCCGGACTGCCGCGGCCGCGCTCCACGGCCTGCTTGACGAGCCGGGCCGCGTCCAGCGCGTCGGGTTCCCGCCGGAGATCGACCAGCAGTCCGGCGAAGCCTGGGGGCTTGGGCAGCTTGAGCAGCCCGCCAAGGAAAAGTCGTCGCTCCGATTGGAGAATGAAGGCCCCGCCTTCCTCGGCCGGCCAGAATTTTTCGCCGCGCGGGCTGACGACGGCCCCGCGTTTGAGGTCCAGGGGTCCGAATCTGGCGGTGAACAGGGGCGGCCGGCCGTAGAGGTAAAAAAGCAGCCCGCCGTCGTAGCCGGCTTGGACCAGGCGGAGCAAGGATTCCTGATCGGCCTCCAGGCTGGCCGTCACCCCGCTCAGGCCCAGTCCGCGCAGGGCCTCGGCGGTCAGGCGGTTGAGGACGCCGAGGCGGTGATCGCCCCACAGCCGCAGATCGGGACGCAGCGCCTGGAGCATTTCGACGTGTCCCAGGTTGGCGATCAGAAAATCCCGAAAACCCGCGTCGACCAGCTTGGCGGCCGTCCGGCGGAGCTTTTCGCGGCCCGAGCCGAAGGACAGCGGCGGGCAGCTCCACGTCAACGCCTGGGCCGAGGGCAGGCGTTTTTTGAGCCTCAAGGCCTCCATGACGTTGTCGGCCGTGACCGGGAGGATGATTTTGCGCGGCCTGAGCTTGGCCAGCTCGGCGAGGCGGGCCGGGCCGTCGAGCCAAAACCACAGCGGTTGGGAGCGGGGCGCGGCGAGGGGGAGGCGGCCTGGCCGGCGCAGTTCCGGCGGCGTCGGGACCGGCCGCGGCGGCTCAAAGCTTTCGGCCAGCTTCTTGAGGCGTTTTGCCGGGCCGGAGGACAAAAGGCGCTTTTCCAAAGCCCCCGAGCCAGTTTTGTACAAAAGGCCCGCCGGGGGCGGCTCGTCGGCCTCGCGCCAGCCGATCACGGCCGTTTCGCCGGCCTCGGCCAATTCGGCCTCCAGGCCGTTGACCCACATGCGCCGGAGCTTGAAGGACGTCCCTTCCTCGCCCGCGCCGGCGGCCAACCGCAGCCGGTCGAGGAGGCGCAGGGGCGCGGCCAGCTTCAGGCGCCCCAGGCCGGGTCCCGCCGGCGCGAGGCGGCCCAGCAGCAGCCCCGAGGCGTTTTGGGGGTTGGGGGCGAGGGGCGCGCCCGGCAAAAAGCCCGCCGAGGTCGGCCGGGACGGGACTTGGGCCAGCAGAGCTTCGGCCGTTTCGAGGGCCGCCGCGAAGTCGTCGGCGTCGAGCAGCGTCCGGTAGGCCGAGATCACGGCCTTGACGTAGTCGGGGCCCTTCATGCGTCCTTCGATTTTGAAGGCGGCGATCGGCAGGCGTCGGAGCTCGTCGAGGAACGGGGGGGCCATGAAATCAGACGGGGAAAAGAAGGTGCGGCGTCGGCCGGCGTTGGCGTAGAGGCGGCGGCAGGGCTGCGTGCAGCCGCCTCGGAGGGCCGAGCGGCCGCCGAGGAAGCTCGACATCAGGCACAGTCCGGAAAAGGAAAAGCACAGGGCCCCGTTGACGAAGATTTCCGTCGGGATGGGGCTGGCCGCGGTCAGGCGGGCGATTTCCTTCAAGGACAGTTCTCTGGGCAGCACGGCCCGCGAAAAGCCCAGACGGCGGAGGGCCTGGAGGCCGTCGAGACCGTGGACGGCCGTCAGGGTCGAGGCGTGGAGAGGCGTTTCAGGACAGTGGCGGCGGGCCAAGGCGGCCAAGCCCAAATCTTGGACGATGAAGGCGTCCGGGCCGGCTTCGGCCGCGGCGACGAGGGTCCGGAAGGCGCTCGCCAGCTCGCTTTCCTTGATCAGGGCGTTGAAGGCCAGATAAACCTTGACTCCGGCCCGATGGGACTCGTCGATGAGTCCTTTGAGCTCCGGCAAGCTGAAGTTTTCGGCGTAGGTCCGGGCGGAGAAGCGGTCCAGGCCGGCGTAGACGGCGTCGGCGCCGGCTTCCAAAGCCGCGGCCCACGAGGCCGGTCCGCCGGCCGGGGCCAAGAGCTCCGGCCTATGAAGGCCGGGCTCGAAGCCGGGGTCGAAGCCGGGCTCGAAGTTGGGCTCGAAGCCGGGCTCGGAGGCGCGGTCGAAAGCCTCGAAACGAGGCTCGGAATTTGGCCCCCGGCCGCGTTCGGCGGCCCTGCGGGGGCCAGCTCCGGCGGCGGGGCGCCGGCTCGGCCTGCGGCTTTGACGCGGGGGCGACATGCGATAACAACTCCGCCGAAAAAAGCTCCAAGGGGAGGCCGGTCCGGT
>JAISZC010000018.1 GCA_031269485.1 Deltaproteobacteria bacterium
GGAGGATTGGGCGCCCAAGGCCCGCCGATGAAGCAGGAACCCGCCGAAGAGACCGGAGAGGGCCTCCGCTCCGCCACCTCCGTAGGAATCCTCTGACTTTAGTCAGGGGAGGATGTCAAATTCTTCCCTCAGTCAGCATTTTTGTGCAAGCCGTGTCAGAATGGGACTGGCGGCCGTCCGGGACTTGAACCGCTCGGCGGCCCACAGACTGGACTCGACCCCAAATCATAGGCAATTTGGCCTTAAAACGCAAGCCCCGCCAAAGCCCGCCGCCAGCCGTCCGGCGCCGAAACCTCCTGCTCTCCTTGAACTTAAGCCCAGCTTAAGTTATATTGGTCACGTTCGGCGAGGCCCCAAACGCGGCCTCCAGGCTTTGCCCGGCGGCCGCGGCCCGGCGTTCCGTCAGGCCGGCCGGCGCCGTCCGTTTAGGCAATTCGCCGACCTTGAGCCATCATGTCGGCAGCCGCCCGAACTGCCGTTTGTCGACCTCCAGGCCTTAAGCCTGGTCCCGTCTTTCGACGACGCCGGTCCGTGCCCCGGCGTCGAGCGCCCCCAACAAGCTTCGGCCAGGCCATCAAAATCAACCAACGCCTCAGGAGGACCACATGACCATCAACGTCGGCATCAACGGTTTCGGCCGCATCGGCCGCCAGGTGCTCAAAGCCGTTTTGGATCGCCATTCCGACAAGCTCAAGATCGTCGCGGTCAACGACCTCTTCGACGTCCAGACCAACGCCCATCTTCTCAAATATGACTCCAACTACGGCCGGTTCCCCCACCCGGTGGAGGTCAAGGGCGGCAGCTTCGTCGTCGCCGGCCAGGAAATCGCCAACTACGCCTTCAAGGACCCCAAGGAAATCCCCTGGAAGGACCACGGCGTGGATCTGGTCGTCGAATCGACCGGCATCTTCACCGAGGCCGCCAAGGCCAAGGCCCACATCGAGGGCGGGGGCGCCAAGAAGGTCGTCATCTCCGCTCCGGCCAAGGGCGAGGACCTGACCGTGGTGCTGGGCGTCAACCACGACAAGTACGATCCCAAAAAGCACTTCGTCATCTCCAACGCCTCCTGCACCACCAACTGCCTGGCCCCGCCGGCCTACGTCCTCAACAAGGCCTTCGGCATCGAGCAGGGCTTGATGAACACCATCCACAGCTACACGAACGACCAGCGCATCCTCGATCTGCCCCACAAAGACCTCCGGCGCGCCCGAGCCGCCGCCCTCAACATCATCCCCACCACCACCGGCGCGGCCAAGGCTTTGGCTCTGGTCATCCCCGAGCTGGCCGGCAAGTTCGACGGTCTTTCGCTGCGGGTGCCCACGCCCACGGTCTCGGTCGTCGATTTCACGGCCAACCTTAAAAAGTCCACCACCACCGAAGAGTTGCGCCAAACCCTCAAGGCCGCCGCCGAAGGCGAGCTCAAGGGCGTGATGGGCTACGACGAGGAAGGCCTGGTCTCCATGGACTACAAAGGCTGCCCGTTGTCCTCCATCGTCGACGGGCCCTTCTGTCAGGTGCTGGGCGGCAACATGGTCAAGGTCATCGCCTGGTACGACAACGAATGGGGCTATTCCTGCCGGGTGGCCGATCTGGCCGCCCTCATCGCCGACAAGGGCCTGTGAGCCGGCGGGGAGCGAAGACATGACCGACGTTTTGTCGCCTGAAGCGGAGCTGGAGGAAAGGCTGCGGGAGCACCTGCGGCAGATCGTCCCGCCCAACCAAGCCCTGGCGGCCGCGGCCGCCAGGCGGGAAAACGATCTGGCCAAGCCGCGCGGCTCGCTGGGCCGCCTGGAGTCGCTGGCCATCCAGCTGTGCGCCGTGCAGAACACCTCGCGGCCGCGGCACGAAAGCCGCCTGGTGGTGGTTTGCGCCGCCGACCACGGCGTGGTCGAGGAAGGCGTCAGCCCTTACCCGGCCGACGTCACCCGCCAGCAGATCGAAAATTTTCAGGCTGGCGGCGGGGCCATCACCACCTTGAGCCGAACCGCCGGCGCCAAGGTGCTGCTGCTGGACGTGGGCGTCAACTACGACTTCGCTCCCCATCCCAACCGCCTCGACGCCAAAATCGCCAAAGGCACCAAAAACATGGCCAAAGGCCCGGCCATGACCAGAGCCGAGGCCTTGCGGAGCGTGCTGGCCGGGCTCGAGCTCGTGCTGGCTCAGCCGCCCCTGGATTTGGTCGCCGCCGGCGAGATGGGCATCGGCAACACCACCCCTTCGTCGGCCATCGCCAGCCTCTACGTGGGTCTGACGCCTCAGCAGGCCACCGGCGTCGGCTCGGGGCTGGACCCCTCCCAAGTGGCCCGCAAAGCCGCCGTGGTGGCCAAGGCGCTGGAGGTCAACCGGCCCGACCCGCAAGACCCCATCGACGTTTTGGCCAAAGTGGGCGGCCTGGAGATCGGGGCCATGACCGGGGTCTACCTTGGCGCGGCCGTCAGACGGGCGGCGGCGGTCATCGACGGCTTCATCGGCTCGGCCGCCGCGCTGCTGGCCGAAAAGCTTTCGCCGGGAGTCAAAAGCTATTTCGTCGCCGGACACCGCTCCAAGGAAAAGGCCCATGCGGCCGTCCTCGAAAGCTTGGGCCTCAAGCCGTTGCTGGATCTGGACATGTGGCTGGGCGAAGGCAGCGGCGCGGTCGCGGCCATGCTGATAATCCAATGCGCCGTGGTCCATTTCAACGAAATGCGCACCTTGGCCGAGGCCGGCGTCCACGACACGGTCGAGGCCCAGCCCGACTGAGCTTTCTTGGACAGGCGCGGCCCTTCGACGCTCTTTCGACGGTTTTGGACGCCTTTTCGCCCTTGCGTCGCTTGGGACGAGTTTCCTTTTCGGAGCTCGCCCAGAGCGACAAAAGGGCTTTTTGGTTGTTGAGCTTAGGGGAAAGAGGCCTTGGAGATTCTAAATTTTACAAGGATATTTTTTTAATTAATTTCTCTTTAATATTTCACAGTCGTGGCCTAGATAAAAATAAGTTTGCCAAATGAGGTCGGCCCAGCAGCTGGGACTTTTAGGTCTTTATCTTGACTATCTTATGTTTCGTGATCACGTGCTAGTTTATCGTTTTTATGTCTTATAATATTTCAAAAGATAAGACATAAATTTTTATTATTACACGTTCTTTGCTAATGGATAGCTAATAAATTATCTTTTTAAAAGAAAAGATAGCATAATAATTGTCTTTTTATGATATTTTTGAGACTAAATTTTAATAATTATATAGAAAATTTAATTAATCGCCAATACAAAAGGGTGTTTCGATGGTTCGAAAACCCTTTTGTATTGGCGACTAATTAATATCGTCTATAATATTGCCGTTACTGCAACAAAAATAACCACGTGCCCACATGTATCGTCCCCTATGCTGTTTTGCGGCCGGGCGCCAGGCCGTCGCCAGACGATCTTCCAGCAAGTCAGAGCCGACGCCTCTTGCTCGTCGTCAGGCG
>JAISZC010000044.1 GCA_031269485.1 Deltaproteobacteria bacterium
GTCTGTGGAGAGGAAGGCTCTGGCCTTGCGGGCAGTCACAAGGTGAAACCGGCCTCTATGAAGCAGAAAGTCAGCACCAAATCAGATGGTTAGATTTGGATAGGTCTGACAGAACGGCCGCCGATCAGGGCATGCCGGACGCTCAATATAATTTGGCCGTTTGCTATGACTTGGGCGAGGCTTTGCCCAGAGACGCCACGATGTCCGCCAAATGGTATCGCAAAGCGGCGGAGCAAGGCTTTGGCATGGCCCAATACAACCTGGCCGTGGCTTATTGCAACGGCGACGGAGTGGACGAGGACAAGAAGCTGGCTTTGGAATGGATGAACAAGGCCGCCGCGCAGGGCGTCAAGGAGGCCAAGGAGGCCTTGGAGAATTTCTGATCGACGCTCCCGCCTGGGGGCCCTTACGCGGGGAGCTCGGACGCCCCGGCGGAACACGGCAAGTTGACAGAAAAAGAAGCGCAAATCAAAGATCGGGCCAGCGAGCTCAGGCTGCTCTTCGAGGTCAGCCAGGCCCTCAACGGGGCCGCCTCCGAGCTCGGGGATCATCTCGAAGAGGCCTTGGCCTTGATGGCCAAATACGCCGGCATGATGCGCGGGGCCTTCTACATGATCAATCCCGGCGGGGAGATAGTCATGGAGGCGGCCTACGGCCTCAACTCGTCCGAGCGCAAGCGCGCCCGCTACCGGCTGGGCGAAGGGGTCATCGGCCGGGTGACGGAGACCGGCCAGCCCATGGTCGTGCCCAACGTCTCCCAGGAGCCGCTGTTTCTCAACCGGACCAAGGCCCGCGATCTCAAAAAGGAGGACGTGGCCTTCATCTGCGTGCCCATCATCCTCGACGGCCGGCCCATAGGGGCCATCTCGGCCGATCGGCTCTTCGCCGACGGGGTGCGCCTCGAGGAGGACATGCGGCTGCTGACCGTTCTGGCCTCCCTGATCGCCAGGGCCGTGGGCGTGCGCCGGGACTTCTCCGCCCGGCACGAGGCCATGCTCGAGGAAAACCGCCGCCTCCAGGCCATCCTCAATCAAAATTTCAAGCTCGGCCAGCTCGTCGGCCAGTCCAAGGCCTTGCGCAACATTTTGGAGGAGGTGGCTCAGGTGGCCGCCACCAACGTCACCGTGCTCATCCGCGGCGAGAGCGGCACCGGCAAGGAGATGATCGCCGGGCTGATCCATTCCAACAGCCTGCGGGCGGGCCAGCCCTTCATCAAGGTCAACTGCGCCGCCCTGCCCGAGGGCTTGGTGGAGAGCGAGCTTTTCGGCCATGAGCGCGGGGCTTTCACCGGCGCGGTCAGCGGCCGAAAGGGCCGCTTCGAGATGGCCCACGGAGGGACGCTTTTTCTCGACGAGGTCGGCGACATGAGCTTGGCCACCCAGGCCAAGCTGCTGCGGGTCCTGCAGGAAAAGGAGTTCGAGCGCGTCGGCGGCGGCGACACCATCAAGGTCGACGTGCGCCTCCTGGCCGCCACCAACCGCGATTTGGAGAAAATGGCCGAAGAAGGCCGCTTCCGCATGGATCTCTACTACCGGCTCAGTGTTTTTCCTCTCTCCTTGCCGCCGTTGCGCAAAAGGGTCGAGGACGTCATGGAGCTGGCCGAAAATTTCGCCCGCAAATTCTCGGCCGATCCCGACAAGCCCGCGCGCATCTCCGCCGAGGCCTGCCGGCTCCTGCGGGCCTACGAGTGGCCCGGCAACATCCGCGAGCTGGAGAACGTCATCGAGCGGGCCATGGTGCTGTGCGGGCCGGAGGGCGGCATCGAGGCCCGGCACCTGCCCAGCTGGCTCCAGGGCCGCCAGGACGAAAAGGAGCCCAAGACCCTCGACGAGGCCGTCGCCGCCCTCGAGCGGCGTCTCATCAACGAGGCCCTGGAGGCCACCGGCGGCCACGTGACCCAGGCCGCGGCCAGGCTGGGCCTGACCGAACGCAAGATGAGCCTGAGGATGGAAAAGTACGACATCGACTATCGCCCCTTCCGGGCCAAAAAGTGAGGTCGCGGCCATGCGTTGCCCTTGGGCCGAGTCCGGCCCGCTGGAGAGGAAGCACCACGACGAAGAGTGGGGCCGGCCTTGTCGCGACGAGCGACATTTGTTTAAAATGCTTATTTTGGAGGGTCAGCAGGCGGGGCTGAGCTGGTCGACTATTTTGAAGAAAATGGACACTTTGTCGGCGGCTTATGACGATTTTGATCCTAAAATTATTATAAATTATGATGATGAAAAAATAGAGAGCTTATTAAAAGATCCAGGCGTTATTCGTAATCGTTTGAAAGTTTTATCTGTCATCTCTAACGCTAAAGCGTATTTTAAGCTTTGTGAAACTCAGGGCAGTCTTAGTAAATTTTTATGGTCATATGTCGATAATCAGCCTATTATCAATAATTGGACTGAAATGGGTCATTTGCCCGCGCAAACACCATTATCAGATAAAATAAGTAAAGATTTAAAGGATTTTGGTTTTAAATTTGTCGGCTCAACAATTATATATTCATTAATGCAAGCCGTTGGGCTAGTGAATGATCATATCGTCGATTGTGAATTTCGATAAAATTATATTCATTTGATTTTAAAGTCTTACCATAAAATAGTCAATTTTATGATCTATGATAGGCCTAACATCCTGTAATATGGAGGTTGGGCCTTTATTGTTTTTAGAATGAAGCCTGAGAGGGGGGCGGAGGACCAGCGGGCGGTTTCGGGCCGGACGGCCCAGGCCGCCCAGGCCGGCGACTTGGACGAAGGCCGCGTCACGCTGGTCTTTTTTTTAGATAATTCACCAGGTTGAACTGACCGCCCAGTTTTTCGGCGTCGCGCCAGGCGGCGCCCGCTGGCCGCATTTTTTTTGTTGAAACAGATAGTTGCGCTGGAGACGCCTTGGGCGGTTTAGGGCTGGCGGCTTATGGCGAAGGCCCGAGATGCGGTCCTTTGGCGAGCCGGCCGCCGGCGCCTCGGCTGACGGACTGGACGAAGCCGGGGCCGCTTCGCCCTGGTTTGTTTTCTTGATAATTCGGGATGTTGCGCCGACCGTCCAGCTTTTGCGGCGTCGCGTCAGGCGCCAGCTGTGGGCTGAATTTTTTTCTGTTGAAACAGATAGTTGCGCTGGAGACGCCTTGGGCGGCTTCGGGCTGGCGGCTTACGGCGAAGGTCGAGACGCGGCCCGAAATGCGCCCTTTGACGCGTCCCGTGAAGGGGCCTTTGACGCGGCCCGAAATGCGCCCTTTGGGAGCCAAGCCGCCGGCGCCTCGGCTGACGGGCTGGAGGAAGCCGCTGTCGTTTCGCCCTAATCTGTTTTCTTGATAATTCGGGATGTTGCGCCGACCGTCCAGCTTTTGCGGCGTCGCGCCAGGCCCCGGCCGTCGGCGGCATTTTTTTTCTGTTGAAACATATATTTGCGCTGGAGACGCCTTGGGCGGTTTCGGCGGCCTATGGCGAAGGCCGAGACGCGCCCTTTGACGCGGCCCGAGACGCGACCCGAAATGCGCCCTTTGGCGAGCCAAGCCGCCGCCTCGGCTGACGGAGTAGCCTGGGCCGCTTCGCCCTAATATGTTTTCTTGATAATTCGG
>JAISZC010000137.1 GCA_031269485.1 Deltaproteobacteria bacterium
CGAACGGCCCCAACGCCGAGCCCGGCCGGACTGCGGCGGCGAACATGACGATTTCGCTCGGCGGTCCGGCGGCCCGAAGGCGGCCCGGAGGCGGCCTGGAGGCGGCCCGCAGGCGCCCCGGAGGCGACCCGGCGGCGTCCCGGAGGCGGACCGGAGGCGGACCGGAGGCGGACCGGAGGCGGCCTGGAGGCGGCCTGGAGGCGGCCTGGAAAATATTCATTGACAACCTCGGCCGAGCTTGGTACGATGACTCCCATCGCAATTCCTCTATATGAATTTCCTGGCCGCGGCCCTTCCGGCCGCCGGACCTGACAAAGCTCGAAATGTCGCGGCCTCTTCCCCTTGTCAAGGGCCTCAGCCAACCGAACCGGCCGAGGACAGCCAGTCGGAAACAGCCAGACGAACCAGCCGGAGACGAAAACCGGGACGCCGGCTTTCTCCCCTTCGGCGGCCCCTGGGCCGACGGCGCGCCATCGGGCGTCGGACCTCGGCGTTCGCGCCGCCCTTGATTTCCCAACCGCACCTGGCCGCCCGCCGCGGCCGGGGCGCCAGCCACCGAGCCAAAGGAGCTTTTCATGACCATGCTACGCCGCCTCACCGCAACGCTGTGTCTGGCCTTCGCCGCGATCGTGCTCTCCGCCTGGTCGGCGACGGCCACCGAGCTCGATCACTGGCCGGCCGAGGCCAAAGCTCAGCTGACAAAGATGATCAAGGCCAACGCCAACAAAGGCGCCTTCGCCGTCTTCGACATGGACAACACCAGCTACCGCTACGATCTCGAAGAGTCCCTGCTGCCTTACATGGAAATGAAGGGCTACATCACCAGGGCCAAGCTCGATCCTTCCCTCAAGCTCATCCCCTTCAAGGACGCCAAAGGCTACCGGGAGACCCTGCAGAGCTACTACTGGCGCCTGTGCGAGATCGAAGATCTGGTCTGCTACCCTTGGGTGGCCCAGGTCTTCTCCGGCTTCACCTTGGCCCAGCTCAAGCAGTACGTCGACGAGCTGATGGCCTACGGCCAGCCGGTGCCCATCAAATATTGGAGCGGGGACGAGGTCAAGACCGGCGAGGTCAACACCCCGAAAATCTTCACCGGCATGACCGAGCTTTACAACGTGCTGATGGAGAACGGCATCGAGGTCTACGTCATCTCGGCCGCCAGCGAGGAGCTGGTGCGCATGGTGGCGAGCGATCCCAAGTACGGCTACAACGTCAAGCCCGAGAACGTCTTCGGCGTCAACATGATGCTGAAGAACACCAAGACCGGCGAGCTGGTCAACTCCCGCTTCCAAATCAAGGAAGGGACCTACAATCAGGCCGCCAACCAGAGCCTGCTGCTGACCCCCTACCTGGTCAACCCCATGACCTGGTATGAAGGCAAGTTCGCCACCATCGTCGGCTGGATCGACCAATTCAAGGGCCCGGTCCTGGTGGGCGGCGACACCCCCATCTCCGACGGCTACATGCTGATCAACGGCGTGGACGTCAAAAAGGGCGGAGTCCGCGTTTGGGTCAACCGCCGCGACAGGTACACCGAGCGCGTCCAGACCTGGGCCGCCGAATCGGCCGCCAAGCAGAAGTCGCTCGGGCAGCCCGCCACCGCCGACAAGAACTGGATCATCGTCAAGCCCGAAGAAATCCAGTAAGCCCGTCTCTCGCCTCCCTAGCCAGGGCGGCCCGGCCAAACGGCCCGGCCGCCCTGATTTTTTTTGGAGGCCGGAGCTTCCCGGCGGCTCGGCCAATGCGGCCGCCGCGCGACCTGGGCGCCGGACGTCGCGCGGCCGGCCAGACAATCGCCGGCCATTTTTTTCGGACGCGCGAAACTCGACGGCCTCGGTATGCTAAAATCTGGGCCCGGGCGCCGCGACGGGCTCGGCGGACGCGACGGGCGGACGGCCGAGCCCCATTTTGACGCGGCCCAGGAGCTGGCCCATGGACGATTTGAGCGGCGGACGCCACGAACGAGCCCATCATTTGGCCCGGGACTTGGCGAAAGATTCGGAGCGGCCCTGGACGCCGCCGGCCGAGCCGACGGCCGAAGACGCCGCCGAGGCCGGCCAAGAGGCGCCCGACGACGCCCGCCCGCCCCTGGGCTCGTGGCGGCTGGAGATCGACCTCCCCGACGAGGACGCGGCCGACGTGTCGGCTCGCCTCTTGGCCGCCAGGCCCGCCTGGGATCTGGCCTCCCGCGCCGAAGGCCTGACGATGCCGTGCCCGCCTCAGGTTCGGCCGGACCTCCAGCTGGTCCGGGAGGTCCTCAAGACCGCCAGGCGCGGCCGCTGCGCCAAAACCAGAGTCGCGCTCCGCTGGCGGCCGGAGGCGCCCGAAACGGCCCCGCTGACGCAGACCGGCCCCTGGGAGCTGGCCGTCGCCGCCGAGCCGCGGCCCGAGACGGACGCCCGCCGCCTTTACGTGCCGCGGCCGCTGTCCCTCAGTCCGCGCCTCAGGGTTTGGACCTCGCTGGCCGTCGCGGCCTTGACGGATTTTTTGACTCCGCCGCCCGGCGCCCGGGACACCCGCGGCGGCCGGACGCTCATCCTCGACGGAGGACCGGGGCTGCTGGCCGCGGCGGCCCTGCGCTCCGGCGCCGGCCACGTCATGGCCGTCTGCGGCTCCCAGGCCGAGGCCCGCAACCTGCGCCTGACGGCCGAGCTCAACGGCCGGGCCGACGCGTTCGAGGCGCTGC
>JAISZC010000152.1 GCA_031269485.1 Deltaproteobacteria bacterium
CTATTAATTTTTTATATATTTATATTAATTAAAGCCTACTAAAAGCTATAATTATTATTACATTTATCATTTTAAATAAAAACTAAAATAAATCATTTATCATTTTAAATAAATCATTTAATCAATATATTGACAATAAACACATTAATATATAATAATTAACTCTATTATTAGGTATAAATTTAAAAATAGCTTTTGTCATCAAAAGTTTTTTCAGTTCCAGAGTCCGGCCTGTTTTCCCCCGTTCAGGGACCGGCGGTCCGCCCGACGCCAAACAACGCACAGGGACATAGCGATACTCGTGCCAACCGCCCCCGAGCCCCGTAATGACCCCAGTCGGCCGGACCGGCCAAGCCACCGATCGCCCAGCCGAGGGGTTCGACGAATCACTCAAGCGTCGGCCAACTCCCTATTTTTCAAGACTTTTCCTGACCAGGGCTCGGCTCTGGCCGGACCCAGCCTCCGTCTCGGCGCCCCACGCCGGACGTCCCGGAGGCGGTCGGCCGTCGCGGACGTTTCAACCGATTGCGTCTCAACAGCCTTTTTTTTTCAAACAAATACGTTGATTTTTTGCCCCGACCTGGACGGCCAACAAACGAAAAAAGCCCCACGGTGATCCGTGGAGCTCTTTTTCGAGGCAACTATCCGTTTTAACAAGCTTTTAATTGTTCAACGTCCGACCGCCAGCTCTGGTCAGGGTGGACGCCAAGCGGAGGTTTTTAAAAAAAGGACAAATTGGAGCCGACGTGCGGCCTCTGTTTTGGACCGTTCTGAACAAAAAAACATCGGCCGTCAGGCCGCCTAAGGTGGACTCCGGCCTCTGGCGGAAAATAACGTCGGAGGCAAAAAAGACCTTTTGAGGCGGTCTGGCGAAAATTTCAGGCGCGCCCCAGGGAACCCGCGGCTTTGGAGCTAAAAGCTCCTTCAAGAAACAACCAGGTTCGTGAGCGATTGCCGGCAGTTGCCGATCAAGGGCGAGTCGCTCCTTGAGGCGCCTCTCTGTGGTTGGCGGACCGTAGACGGCGTCTGCCCGGCAGTCCTCGCGCAGGGCGGCTCGGACGTCAGCTTTCAAATTGCGGACCATAACGCAGCAGGGGGACATTGAAGGAAAGGCCGACGGACTCGACCCTCGGGCGCGTCGGCCTTAACTGGCCGGTCCATGGCCTGGTTCGGGCGGGGCAGGCGGGGCAGGCGGTTCCGAAGAAGGTTCAGGGACGACTGGAGCAGGGACCGTCGGACCGAGATCGTCCGGCAATGCCGCCCCAGAACCCGGCGGCGGAGAGGAAGCCTGCAACCGTGTGTCCAGAGAGATTTTAATCAAATTAGTCAGTTCGGAAATTTTTTGTCAATGTCAGAAAATTTTCTATTCATATCAACAGTCAGCTCTGAAATTTTTCTTTTGTGTCTGAAACCTCGTGATATAAAGTAAAGAGACCTGTAGCTATGAGGACGACAAACGTAGCGAGAAGGGTGAAAAACTTGCTGTAAGTATCCAGTCTACCCTTAATTGCGCTTAATTCCCCTCTGATGAGGCCAATTTTATCCTTAACACCGTTGATTTCATCCTTAAATTCTGACTTAACGGTACCCAACTCCATCTTAATGTTGTCAATGTTAGCATTACCGTCCTTTATGTCATACTTAACGGCGCTTAATTCCACATTGATGATGTCAAATTTACCTATGACGTCGTTGATTTTATACTTGAGTTGTAACGTAACGTCGTTGATTTTATACTTGAGCTCATCCTTGATTTTAGCCATCGCCGCCACAAAGTCATCGAAAAATCAGAAGTCATTCTAGGTAGTTATTGGGTCATAACACTATTTATTTTAAGACAAGCACTTTAAGTAATTTTTTTAATTATTTTTAGGCCAGCCTGGCCTCCAAGCCCGGCGCGCTTTGCGCGGCGACGCGGATGACGCGGCCGGAGCGGCCGTAGTCGCCGATTTGGGCAAAGCACTCGGCCGCCGTCACTTGCGCCGTCGAGCCGCCCAAACAATCCAGCAGCTCCTTTTTGGCCTCCTCCAGGCCGTAACGTTGGTCGATGGTCCGGCGGCGGCCCAGAGTGGGGACGCTGAGGGTCCCGTGGGCGGTGTCGGCGTAGAGCTCGGCCTCCACGGTGGGTCGGGCCAAGGCCGCGCCCAGGGCGTTGGCCGCGGCCGCGTTGGCCGGCGCGGAGACCGGCAGGCCCAGGGCCTCGGCCGCCCAGGGGGCCAACGTCTCGGCCGGGCCGCCCAGCAGATGCGCCCGACGCGGCGCGAGCCGCCAGTCGACCAGAAATTCGCTGACGGTGTAGACCGGCCGGCTGTTGACCTGCGCCACGAAGTCCTCGACCGCCGCGGCCAGCCGGGCCAGAAAGGCGTCGAGGCCCTCCCGGGCCAGCTCGGCGGCGCGCCCGGGCCGCAGCAGCTCGAAGGCCCGGCGGGAGGCCTCGACCTCGCCGAGCCGGCACAGGCCCAAGACGTTGAGGGCGTCGGTGAGGGTGGGCGGCCTCTGGCCCGCTTCCGCGGGCCGCCAGGCCAAGGCCGGCCCGCGCCGACGAGGCGCGGGCCGCAGAGAGCCGTCGACTGGCTCGAGATCGGTGTCCCCGCCCAGGGCCAGCGAATGGGTCAAAAGGCCGCGCACCAAAGTGGGCCGGCCGGCCAAGGTCAGCCCGCCGGGGACCAGCAGGGGCCGCCCGCGGCTGAGGATGGCCAGGTCGGTGCTGGTGCCGCCGACGTCGATCATCAGGACGTCTTCCGCGTCGGCCTCGTCCAAGGAGGCCCACAGGCCCAGCAGGCTGGCCGCCGGGCCGGCGGCCAGGGCCAAGGCCGGCCGTTCGCGGGCCGCCTGGAGGTCCATCACCCCGCCGTCGGCCTTGAGAAAAAAGATGGGGCAGCTGAGCTTGAAGGTCCGGGCGACGGCGGACAAGTCGTCGATGAAGGCCTCGTAGAGCCGCTTGACGGCGGCGTTGAGGAGGGCCCCGGCCAGGCGGCGCGGCAGGTTCAGTCCGCCGAAGAGCCGAGAGGCGGCCATGATCGGGCCCTCGAAGACCGTCTCGGCGGCCCGGCGCATGACTTCCTCGAGCTCGGGATTTTTGGGCCCGAACTTGCTGGCCGTCACCAGCGCGGCAACCTTTTGCTCGGCCAGCTCGGCGGCCGCGGCGCGGGCCTGGGCCGGCTCGACAGGAACCAGCACGCGGCCGCGGTGATCCTGCTGGCCGGGCAAGGCCCGAAAGTGCGGTCCCCAATCGGCCGGGTCGAGCTCGAGCCCCGGGCCGCCGGTGACCAAGGCACCCACCGGGTCGGCCGTGCCGGTCAGCACGCTGTTGAGGCCCAAGGTGGTCGAAACGGTCAGCCGCCCGATCTCGGCGGGGTCGCGGCCGGTCAGCAGCCGGTCCAAGACTTCCGTGAGGCCCTCGATGACCCGCTCGGCGGTCTGGGCCTTGGCCGCGGCCAGGAGCCGAGCCCGGCCCGGACCGGCCGGGCCCAGCAGGACCGCGTCAGTGTGGGTGCCGCCCACGTCCACGCCGAGATGCATCTGCCGTTCTGTCAGACCTATCCAAAATCTAACCATCTGATTTGGTGCTGACTTTCTGCTTCATAGAGGCCGGTTTCACCTTGTGACTGCCCGCAAGGCCAGAGCCTTCCTCTCCACAGACTGACACCGTGGAACTCACGGCG
>JAISZC010000184.1 GCA_031269485.1 Deltaproteobacteria bacterium
TCGCGCCCTTGACGCCCGGGGAGCCGCCAGCAGACCGTCGCCTCCCGAGGGCCGCCCGGGACTCGGCAAGGCCCTCGCGGCCGGCGGAGGCCGCCCCTGGGCCCTTCGAGGGCTCTCGAAGGCCGACCCTGAAAGCCCTCGGCGGCCGCCAAGCCGCGCTGGCAGCTCCTCCAGCCCTCGGAAGCCTTGGGGAGCCTTGAGCGGCCCCCGCCCGCCTTGAAAGGAAACGCCGATGACCGCCGACCACGCCGCCCTCCAGTCAGCTCTGGCCGCCTCGGCCCAAGCCGCCGTCGCTCTGGCCGCCGCCCCCCGCGGGGCCCGCGACGCGGCGCTCGCGGCCTTGGCCGCTTCATTGGAGGCCGAGGCCCCTGCCCTGCTGGCCGCCAACCAGGCCGACGTCGAGCAAGCCCGCCGCGAAGGGCTTTCGGAGGTTTTGGTCGATCGTCTGGCCCTCAACCCCGCCCGCTTGGCCCAGCTGGCCGCGGGCGTCAGAGCCGCGGCCGCCCTGCCCGACCCGCTGGGGCGGCTGGAGGACTGCGCGACCCTCCCCGACGGCCTGGAAGTGGGCCGTCTGCGCATCCCGCTGGGCTTGATCGCCTTCATCTGCGAGGCTCGCCCAGGCGCGGCGGCCGAGGCCGCCGCGTTGGCCGTCAAAAGCGGCAACGCCCTGCTCGTCAAGACCGGCCGGGAGGCGGCCCGCTCGGCCGAGGCCCTGGCGCCTCTCATGGCCCGGAGCCTGGAAACGGCGGGCCTGCCGGCCGAGGCCGTCCGGCTTCTGCCCCGCCTGACGCGCGAGGAGCTCCAGTTTCTGCTGACCCAAGACGAGCTGGTCGATCTTGTCGTCCCTCGCGGCGGGGAGGCGCTGATACGCTTTGTGGCCGAAAGCTCCCGCATCCCGACCCTGAAGCATTACAAGGGCGTCTGCCATCTCTACGTCGACCAGGGGGCCGATCTCGACATGGCCGCCGAACTGGCCGTCGACGGGAAATGCAGCCGCCCCGGCGTGTGCAACGCCCTCGAATGCCTTTTGGTGGCCGACTCCGAGGCCGAGGCCTTCTTGGCCCTGGCCGGCCCGCGCCTGACCGCCCGCGGCGTGGAGCTGCGGGCCTGCCCGCGAACCAGGCCGCTTTTGCCCGGCGCCCGACCGGCCGCGCCCGACGACTTCGGACGAGAATTTCTCGATCTCCGGCTGGCCGTCAAGGCGGTCGCCGACCTCGACGCGGCGCTGGACCACATCCGCGCCCACGGCTCGCGGCACACCGAATCCATCTGCACCCGGGACCTGGAGCGGGCCCGGCGGTTTCAGCGCCTGGCCGACGCCGGCTGCGTGCTGGTCAACGCCTCGACCCGCCTCAACGACGGCGGCTGCCTGGGGCTGGGCGCGGAGATGGGCATCAGCACCACCAAGCTTCACGCCTACGGGCCGATGGGCCTGCGCGAGCTCACCACGACCAAGTTCGTCGTCGTGGGCCAGGGCCATCTGCGCCAATGAGCGCCAGCCGCCTCAGCCCCTTCGCGGTGCGCCTGCTGCTGACGCTCACCGCCGCCGTCTGGGCCGTGACCTTCGTGGCCGGCAAAGTCGCCGGACGCGAGGCGACGCCCTTTGCGGCCGCGCTGTGGCGCTTCGCGCTGGCCGCGGCCGTCTTGACGCCCCTGGCCGCCCGAAGCCCGCAGGGCCTGGGCGCCTCGACGCTGGGGCCGCGAGGCTGGCTGACGGTGGCGGCCTCGAGCCTGACGGGCCTGGCGCTTTACAACTGGTTTTTCCTAAAAGGGCTGGCGCTGGTCCCGGTCGGCCGAGGCTCGGCGGTGGTGGCCGCCACCCCGACGTTCATTTACCTGGGCTCGGTGCTCGTCTTCGGCGAAAAGCTCACCTTCGGCCGCTGCCTGGGGCTGGCCGCCGCGGCCTTGGGCACGATGTGGGCCGTGACCATGGGCCGCCCTTGGACGGCCTTCACCGGCGGCTTCGGCCGCGGCGACGCGCTGATGCTGGGCTGCATGGCCTCCTGGGTCGTCTACTCGCTCTTGGGGCGACCGCTGACGAACCGCCTGTCGGCCTTGGCCGCCAACGCCTGGACCGCCTTGGGCGCCGTCGTCCTGCTACTCCCCATGGCCGCGCTGTCGGGCGAGCCTTTGGGGCAGTTTCTCGACTACGGCCCGCTCACGTGGGCGTCCATCGCCTTTTTGGGCTTGGGCGGCACGGTCCTGGGCTTCACTTGCTTTTATCTGGCCATCGACGTTCTGGGCCCTCACATGGCCGGGGTCTACCTCAACCTCGTGCCCGTTTTCGGACTTTTGGCCGGCTGGCTTTTGCAGGACGAAAAGCCCGACGCCAGCCTGGCCGTGGGCTTGGCGTTGATCCTCTTCGGCGTGCGCCTGGTCCAACGCCGCTGAACGCCCGCGAGACCGGGCCGCGCGGCCGAAAAACAGCGGGCCCCTCGCCGGCCACGCCAAGCCTCTGAAAAAAGCTCGCCCGGAAGCCGCCCGCCTCGCCAAGTCCCCGCGCTCGCCAAAGCCCCGCGCCCGCGCCAAAGCTCCGCCCGCGCCAAAGCCCCGAGGCCAAAAAGCCCCGCCAGCCAGGCCTCGCCTGTCTGGCGGGGCTTTTTTCGGTCCGGCGACGGCGAACGGCCGGCTTTTGAACGCGGCGCCAGGTCGGCTGTTCGGGGCTCAAGTCCTGTCGTGAAAAAATCTTGACTGTCACGCCAAAATGCGGTATTAATCGTTTGAGGCAGATGCGGCACTTAAATCAATTTCCTTGGCCAGGCCAGAGTTCGCCGACGCTTAAGACGGTCGAACACCGGGCCAGGCTTTGGCGAAGACGTCCCGACCTTCAAGGGCCAGCCGCCCCGACTGCGCCAAGTCACGGAGACCTTAAAGCGCTGAAGCGACCTAAAAATAGTCCAGTGGCGGCTTCGCCGCCTCTGACAGGTCGTCTCGACAGCGCCGGCTGGCCAAGCCGAAATTCTGACTTTCTGCTGGATGCAGCCAAACTATTTGCTCTGTTTAATGGCATTAAACGATTTTCAAGGATGTTAAACGATTTTACAACCTGTTGACAGATATTTATGGCTGTTAACATATCTAAAATACTAAAATATTAAATTAAATCTCTATTAAACATATAAAGGCCAGACATATGCTAAATAATGTTAATATTAAATTAATGAATGCTATTCATTACGTTATATATTTTGCTAATAAATATAAATTAAATTTAAGTACAATTATATTAAATAAGATAATAATATGTGCCGAAATTGATGTATTTAGTATTTACAAAGCCCCATTAACTGGGGCTAAAATTATTAAAACTAATTATGGCCCGATACCTGACGGCAATAAAATAGCAATTACCGCATTAAAAAATTTAAATAAAATTTTAATCGAAAAAATTAATCATAAAACTACATATATTAGTTTAATTATGCCAGATATTAGTTTTTTTAGTGATGGCACATTGGAAATTTTAAAATTTAATACTTTATATGTTTGTAATAATTATATAGTTAAAAAATTATCCTATATTATAACTAATAATAAATATTGGAAAATAGCTGATTATGGAGAAGAAATACCATTATTAAGTTTTTTCCCATCTATTAGTAAAATTTTCACGCTTGAAGAATTTGAAAAGCTACATAAATAGAATTTTAATTAGTTTTATAATATATAATAGGATTTATAATGAATTATCAACGTAAAATATTAATTAAAGCAATGGTAGAGCAAGAATTTACTAGAATTCGTAATAAATATCTTTTATTTGGCGAATATATTATGCATTATTTACATTATACTTTAATACATTCCTTAAATTCTGGCAATATAATTCAAAATAAGATGTATGTGCTATTAAATATAATAAAAATAAATAATTATATCGTAAATTATTATATTCATTATTCATTTATTAAAAATATAATTATCGTATATAAGTTTAAATGTGAAGTAAAACGCCTAATTCCTTAAAATAAAGGTGATTTAATAAATTAATATGATATATTTGAAGAATTTTAATTAATATAGCGGAATACGTTTAATAAGACAATCCGTAGTATGGACTACAGCATAACTGATTCGCCGACGTGGCGCTGTAATGCGGCAATCAGCTAGACGCTGGAGCATTGATTCCGGTCTTCGACGTTCTAAGAGGAAAAAGACAAAATCGTCGCAATGATAGGATAATTTTGCTTATGATGGCATAATAAGTTTATATAAGCATTTAATTGAGATTTAGAGTTCATTTAGTAACTTTTAATCAAATAAAACTTAGTCAAAGCTTGAAAATTATAGATATTTGCCATATTAAAAACTATCAAACTATTTTTTTTACTACGAGACTAAGGTGATTAAATGACCACAAGATGAGCTAGTACAGCAATTTAAGCCATTTAAGCTATTTTATTTCGTAAATATGTCTTATTAGTCATTAAATTATATAAAACTTATCATAAAATTAAAATAATCCAAATATATACGATAATCATTTTAAAATTTGACGCGCCGCGCTAAAACGAACCCGCCGACTCCCAAGCCCACATCAAAAAAATTGTCTTCCCCCGACCGCCAGCGCGCCAAACGCATCGCCCGGCGGCCGCGCCGGGTCCGCGCCGTGACCTCGACGGGTCAACAAAGAAATGGCGTTGCCGCCGTCGCGGTGGCATAATGACCAGGGAAATTTCCGCCGGGCGAGCAACCTCCGCCCGCAGCCTCGTCCGCGGGAGGGGCCATTTTTTCAAGGCCGGCCACGTCGCCGCCGGCGGCCGAAGTCGTGGGTGGCCGCGGGGGCTTTTTTGGCTTGAGCGAAATTTGCTCCAGGCTGGCCGGCGCCGGTCCCGAAAGCTCGCCGCGCCACGAAAATTTAAATGGCCGGCGTTGTCCTGCTTTTAGGCCATTAAATTGTCTTTCTTGCCTTTCTTGCCTTTCTTGCCTTTACTGCCTTTACTGCCTTTACTGCCTTTTTTAAGCCCCCATTGGAGCTGATAGCCAACTATTTTAAAATTTCTGCGGCCATAGTCCGTGAAAAAACCGCCAGAAACCGCGAAACCTGACAGTCAGGCCCGGAGTTCGGCCAAAGGCGCGGCCGGCCCGAGGGTCGACGCCAATTGGCCCGGCCGCCGAAGGCGGCGCCTCCCGCGACCGCAAGCTTTGAAGGCATTCCAAAGTTTTCCAAAAACCGCCCGCGGGGCCACCGACGCCCCGCCCGTCGTCGCCTCGTCGGCGCGACCCTTGGCCCGACCCAAAATCAGGAGTTCCGCCAGCCTCATGACCGCCGCCGCCGACTTCTTCGCCATCCTGGCCGCCGACCCGGTTCATCCGGCGCGGGCGGGCCTGATCCGAACCGCCCGAGGCTCGGTGCCCACCCCGACCTTCATGCCCGTCGGCACGCGCGGCTCGGTCAAGGCCGTGGGTCCCGACGATCTCAAGGCCGCAGGGGCCAGCCTGGTGCTGGCCAACACCTATCATTTGATGCTCAGGCCCGGTCCGGAGCTCATCGCCTCCTTGGGCGGCCTGGGCGCGTTCATGGGCTGGCCGGGCCCGACCTTGACCGACAGCGGCGGATATCAAATTTTTTCCCTGTCGGCCTTAAGAAAGCTGTCTCCAGAGGGCGTGCTGTTCCGCTCGACCTACGACGGGGCCAAGGTTCTTTTGACTCCCGAGCGAGCCGTGGAGATCCAGCAGACCTTCGGGGTCGACGTGATGATGTGCTTGGACGAATGCACGCCCTACCCGGCCGATCGCCGCCAGGTCGAAGAATCGATGCGCCTGACTTTGGACTGGGCCCGGCGCTGCCGCCGGGCCTGGACCGGGCCCGGCGCCCTCTTCGGCATCAGTCAAGGCGGCTTTCTGCCCGAGCTGCGCCGCCGCTCGGCCGAGGAGACGACGGCGCTGGATTTTCCCGGCCAGGCCGTCGGCGGGCTGGCCTTGGGCGAGCCCCTCGAGGAGCGCCTGGCGGCCATCGAGGCGGCCCGCGAGGGGCTCGACCCGCGCAAGCCCATGTATCTCATGGGCTTGGGGACGCCCGTCGATCTGATGGAAGGCGTCAAGCGGGGGGCCGATCTCTTCGACTGCGTCATGCCCACCCGCAACGCCCGCAACGGTCAGCTTTTCACCCGTTTTGGAAAAATCAACATCCTCAACGCCCGCTACAAGTCCGACCCGGCCCCCGTGGACGAGCGCTGCGGCTGCCTGACCTGCCGCCGTTTTTCGCGGGCCTACCTGCGGCATCTCCACCAAAACCGCGAGCCGTTGTTTCTGCGGCTCGCCAGCCTCCACAACTTGACCTACTACCTCGAGCTGCTGGCCGGGGCCAGAGACGCCTTGCTAAAAGGGACCTTCGCGTGGTATTATGCGGAGTTTTTCGGCCAAATCGAGCAGGGCCTCGCCGACGGCCGCGAGGCCTAGGCGTCCGCCGCCTTTCAGGCGCGCCGCCTTTCAAGCGCGGAGTCTTTCAGGCGCGAAGTCCAGGGGCGCCTCAAAAGCCCGCCGGCTTCAAAAACATTCGTCGGGCCGGGCGCCGGCCCAAAAAAGCAGTTTTCAAAAATCAGGTTCCGGCCCTGCGGACCCGAAATTATGACCAAGGCCGGCCTCGACGGCCGCCTGCACGGCCGGGTGGCCGGCTTTTCACATGGAGTTTGCATAATGCTTAACTACCTGTTGCTTTCCGCGGCCCAGGCCTGGGCCATGGCTCCGCCCCAAAGCGCCGAGGGCGGCCAGCCGCAAGGCGGCGGCGGCGGCATGCAGATGATTCTGCTCTTGGGCGGATTTTTCGTCATTTTCTATTTCCTCATGCTGCGGCCGCAAAAAAAACAGCAGCGCGAGCGTCAGAACATGCTCGATTCCATCAAGAAAGGTGACCGCATCCAAACCACCGGCGGCCTGCTGGGCGAAGTCACCGCGGTGGGCGACAAAGAGCTGACCGTGCGCATCGCGCCGGAGGTGAGAGTCAAGATAGCCCGCACCGCCATTGCCGGAGTGCTCCGCTCCACCTCCGAGCCGGCCGCCGTCAAGCCGGACCTCAGCAAGCCCGAGTGAGGCCCGACGGCCGCGACGCCGGCCGGGAGCTGGCCGGGCGATTTTGAGGGCCTTGGAAGATGATGAGGCCAGAGGCTTTTGAGGGCATCGGACGGCCGCCGCTGTGCCGGACGAGCTGACGAACGGCGGGCTCTTCCGTCCGTCGCCCCGCGCCCGGCCTCCGCTGGGCTCGAAATATTTTCGGCCGTCGAAAAGCCGGACAAGGGCCCGCTAGCGAGGCCAGGCAAAACCGCGCCGGCCGCCAAATCAACAAAAACGCAAAAGACGCAAGATGTCAAAAAAACTCATCCTAAGAGCGCTGACGCTGGCCCTGGTGCTGGGCTTGGGCCTTTACTACCTCTTGCCGACGCTTTTGAGCTCGAGCGGGAGGCGGCCCGAAGGCGTCTGGGCCAAGATCTTGCCGGCCAAAACCATAAATTTGGGGCTCGATCTCAAAGGCGGCATTTATTTGGTCATGGAGATCGACCTCCAAGTGGCCGTCGACAACAGCTTCCGCCGGACGGCCGACGAGCTGCGCCGCCGCATGACCGAGGCCGACGGCATCTCGGGCTTCACCCTCCAAAGCGGGCCCGGCGCGGAGGCGACCGTCGAGTTTGAGGACCCGCAGGCCGTCGAGCCGACGTTGGAGCTCATCGACCGCCAGTATCCCAACCTGCGGCTCGTCCGACGCGAGGCGGCCAAGCTGACGCTGGGCTACACCTCCGAGGCCGAGGAAGAGACGCGGGATCTGACCGCCCGCCAAGCTTTGGAGACCATCCGCAACCGCGTCGACATGTTCGGCGTCGCCGAGCCCGACATCCGGCCCCAGGGCCGGGACCGCGTCGTGGTGCAGCTGCCTGGCTTGAGCAATCCTCAGGAGGCGGTGGAGCTCATCGGCAAGACGGCCGTCCTCGAGTTCAAGCTCGTCGACGACGGCCCGATCACGGCCGAGCAGGCCCTCAAAGACGGGCCGCCGCCTGGCACGGAGGTGCTCTTCGAGCGGCAGCTGGATCCGGTCACCAACATCGAGCGCCGGACGCCGCATCTGCTGCGCCGCCAAGTCATGATGACCGGCGATTCGCTGGTCGACTCGCGCGTCATGCGCGGCCAAATGGGCGAGCCCCAGGTGAACATGACTTTCGACGGCCGCGGCGCGAGGGAGTTCGCCGACATCACCACGCGCTACAAGGGCCGCCAGCTGGCCATCGTCCTCGACGGCCAAGTATACAGCGCCCCGGTCATCCGCAGCGTCATCCCCGACGGAGAGGCCTACATCGAAGGCTCCTTCACCGTCGAGGAGGCCAGGCTGCTGGCCGTGGTGCTGCGGGCCGGCGCCCTGCCCGCGCCGGTGAGCGTGGCCGAGGAGCGCACCGTGGGCCCGTCGCTGGGCCGCGACTCCATCCGTCAGGGCCTGACGGCCGGCCTGGCGGGCCTGGCGCTCATCCTGGCCTTCATGCTGGCGTATTACCGCTGGTCCGGCCTGGTGGCCGACCTGGCGCTGGTCTTCAACTTTCCCATCATCCTCGGGGCCCTGGCCTGCTTCGGGGCCACCTTGACGCTGCCGGGCATTTTTGGCCTGGTGCTGACGCTGGCCATGGCCGTGGACGCCAACGTGCTCATCTTCGAGCGCATCCGAGAGGAGATCCGGGCCGGCAAAGGGCCCAACGGCGCCGTCAACGGCGGCTTCAACCGGGCCTTTTGGACCATCTTCGACTCGAACCTCACCACCGTCCTGGCGGCCATGGTTCTCTACCAGTTCGGCACCGGACCCATCCGCGGCTTCGCGGTCACGCTCATCATCGGCATTGTGTCGTCGATGTTCACGGCCATCTTCGGCTCGCGCCTGTTTTTCGACGCGGCCCTGGCCCTCAGGCGCGTCAAGCGCATCAGCATCTGAGAACCGCCAGCCTCGAGGCGGGCGGCCCGGCCGCCCGAAAGGAACCTGCATGTCGTTGGAAATCATCAAGCCCGGCGTCAACATAGACTTCATCGGCCGCCGCCGCCTCGCCTTCGCCGTCTCCGCCTGTCTGCTGCTCGCCTCGGTGGTCTCCATCGTCTGGCACGGGGGCCTCAACCTCGGCGTGGACTTCCGGGGCGGCCTGCTCATCCAGGCCCGACTGACCGACCAAAGCGTCAACCCCGCCCGGCTCCGGGAGGTCCTGACCGCCGCCAATTTGGAAGTCTCCAGCATACAGGCCTTCGGGGAGGCCGGAGAGGCCGAGTACCTCATCAACATCAGCGGCGGGACGACGGCCGAGGGCCAAACGCTGACGCAAGCCGCCGCCCGGACCCTCAACGACGCCTTTGGCGCCGACAATGTCGACCTGCGCCGCGAAGAAATGGTCGGCCCCAAGGTCGGCGACGATTTGCAGCAAAAAGCCCTCAACGCTATTTATTACAGTCTTTTGATGATTATAATTTATATTTCAGGGCGATTTGAAAAGAAATGGCTGATTTCGGCGGTCTTCGTCGCCATTCTTCTCGGAGCGTTGAACGTGGTGCGCCTCTTTGGCGTGGGCGTGGCCGCCTTGATCGTCACAGCCTTGATTGTAACGATCATCGCTTGCTATTTTTTAAAATTTAGCTTCGCCTTGGGCGGCATATTGGCTTTGCTCCACGATGTGGTCATCACTACAGGTGTTTTTTCCATTTTGGGAAAAGAAATTACTTTATCATTTGTGGCGGCCGTCTTGACCATCATCGGCTATTCGCTTAATGACTCCATCATCGTCTTCGACCGCATCCGTGAAAATAATCAACGCCTCCGCAAGCTTGGCTTGCCGCTCATCATCAACCGCAGCATAAACGAAACGCTGTCGCGGACCATCCTGACCTCCGGCACGACCGTTTTAGCCTTGATCTGCCTTTATTGTCTAGGCGGTCCGGTCAACCGCGACTTCGCCTTGGCGCTTTTGATAGGCGTTTCAGTGGGCACCTTGTCGTCGATCTTCATCGCCTCGCCTTTGTTGCTGTTGTGGGAAAACAAGCAGCCGCAAAAGGCTTGACGCGCCAAGGCCCGACAGTTCCAAGGCCCGACAGCGCCAAGGCCCCCAAAAAAGCTCGGCCGCCGGCCTGGCCCCTTCCTAGGGCCGGCCGGCGGCCTTTTTTTTGGCGCCGCCGAACAAGATCGCCAAAATTTCGCCGGGCGCCTCAGGGATGGACGGCCAAGACGGGAAACTGCCCCAAACGCACCAGGCGGTCAGTGGTGGAGCCCACCATGATGTTTTCGATGAAGCCCCGACCGTGGACGCCCATGACGATGAGATCGATATGGTTGAGAATGGCGTGCTTGTTGAGCTCCTCGTGCGGGTGCCCGGCCAGGATGACGACCTTGGCCTCGCTTTGGAGATCCTCGGGGATCTTGCTTTGGAGCTTTCTGGTCAAATCGTCGACCAGCCGGTTGGCGACGGCGTGCTCCTTTTGGGGATCGATGGTCAAAATCTGATCGAGCTGCCCCTGCTCGATGACCGTCGCCAAGGTCAAGGGGACCTCAAAGGCTCGCGCGAAGTCCAGCCCCCATTCGATGGCCGCCTCGGAGTCTTCGGAAAAGTCGCAGGCGATCATCAGCGACTCCACGGCGTGGAGAGCCGAGCGCTCGGTCGGCTGCGAGCCGGGCACCATCAGAAAGGGCACGGTGAGCGTGAACATGAGCTTGCGGCTCACCGACCCCAGCAGCAGACGCTCGATGCCGCTGCGGATGTGGGTGGCGGCCACCAAAAGGCCGGCCCCGACGTCTTGGACGATTTGCTGGATTTCCTTGGCCGGATAGCCGATGGAAATTTGCAGCTCCCAGTCCAGGTCCTCAAGGTGCGCCAAAATGTCCGACACCATGGCCTTGGCGGACTGCTCGACGCGGGCCCGGAGCTCTTGGGGATCGACCATGGTCTCGCCGTAGGGCGTGACCGCGGGCAAATCGATGATATGAGCGACGACGAGCTTGGAATGGTATTTTTGGGCGATGTAGGCGGCCAAGGGAATGGCCTTGTTGGAGCCTTCCGACAGATCAGTGGCGCAGACGACGGCTGGCATGGGACGCATGCTCGACCTCCCTGTGTCGCGGCTGGTCCATGACCGGCCGGATGACGTTTGACGGCGTTAGGCGGGCCGCCGCCAGAAGCCCGACGCCGCCAGGGACGAAAATGACAAGCTTGAAAACGGAGGCGTTCGCGCGACCTGAGGCGTCGCCGGAACGCGGCCCGCGGTTGGCGGCGCCAAGCTGACGTTGTGCGGGACGCTTTTTCGTCCTAAAGGGGACGCTTTTTGGCCCCAAAGCCGGCGACGTCCGCCGGCGGTCTTACAATTTGTTGACCAGCTCCATCTCGCGAGCGTGCAGCTCCTCGGCCAGATCGAGGTGGAGCTTGGCCCGGTCAAGGTTTTGCTCGAAAAGAGAAGAAAACCGGCTTTCGTCGAGCTTAAAGTAAACTTCGGCCAAGGCGTCGGTCAAATAGCGCCGCGCCAAATTGACGGCCAAGCCACGCACCACGGTCGGCAAAAGCCGGCCTTGCTCGCGTTCGAGCTCAAAGCCTCCGTTGCGATAGCCGTCGACGGCGGCGCAGGCCGTCGAGGCGTCAAAACGCCTCTTTTGCTGGTCAAAGGCGAAGGAGCGACAGATTTCCCCCAAATCCAGCAGAGGATCGCCGTAGCCGACGGTGTCCCAGTCTATGACGGCCCATTGGTCGCCGTCGTGGAGAAAGTTGGCGCGCTTGGCGTCGAGATGGACGACCAGATCGCGGGCGTAAAAAACCCGTTGAAAAGCCGGCAAGCCGGGCAAAAGGCCGGCGGCCCGGGCGCCGCGGGCGAGTTCGGCCGCCGCCTGAGGCAAGCGAGGATGGCCGCGATAACGGGCGGTCAGGAGCTCAAAATCGGCCGGCCGGCTGAGGCGCTGGTTGGTGAACTCCCAATGCCCGGGCAACGGCTCGAGCTCCAAAGGCTTGGGGCGGTTGAGGGCGGCGTGGCACCGGGCCAGGGCGAGGCCGGCGGCCCGAGCGTCGTCCGGCGAGGCGGACGGGGCCTGGCCGGCCAAAAAGGTCGTCAAACGCCAGACGCCGCCGGCTTCGGAGGCCAGCCAGCCGCCGTCGCGGGCGGCGACGATGGTCGGGCAGAGCACGGCGGACGGCGCCAAGGCCTCGGCGACGCGTCGCCAATTCAGGCCCAGGGCCTCGCTGGCCTCGAAGAAGGGATTGAGGCGCTGGAGGGCGTAGCGCCGGCCGTCGGCCGTCGCCGCCAAAAATGTCTGATTGATCCGGCCGTCGGTCAGCGAACGAATCTCGACGGCCTCCAGGCCGTAGGCGCGCGAAAGGACTTGGCCTGGAACGTCGTGCAGGTTCAACGACCGTCTC
>JAISZC010000242.1 GCA_031269485.1 Deltaproteobacteria bacterium
GAGCTGGCGGCTTCCGAGGCGTCCTTGGAGGAGGAGCTAAGGGCGCTCAAAGAAAAAACCGATCCCAACGACGCCAAAAACACCATCGTGGAAATCCGGGCCGGCGCCGGCGGCAACGAAGCCGCGCTTTTCGCGGGAGATCTTTTTCGGATGTATCACCGTTACGCCGAAAGACGAACCTGGCGGATCGACGTGATGAGCACCAGCCCCGCCGACTACGGCGGCTTCAAGGAAATCATCTTTCTCGTCGAGGGCCACGGAGCGTACAGCCGGCTCAAGCGCGAAAGCGGAGTCCACCGGGTCCAGAGAGTTCCGGCCACCGAAGCCCAAGGCCGCGTCCACACCTCCACGGCGACGGTGGCCGTGCTGCCCGAGGCCGAAGAGGTCGACGTCGAGATCCGGGCCGAGGACGTCAGAGTCGACGTCTACCGCTCCTCCGGACCGGGAGGGCAAAGCGTCAACACCACGGACTCGGCGGTGCGGGTGACGCACCTGCCGACCGGGCTGGTGGCCACCTGCCAGGACGAAAAGTCGCAGCTGAAAAACAAGCAAAAGGCCATGACCGTGCTGCGCGCCCGCCTCTTTGACCGCATCAGCGCCGAGCGGCAGCGCAAGATCAGCGACGAGCGTCGCGACCAGGTCGGCTCGGGCGACCGCAGCGAACGCATCCGCACTTACAATTTTCCTCAAGGCCGGCTGACCGACCACCGGGCCGCCTTGACCATGTACCGCTTGGCCGAAATAATCGACGGCGATCTCGACGAGCTCATCGACCAGCTCGCCAAGCATTTTTCCAGCCTGGAGTCCTGATGAGCGAGCGAGAGTGGACCGTGACCGAAATTCTGACCACGACGACCGACTTCCTGGGACGAAAGGATCCCAGTTGTCCCCGGCTGGAGGCCGAACTGCTGCTGAGCCAGGTGCTGAACCTCGAGAGGGTCAAGCTCTACGTGAATTTCGATCGCCGGCTGACGACCCGGGAGCTGTCGGCCTACCGCGAGCTGGTGCGGCGGCGGGCCTCTCACGAGCCGGTGGCCTACATTCTGGGCCGCAAGGAATTCTATCGCCTCAATTTGACCGTCACCCCCCAGACCCTCATCCCTAGGCCGGAGACCGAACACCTGGTCGACGAGGCCTTGCGCCTGATCAAGGAGTCCGGCCTGACCGAACCGGAGCTGGCCGATCTGGGCTGCGGCTCCGGGGCCGTGGCGCTGGCCCTGGCCGCCAACGCGCCCGGCGCCAAGATTGAGGCCGTGGATCTTTCGGCCGAGGCCTTGGCGGTGGCCCGAGCCAACGCCCAAGCCCTGAGCCTGGCCGACCGGATAACCTTCAGCCAAGGGGATCTGTTCGCGCCGCTGAGCGAGCGCCTCTTCGATTTGATCTGCGCCAACCTTCCCTACGTCCCCGACGCCGAGCTCGTCCGGCTGCCGCCGGACGTGGCCCTCTTCGAGCCGCGCCTGGCCCTGGCCGGAGGACCTGAAGGGCTAGACGTCATCGCCCGGCTCCTGACCCAGGCCCCAAGCCATCTGAAGCCCGGCGGGCGCGTCGTTTTGGAGATCTGGCCGCCTTCCTTGCTCCGAGCGACCGAGTTGGCCGCCGCCGCGGGCTTGACTCCGCTGGAGCCAGTTCTGGACTACGCCAAGAAAGACCGCATCTTCGTCGCCCAGCTCTAAGCCCGGCCGGCGGCCCACTAGCCGGCCGCGCCGCCTTCGACCGGAGCGTCGCCCATGTCCGCATATCCTGCCCGCGGCTCGACCCGCCTCCCGCTCAAGACCTCGACGGCCCGGCGCCGCTCTTTTTCAGGCTTGAGCTTTTTTCACAGCCTTTTTTTCCTTTTTTTTTCCAAACTCAAAGCGCCGACGGCCCTGCTGTGCGCGGCCGCCTTTTGGACGGTCGACGCCGGCTGGTCCGTCGACGTCAGCCGCTTGGCCGTCCGGGCCGCCAGGCCGGTCCAGGCCGACGACGACCTCGCGGCGCGCCCGAAGGACCAAGCCTCCGCCGGCTTTGACGCGTCCGCCGCTCTCGCCGGCGGCGCCGAGCTCGGGCCCGAGGCCGCCTCGGCCCTGGCCTCGCTGATGTCGGTCGCCCCCGAGGATCTGGCCCAAAGCTATCTCGCCCAGCTTGACCTGACCTCCGTGCTGGTCTGGCGGGCCGCCCAAGAACGCCCAGATCAGCCGGCGCCCTGGCGTCTTTTGGCCAAGCTGGCCGAAACAAAAAGCCTCTTCGTCGCCGAACCCGGCGAACGCGCCGAGCTGCTGGAGGAGGCCGCGAGCCACCTCCAGCGGGCGGCCCGCCTGTCGTTGGACCGCGACCGCCCGGCGGCGGCGGCCGAGCCGACCCCGGAGCCCGCCGTCGCCTTCAACGACCCCTATTTGGCCGAGCTCGTCTGGGCCAGCCGCCTGCGCCGCGGCGAAGTCGGACTCGAAGAGCTGAAAAGCCGCTACGCCGAAGAAAACCTCGAGCCGGCCCAGCGGCCAGATTTTTGGAAGGACCGTTTTTTTCTTGTCCTCACACGCCCAGGCCCTGCGGAGCGCGCCGAGGCGCTGGCCGAGGCCCAGGCCGATTTCGAGCGGCTGTGGGCCGACATGCCGGTGGAAGTGCCCTGGCGAGGCGACGGGGACAAATTTGGGCCGCAAAAGCTCAAAAAAATCGAAATCCTGGAAGCCTGGACCGCCAGCCTCGCGACCCTCTCCGGGGTCGAGCCCGACTCCAACCGCCGCTCCGAGATTTTCCAGCAGGCTTTGGACCTCTATCCGTTGGCCAAAACGCTCCCCTTGGACCGCCACGAACTGGCCTCCTTCATGGCCGGGCTCGACCGGGCCGACGCCTTGGCCCCGGACACGCGCGCGCTTTGGGCGCTGTGGGCCCTCAAGGACGAGCTCTACGCCCACTGGTTGGAACGGGCCGGTCAAGCTCCGGAGATATGGGCGGCCTGGGGCCGCGAGCTTTACTCGCGGGCCGACCGCCAGCCCGACGACCGAATTTGGGCTCTGACGCTCGAGGAGGGCTCGAAAAAATGGGCCCGCGGCGTCGAGCTCGGCCCCGAGCCAGGCTGGCCCGAATGGGGCCGCCAGCTGGAATTCGACGCTTTCTCGGTGTCGGCCTATCTGCCTCAAAAGACGGCCGAGGAGCGGCTCGCCCGCCGCCGCCGAACCCTGGAGCTGGCTTTGGAAAAGTACCGCCAGGCCTACGAGCGCGAGCCCGACAGCCTCCCCCTCGTCCAGGCCCTGGCCCGAGTTTTGAACAAGCTTTCGGCTCTGAGCTCGGGCGAGGAGCTGGCCGCCTTCCACCAGGAGTCCGAGCGGCTCGCCAAGCTGGCCGCCGGGCGCGATCCGGACACCGCCGGGGCCTGGTTCCGGCGGGGCTTGGAATCCCTGCGGCTCCAAAGAGCCCTGAACTCCGGCCCGGAAGCCCGGCTGCGCCTGACGGCGGCGGCCTTCGCCGACTTTCGCCAATGCCTCGACGTCGAGCCGCCTCGAGCCGACCGCCTCGAGCCCATGGCCGACGAAATTTGGATCGCCGCCAGCGAGCTGCCGTCCCTGCGGGGGCCGGCGCTGCTCCTGCTGGCCGACGTTTGCCGCGGCCTGACGGAGGCCGACCCCGACGACCCCGATTATCGCTTCGCCCTAGGTCTGGCTCTCTACGCCCTGCTGGCCGCCAACCGAGACTGGCCCGACGGCTTGGACTTTTCCGACAGCCTCGACGCCCGGCTGGCCTTCGACGAGGTTTTGGGCTCTTTCCAGGCGGGCTTGGAGCTGCTGTCCGTCGCCGACCGCCGCCCTGGACGCAGCTGGCCCCAACCGGCGGACCAGGACCTGGCCTGGCCGCCCTTGCTGGCCTGGGGCCCGGCCGGCTCGGGCCGCGACAAGCCCCGCGACGGCTTTTTGCGCCCCGTCGGACCGTCGGCCGACGCCTGGCTGGCCGGCTCGAGCTTTCAGGAACGCCTGGGCTCGGCCCTCATCCGCGCCGTGGCCCGCCTGCTGAGCGAAGCCCGTCCGGAAGGCCTCTCTCCGTGGGCCCAAATGCGCCTGGCCGGCTTTCTTCGACGCGCCGCCGCCTCGGGCTGGCCGCCGCCTCAGGACCAGATGGCCCTTTTCAGGCTGGGCTTGCAGCTGCTCGATCAGGCTCAGGCCAACTTGAAGCTGCGCCCGGCGGCCCCAGCGGGCGCCTCCGACGTTCGGCCGCCCTTGGCCGCCGAACTGGCGGCCGAAAAAGGCCTGTTGCTGGCCGAAACGAGCCTGGCCGCCCCCGCCGGCCGCGACCGGCTGGTTTTGGAAGCCCGGAGGCTGTGGGACGAAGCCGACGCCCTGGCGCCCGGCGCCTCCACCTACGCCCGGGCCCGCTGGGCGGCCTGGACCGGCGGGCGGTCCGCGGTGGCGCCGCTGCTGCGCCACGCGGCCGACCAGCAGGACCAGCTGCTGTGGCCCACCTTCCGCGAGGCGGCCTTCGAGCCGGCCTTCCGAGCCCATCACGGCCAGAGCTGGTTCAAGTCGGCCTGGTTTGGATACGACCGTTGAGAGGCGGCCTTTGAGCTGTTCGCTGTCGAGCTCTTCAATTTTTTCGGACTTTTCGGCCGCCCGTCCTCCGACGGCCCTGGTGACCGGCGCCGCCGGCTTCATCGGCTCCCACTTGACGGAAGCCCTGTTGGCCGATGGCTGGCGAGTCCGCGCCCTCGACAATCTCTCCGGCGGACGCCGGGCCAACTTGGCCGCGGCCCATGCGCTGGCCCGAGAGCCGGACCAACAGCCCAAGCAGGGTCGACGCGCGCCCGGCCGCTTGACCTTCAAGTTCGGCGACGTGCTGGACGCCCCTCTGACGTCCTCCTTGATCGCCGGCTGTCAGGCCGTCTTTCATTTGGCCGGCATGGCTTCGGCGCCCCAGAGCCAGCTGGAGCCCGAACGCTGCTTGGACATCAACGGCCGCGGAACCCTCAACGTCATGCGGGCCGCGGCCGAGGCCGGAGTCCGGCGGCTGGTCTACGCCTCCAGCTCGGCCGTCTACGGGGATCTGCCCACGCCTCACGTCGAAGGCCAACCCCTGCGGCCCAACACCCCCTACGCGGCCGTCAAGCTGCTGGGCGAGCATTTGGCGCTTTTTTTCCAGGAGCAAAGCGGTCTGACGACCGTCAGCCTCCGCTTTTTCAACGTCTACGGCCCTCGTCAGTCGCCCGACGGCCCCGACGCCGGGGTGGTGCCCATCTTCGCCAAAGCCTTCGACGAGGACCAAGCCCCGACCATTTTCGGCGACGGCCGCCAGACCCGGGATTTCATTCACGTGCGAGACGTGGTCAAGGCCGCCGTCTTGGCCGCCCAGACCCCCGACCCGGGCGACGGGATCTTCAACGTGGCCACCGGCCATGGCACGACGGTGCTGGAGGTGGCCGACCTCATGCGCCGGCTGCGACCGGGGCGGCCGGCCCCGATCTTCGCTCCGGCCCGCGCCGGCGATCCTCTCCGCTCGGAAGGCGACCCGGCCAAAGCCGCCGCCATCTTGGGCTTTCGGGCCGTCGTCCCCTTGGCCCAGGGACTCGCCGAGCTCCTCGGCGAGCCGAGCCGCCGGGAGGCTTGACCTTCGTCATTTTCTGGCGTCGTCTCATTGAGGTTGCGCCTTGACCTCGCCCTTTGGTCTCGCCCTTTGAAGGCGCCTGGCCGCCTGACGGCCAGGACTTCACTCTCTCGGGGAAGCCGCTCTGAGCCGGTCGACGTCGGCCGCGCTTCGACGTCTCGCCGCGTGACGCGTAAACCCCTTTTCGCCGTTTGACGGGTCAAATGACCTCTGAACAACAGACGTCAAAACTTCACGCTTTATTCTGATGAATTTTGATATTTTATCGCCTATTTAATTAATTATTTGCTTTTGATAGCCATATCATAAATTTTATGCATCTATAACTCTGAATAAACAAATTTCAGACCACTATTTTTATTAATTATACTGTTTAATTGTATTCTTTCCTAAAAATAAAATTAGCCGCATGGATCAAATCAGCTATTATTTTAAATTTTTTATATTGACGGTTGCTAATTAAATAATCTTAATTATCATTTAATTGACCAATTTTTAGACATAAAATTATGTTGGTACCTATATTAAGATTTTTAGCGCAAAATTTGACACCTTATTTACCTAATATTTATTTTATCATGAGCATTAGACTATATTTTAGCGTTATAAGTATGAAATTTATGTCTAATATGGTAAAAAAATTTGATTCTCCCCAGCCGTAGTCGCGGTATTGAACTCTTTTTTGTGCGTCACTCGTATAGATCCTCGCGACCGCAATTGACACACGAGGCTTTTCAGAAGGTTTAAACGCTATAATCCATTTACCGACATAATCAAGATGATTAACATATTTATCACCGCTTGATGATGCTCATTCTTGCGACTGGCTCAGTGTCAGGTGGCGACATGCTAATAATGATCATATTAACCACCTATAGACCCCTTACCTCCATGGTCTACGCTCCAATATCAGATTGTTCGTCCACTTCTTCGGTAATATAAGTCTATTTGACTTCTTCAGATCGTATAGATTAGTATTACGCTTTTGGTTTCCATGGCCGTTCACATGATTTTCATCATAAGAAAATCTGAAGATCTTGCTGCTCCCTTCGACATAATTTCCACCATGCACAGGGCCTTCGACGCTACCTAGTCCTTGGCGACTCGCGTTTACGCCGCCATTGGTGTGGCCTTCAGCATATTACACGATATATATACAATGATTGGATAAATTTTTTGCTTAATGATTGTTATAGATTGCAATTACTAACATTTTATCACCATATTCGCGGATATCCACACATTATTCAGGTAATTTGGCTTGTTAGTCATTATACTTGAGTAATTTGCTAATATAAATAGCTAGGCCCAAATATTTGGATTATTTATCTTTATTTATTTGTTAAAGTTGATAATAAATCCTTTATGCCAACTAATATTTATGCCATAAACTTATCTTTTTTTAAAAATCTTAAATTTAATTTTAGCATATATCTATCTATTTGTTATAGATAGATCAAATTATTGAGCTAATTAATATTTTTATTTTTGTATTTATCGACAAAAATTTTCTATATCTCGAATTGACGCTCATTAGTCATGTTGAGACTTGAGCAGGGCAACGGGCAAAACCGGACCAAACGTCCAACCCGTCGCCCTCAGGGCCGCGACCCGGCCGGGGTCAAGGCCCGTCATCTGGCGCCTGACCTCAGGGGGCGGGAGGCGAAGGGCCCGCGCAAAAGCGTTGACAACCCCCCAGGCCGGTCTTATAATCGACAGCCGACGAGGGGGGAACGACTTGGCGTTCGCCTGTCAGGAGGGCGGCTGGCGACCTCGGGGCGGGGGGCCCAGATCGTCGGCGGAGGCTTGACTTTTCGGCCTGAAAACGTTATCTTTCAGCGTCCTAAGGGGAAAGCGGCTTGAGGCCGGCCAATGCCTGCCGCGACGACTTGCCGCCAGCCAACCAGGAGAGGAACGCCCGCTGGAGTCTTCATTTATCAGCTTGACCGATCAAGCGGAAAAAGCTATATTTTTCCAATGCGCCGCAGACTCCCAGCGCGGAGAGGCAGGGCGCATATTTTGCTTGTTAACGTCTGGCGCCCTGCGGCCGGGCCGGCCAGCGACGCCGTCCCTCCAAGAGTCCAGGCCGTCAGCCAAATTTTTCAGCTTAGGGAGGGCCTGCGGCCTCCCGGCCATAGGCATACGGAACCCAAATGGGGCGAGCTGAATGCGGCATCCGTCTCCCCCTTCCATGGGCTTTTGGCGCCGCGGCGTCCGCAGCTTGCGGGCGGCGACGCCGGTTGAGCCGCACACGAAACACGTTCCAAAAATGGAGGAATGAGCATGAAGAAACTTATGTTGCTGCTGGCTTTGGCGATCGCCCTGAGCTTGACGGTCGTCGGCTGCGCCAAGAAACCCAGCGGCGAAAGCGGCGGCTCGGCCTCGGATGCGGAGCTGCAGGCTTTCCTTGGCGATCACGTGTATTTTGACTACGATCGCTACGCCATCCGCTCCGACCAAGTGCCCGTTTTGCAGTCCAAGGTCGCCTACCTCAACGCCAATTCCTCAGCCACGGCTGAAATTCAGGGTCATTGCGACGAGCGTGGCTCTGAGGCCTACAACTTGGCTTTGGGCGATCGCCGGGCCAAGGCCGCTTACAATTACGTGGTTGACGCGGGCATCAGCAGTTCGCGGCTGTCGACCATCTCCTATGGCGAGGAAAGGCCGTTGGATCCTGGCCACGACGAATCTGCTTGGTCCAAGAACAGACGCGCTCAGTTCGCGCAATGACAGTCGGCGGGGCAGCCGAGCCGCTCAGCTGCTCTCCTGACGGTCCCGGCGCCTAGCCGGCCTCTCCGAGTTCTGCCGAGCCTGCAGTCCCCGTGGACTGCGGGCTTTCTTCATTAGGGCCCGCGCTCGTCTTTCGGCTGGTCCGACGCCGGACCAGGCTTGAGCCTCGACGCCCGCCAACGGCTTGAAGGCTTGACGGCTTGACGGCTTGGCGGCTTGATGACTTGATGGCTTGACGGCTTGATGGCTTGGCGGCTTGATGGCTTGGCGGCTTGATGGCTTGGCGGCTTGATGGCTTGATGGCTTGATGGCTTGATGGCTTGGCGGCTTGATGGCTTGGCGGCTTGATGGCTTGGCGGCTTGATGGCTTGATGGCTTGATGGCTTGATGGCTTGATGGCTTGATGGCTTGGCGGCTTGATGGCTTGGCGATGGCCGGCGGCCTCTTTTACGGCCGCCGACGGGCCGCCAGCCGCCTCCGGACCGCGCCCCGCCTTGGCCGGCGGGGCGGCCTGAACTCTTGAACTTGTGATTTTTCCTTAAATCATATAGAATTAGACCACGAGACCGTCAGTCCGTCCCGAGCCAAGAGAGAACGCGCCATGGAAGCCACTCGCAAGGACGTAGCTCCTCGAATCTTAGTTGTCGACGACGACGAAATGATTCATAAATTGCTGGGGTCGATTCTCCACAAGGCCGGTTTTGACTGCCTCAACGCCCACAGCGGAACCGAGGGCCTGGAGCTGGCCAGAAACATGAGCCCCGAGCTCATCATTCTCGACATCATGATGCCCGGCATGAACGGCTTTGAGGTCATGCGGGCCCTAAAATCGGCGCCGGAGACGTCCGGCATCCCGGTCATCTTTCTGTCGGGCAAGTTCCACAACCGCGAAAAAACCCAAGCTCGCGAGTTGGGGGCGGCCGACTTCATGGAAAAGCCCTTCGAGCGCAACGAGCTGCTGGCCCGGGTCAAGACTTACTTGACCTTAAGACGCCAAGAGGACAGCCTGAGCTTTTACAACAGCCGCATCGTCCAAATGGCCCGCGAAGCGTTGGGCCTTTTGAGCCAAGGCCGGACCAGCGAGTTCGCCACGTTGCCCGAAGATCTGGCCAACAAGCTGGAGGCGGCCTCCCGCAAAGCCCTGAGCTGCAGCGCCATGGCGGAAAATCAGTGGGTGGTCTTTTCGGCCTACATCAAGCCTTTTCTGGCCGGCCAGTCGGACGACTACTATCGGGACGCCCTGGCCGCGATTCCGGCGACCCTGTCAGCCTTGCGCAAGCAGCTGAATGCCATCGACTCGGTGTCCAGAGAAATCAACGCCGTCTGCGGCCTGAGCCTGCCAGCCGAGAACGCCGGCAAGTTGCCGTCCTGACGGTCAGCGCTTTGCGGCGCCTGGACGCTGGAAAATTTCGCCAGACCTCCGACGCCCTTACTTGAGGTCAGCTTATGCCCGAAATGGAACTTGACGAGGGATTGCTTCAGGATTTCATCACCGAATCCAAGGAGCTTTTGGAGGAATTCACCTCCAGTCTCTCGGCTTTCGAAAATGACCCCAAGAATTTGGAGACCATTAATCCCGTTTTTAGAGCCGCGCACACGCTCAAGGGCTCCAGCGCCTTTTTCGGTCTCAACCACATCAAGAATTTCGCCCACAAGCTCGAAAACCTCTTGGACGAAATCCGCCACGTCACGCGGGCGGCTGATCCCAAAGTCATCGAATATCTTTTTTTGGCCGGCAACCATCTCAAAGCCATGTTCGACCGGCTGACGGCCGGCGATCTGCACGCCGAGCTGACCGCGGAAGAAGAGGCCTTCCAAGACGATCTCGTGGCCTGGATGGCCGCCACCGGCAGCCCTCCGGCCTCGGCGGACGCCGGCGCGGCCGAGGGCCCGGCCGACTTCGAGAGGGCCTGCGTCCAAATAAAGCGGCTTTTGGCGCAGGCTTTGGAGGAAAACGTCGATCCAGAAAAGCTCATCCAGGAAGTGACCGACGTCGTCGACGCCCTCCCGTTGAGCCTCAGGGAGGCCTCCGCGGAGCAGACCGGGCCTCAGGCCCGGCCGGGGAGCGCGAGCTACAAAGGCTTCGACCTCACCGCGCCGGTCTTGGCCGCCTACGACGATCTGGCCGCCCCAACTTTTGAGCCGGCCGCCTTTGACCGCGATTTGAAGGCTTTGGCCCAAATCGTCGTCGATCAAGGCTGGGACGAATTGCAAGCCGTGCTGGCCGTGGCCCAGGAAGATTTCACGGCCGTCTTTGAGAGCGGCTTGGATTTCGATCCCATCCTCGTCGGCCTGATCCGCAACAAATTCGCCTCATTCCTGAACGCTTTGGACTTGAGCGCCGCCCTCGAGCCGGGGGAGGTCGCCCAGGCCGAGGCGACGGCGCCGCCGGAAGCCGCCGAAGCCGGCGGCAACGGCAAGGGCGAGCCCAAAAAGGAGCTTAAGCAAGAGCGCAAGACCATGCGCATATCCGAGGAGAAAGTCGACGGCTTCATGAGCTACGTCGGCGAGCTCATCGTCACGGCCGAAACGTTCAATTATTTGCAAAAGACCATCGAACAGGAAAAAGTCAACCCCAACACCATTAGGGCCTTCAAAAACGCCAATCAAGCCTTTCGCGAACTGTCCGACGAGCTCCAAGAGAGCTTGATGGAAATCCGCCGGGTGCCAATCAAAGGCATTTTGCAAAAAGTCAACATGATGGTGCGAGAGTTGAGCCACCAGCTGGGCAAGCAGGTTCGGGTCCAGCTCGACGGCCAAGATGTCCAGCTCGACAAAAGCATCGCCGAGAGCCTGGAGGCGCCCTTGGTCCACGTGGTCCGCAACTCCCTGGATCACGGCATCGAAAAGCCCGAAGACCGGGGCGACAAGCCGCCCGAGGGTCTGGTGCGGGTCTTGGCCTCGGCCGACAAGGAATTCTTTTATTTGGTGGTCGAAGACGACGGACGCGGCATCGATCCGGCCGTCATGCGGGGGGCGGCCGTCGCCAAGGGGCTGATGTCCGAAACCCAAGTCCAGGCCCTGACCGACAAGGAGGCCATCAGCCTGATCTTCGGGGCCGGCTTCTCCACGGCCAAGCAAATCACCGACGTGTCGGGCCGCGGCGTGGGCATGGACGTGGTGCGGACCAACATAACCGCCCTCAACGGCTCCATCAACGTCGACTCCAAAGTCGGCCTCGGGACGACCATCACCCTCAAGATCCCCTTGTCGGTGACGCTCCAGGTCATAAAGGCCCTGCATGTCCGGGTGGGCCAAGCCAATTTCATCATTTCGCTCGACGAAATTCTTGAATCCCTTCGGCCCGCCCCCGAGGAGCTCTCGACGGTCGAAGGCCGAGGCCTGATCCTCAACCGCCGCGGACAAATCACGCCGCTGATCAAGCTCTACGAGCTCTTCGATCTTCAGCCCGAGCACGACGACCCCTCCGAAGGCCTGCTGGTCATGGTCGAAACGGCGGCCGGCCGCTACGCGCTTTTGGTCGACGAGGTCATGGGCCAGCAGCAGGTGGTGGTCAAGGAACTGGGCGAGCAGTTCAAGCGGCTCAATTTTTTGGCCGGCAGCGCTCTGCTGGGCGACGGCGGACTGGGCTTGGTGCTGGCCGCCGATGGCATAGTGCGCTTGGCTTTCGGCCTTGACGGCTGAACGCTCGTCAGACGGCGCCGGGGCGCCTGACGGGCTTTTGCGTCGGCTTTTTTTCAAGCTGGAAAGCTCGACCGAAATTCGACTTGACGGACGGCTTGATTCATGGCTGTTTTTTCGGGCGGCCGGCCGGGTCGACGAAAGACTGCGGATTGGCGGGCGCGGGCGACGCGCCGGTCGCCTTGACGCCCGACATGTTCTCCGGCCAAAACAATCGGAGGTCGGCTGGTTTTTATGAGTTCTGAAATCAACAAAGTCTTCATTTTGCCTGGTGAATATTTTATTTCCAAGCAGCCCAACATCATATCTACCCTGCTGGGTTCGTGCGTCGCGGTTTGTCTGCATCATCCCAAGCTCAAGTTCGGCGGCATGAATCACTACATGCTGCCGACCAGTCCCACCAAGGAACGCAACGGCAAATATGGCGACTACGCCATCGCGGTGCTTTTGCAGTTCATGGAACGGACCGTCGGCAGCCTCGCAGGCCTGGAGGCCATCATCAGCGGCGGGGCCAACGTGGTCACCAACATCACCGCCGGCAACCAAATCGGATTGCGCAACGTAGAGCTGGCGCGACAGACGCTCGCCAAGCACGGCATCAGAATCATCAAGGAGAATGTCGGCGGCACATTGGGCATGAAGCTGCATTTTCAAAACTGGGACAACAAGCTGACCGTCGAAAAAATGGACTCCAAAATCATGAGCGGCTCGACCATCCACAGAGAGGAGACCGACCGCCAGAAATCCGCCGGCCTCAAGCCGGCGGCGCCCCGACCGACGCTGGCCGCCTCAAGCACCTTCAGCGGCTCGCGCATCAAGGTGCTGGTGGTGGACGACTCGTCCATCGTGCGCAACTTGCTCACCAAGGCCATGTCCGACGAGCCGGACATTAAGGTGGTCGGAGCGGCCAAGGACGCCTTCGAGGCGCGAGAGATGCTGCTGGAGCTGGGACCCGACGTCATAACTCTCGACATCGTGATGCCCAAGATGGACGGCGTGACGTTTTTGAAGAAATTGATGGTTTACTACCCTATTCCGGTCATCATCTGCTCGACCATCGCTAAGTCAGGCAGCCAAGCCGAGCTCAGAAGCGATCAGATTGGGGCGGTGGACGTCATCGACAAAGAAACGCTTAACCTTTATCAAGGCCTCGACCGGGTCAAGCAGATCCTAATTCCCAAAATCCGGGCCGCCGCCCGCACCAGAGTGTCTAAAAAGACAAAGGAGGAAGTGGCCGGCCTATGAACCGGCCCAGAGTCCTGGCGCTGGCCGCCTGCGCCGCTCTGCTGGCCTTGGGCGGTTCGCTGCGGGCGCAGTTGGCGGCTGAGAGCCCGGCCGCCGCCCTCGCCCCGCCGACTTACCAGGCCGTCGTCGAAGAAACTCGGCTCAAGCCGGCCGCCTTCACTCAGGGCTTGGTCTTTTTCGACGGCTTGATGCACGAGTCCTCCGGCCTCTACGGCCGGTCGCGCCTCAGGAGTCTGAGACTGCCGGCCCTCGCCGAGGCGCCCTTGGAGGTCGCCGCGGAAGTCGAGCTGCCCAAGACTTTTTTCGCCGAAGGCCTGGCGGCTGACGGCCAATTTCTCTATCTGCTCACGTGGCGGGAAGGCGTGGTCGTCAAATTCGACCCCCAGAGCCTGACGTCGGTCGAAACTTTTTTTTTTCCGGCCCAAAGCTGGGGCTTGACCTGGGATGGCGAGCGTTTGTGGCGCTCCGACGGCACCCAGCGGCTCCAAAGGCACCAGGCCGACAATTTTCAGCCCGTCGGGCCGGCCTTGACCGTCCGCGACGGCCTCAAGACGGTCCAAGGCCTCAATGAGCTTGAATGGGATCCGGTTCACCGCCTCATTTTGGCCAACGTCTGGGGCGACGACCGCATCGCCGCCATCGACCCGGAAACGGGCCAAGTCCGCTTCTGGCTGGACTGCTCCGCTTTCGCCGTCCCCGAACGGCGCGTGGCCGACGACGCCAATTCGGTATTGAACGGTCTGGCCTTCGACGGCCAAGGCCGGCTGTGGGCCACCGGCAAGTTCTGGCCTCGGCTTTACCGGCTTTTTTACGGCCCGCCCGAGGCCTTGGCCGGGCGGACGGCG
>JAISZC010000244.1 GCA_031269485.1 Deltaproteobacteria bacterium
CCGGGTGTTCCACGTCCGGGTGTTCCACGTCCGGGTGTTCCACGTCGGGAGTTACACGTCCGGGTGTTCCACGTCGGGAGTTACACGTCGGGGTGTTCCACGTCCGGGTGTTCCACGTCCGGGTGTTCCACGTCAGGGTGTTCCACGTCGGGAGTTACACGTCCGGGTGTTCCACGTCAGGGTGTTCCACGTCAGGGTGTTCCACGTCAGGCAGATCCACGTCAGGCAGATCCACGTCCGGCAGATCCACGTCCGGCAGATCCACGTCCTGGAGATCCACGTCCGGCAGATCCATGTCCGGCAGATCCATGTCCGGCAGATCCACGTCCTGGAGATCCACGTCCTGGAGATCCATGTCCGGCAGATCCATGTCCGGCAGATCCACGTCCTGGAGATCCACGTCCTGGAGATCCACGTCCGGCAGATCCACGTCCGAGGGTTCTTCGAGGTCTTCCAGGTCAACGCCGGTCGTCGAGTCGGTTCTCTCTTGCGGCTGGCTTGGCCGGCGGTCGGCCTTCAAGGGCTTTGTCTCCTCGGGCGCCTCGGCTGGCCGGCCTACGGCCGTCTCGGCGCCGCCCTCCGGCTCCGGGGCTTTCTTATCCAGCGCCTTCCGCTCCGGCGCCGCCTGAGGCCGTCGTCCGCGTCCTGACTCGGGGGCCGGCAGCCAGCCCTCTTCGATCAAGGCCGCCGCCAGAGCCGCCTCGGCCGCCGCCAGCCGGGGCTCCCACACGGCTCGGCCGGCCGCCAGCTCCGCGCTCAAGTGGCTCCAAGGCCCGGCCGCCTCGACCCAGGCCACGCGGCCGCCGACCTGATTGAGGGCGTAGAACAGCGTCCGATCGGTCGGCTTGAGCCAAATCCACAGCGACGACGGCAAGGTCCCTTGGGTCCGAGCCAGCTTGAGCAGGCCCATGAACCACACGTTGACGAAGGCCCCGTGCCGGTCGAGGGCCTCCCAGCCGTCCTCGCCGTCGGCCGCCAGGCGCTCTTCGAGGCGCGGCAGCCAGGCCTTGGCCGCCGACAGGTCCAAGGCGCCGGTCTCAGGCGTCCAGCTGGCCGACAAGCCGTCGAGGATGGCCAGGGCCGCGGGCTTCTCGGCCAGCCAATGCGCCAAGAAAGCGGCGGCCAGGCCGAGCTGGGCGTCGGGCAGCTCCCGAAGATCGTCAGGCAGGCTGGCGCCGAGCTGCAAGGCGAACCGCTTTCTGACGACCGCCAGATCGAGGCTGTTGCGCTGGAAGCGGGCCAGGCAGTTGGGCTTGGGCAGCATGGTGTCGAGGCTCAGCGTCTCCTTGACCGTCCAGGGGCGGCCTTCAGGGTCGAGCAGCGCGCCGGCCTCCACGACCCACTGCAGGGGCGAGGCGGCCAGGTCCCACCGGCCGCCAAAGTTGGCCTGGGCGACGACGGGGCCGACCTTGTCGATCGGCTTCATGCAGGGCCAGTGGTCGGCGGCGACGCGCAAAAGCGAGCGCATGTCGTGGACGGTCTGGCAGCGGCGGCCCGGATCGCGACGGGAGACGGCGGCCAGCCCCAAGACGACGAGCCCCGCCAAGGGCCAGCGCCACCAGCGGCCCAGCCAGAGCCTGACGAGGCGGGCCTGGTCGGGGCTCAGACGGTCGACGGCGGCCAACGAAGCCCGCGCCGCCCGGGCTTCGGCGGAAAACGGCATGGCCGCCGTCAAGGCCCGGGCCCCGCTCAAGGTCAGCCGGGCGTGGAGGTCGGCGAAAAAGGGCCAGGCCGCGGTCAGCGCCAGGCCGACCAAGACGGCGCCGATCAAAAGCCCGCCGCCCGCGCCGCCAGGCCCGCCCTGGCCGCCGCGATGTCCGCGGCCCGACCCCGCGCTCATGGGCGGCCGCCCTGACCGCCTGGCCCTCTTTGTCCGAAGGGACGCGCCTGCGGCCCTTGGAGCGCCCGCAGCTCCTTGGACTCTTTGGGCTCTTTGGGCGTCTGGCCGATCCCCGGCTGGCCGGCCTCCGGCGACGCCGGCCGGCCGTTGGCCCAAGCCAACGTCCGGTCCGCCTGGAGACGCAGAGCCCGGCGCAGCAGCGCCCGCCGGTAGCGCCGCCCCCGGTCCGGAGTCCGGGAATGGTAGTCGGCCGCCGCCTGGGCCGGATCGCCCGTCCGGCGCAGATGCCCCCTGAGCAGCCAAGCGCCCACGGCCACGTTGAGGCAGCCATGGTCGCGCACCAAGTCCTCGTCGAGGCCCAGTCCGGCCAGCCTCGGCAGCCAAAGGGCGTTGATCTGCATGGGGCCCAAATCCCGGCTGCCGTCGGCGTTGCGGCTGGCCGCGCCCACCTGGCCCCGCTCGACCTCCAAGACGGCCAGCAGGAGAGCCGGCGGCACCTCGAAGCGCTCGGCGCTGTCCATCAGGCAGTCCCAGGTCAGCGGAACCGTTCGGGCGGGGCCGGCCGGCCCGGGCTCGGCCGCGCCCGGCGTGACGCCCTGGCTGACGGCCTGGCCGCCGGCTCGGCCGCCGGCTTGGCTGGCGGCCGGCTCGGCGGCCGGCGCCGAACTGGCCGGCCCGGCCAGGGCGCCGCCAGGCGCCCCCAGCCAGACCAAGGTCCAGACCAAGGTCCAGACGAGGACCCAAGCCGCGGCCGAGACCGAGGCCCGGCCCGCGCCCCGCCCCGCCAGGCCGACGACGCCCAAGACGGCGCTCGCGGCGCAGTTCGCGGCCGCGCCGCGCCCGGCCCCGGCGGCCGGACGGCCAGCGGCCGACGGACGGTCAACGCAGGGCATCACGCGCCTCCGCGCCCAAATCCGAGCCTGGGGCCGTCGTCTTGGGACTCCACCCCGCGGACACGGGCCAGGTCGCCGCCGAGCCCAGCTCCAACGCCTTTTGCCGCGCCTGACGGCAGATTTTTTCCAAAAAATCCTCGTAGCCGAGCAACGGCGCCAAGTCCAACACCGGCGCAAACTCCTCCAAGCCGGCCAAGCAGCTCGACCAGGCCGCCCGCACCTCTTGCGGGTCGGGAAAAACTTCTCTTTGCTCCTCCCGAAAAGTCACTTGCGCCAGCCTCAGCGCCCCGGCCTCGGCCCCGGGACAGCCGTCGGCCCGGACCGTGCCGGTCAGCAGGCTCAGACAAAGCCACAAGCCAAGCTGGGCGGCCAGCCGGCGCCGCCGGCGGCGGCGGACGCGCGGAGACTTGGCCGCCGGGGACGGGGCGACGGAGAGCTCGGCCGTCGCGGCGGCCGAAGCCGTTTCGACGTCGAGCGCCGGCGCCGCCGCCGCCGCGGCGACCGGCGCGACCGGCGCAACCGGCGCTGACGGCGCGGACGGCGGAGCGGATCCGCCGGGAAACCAAGGCCAGCCGACGGCTTGCGGCGAACCGTCGGACCGCGACGGCGCGGCCGACTCGGTTGAGGAGTCGGGGACTTCGGCGAGGGCGGCTGGCGCCGCCTCGTCCGTGGCGGGGACCGCTTCGGAGGCCGTCTGCTCGGCGGCTGCCAGCCGGAGCTTTGCGGCCTCAGAGACCGCCAGGTCGACGCCCGCAAGGTCGGAGGCTTCCGGTTCCGAGGGATTCGATTCTGAGGCCTCCGGTTCCGAGGCTTCCGGTTCCGCGTCGACGGAGGCCGATTCCTGGGCGGCCAGGACCGATTCCGGAGCGACCGGGACGTCCGGTTCTGAAGCGGCCGGCTTCAGGGCGTCAGGCGCCGAGACGGCCGGCACGTCCGGTTCCGCAGCGACGGGGGCCGATTCCTGGGCGGCCGGGACCGATTCCGGAGCGACCGGGACGTCCGGTTCTGAAGCGACCGGCTTCAGGGCGTCAGACGCCGAGACGGCCGGCACGTCCGGTTCCGCAGCGACGGGGGCCGATTCCTGGTCGGCCAGCACCGAGTCCGGAGCGACCGGGACGACCGGTTCTGAAGCGGCCGGCTTCAGGGCGTCAGGCGCCGAGACGGCCGGCACG
>JAISZC010000046.1 GCA_031269485.1 Deltaproteobacteria bacterium
CCAGCGCCGAAGCGTAGTAATGGAAACACCCAATGCTTTTGCAGCTTCGCCTATGGCAACAATAGTACCCATAATGGATATTTAGGTATGGATAGATGTCAAGAGAACTGTTCCAACCCGTCCGGCTCGGCGGCGTCGAACCGGCCGCTTGAACCTTTGGCCGGCTGCGGTCAGCCGCCGTCAGAGGCCGCAAAACGCCGGGGCGCCGCAACTTTTTCCGGCTGGCGCGCCTCTCGGACGCCCGCCAGCTCCACGGCCGTCAGAGCGCTCCGTCAAAGCGCAACGAGTCGGCGTTAGCGGGGTTTAAAACTTGACGACCACCGTTTCGGCTTTGAAAGAATGAAATCTGGCCGTGGCATCTTTTAGATAAAAAACTTGGGTATTTGAATCATCCGCCGAATAAATGTTTTTTAACTCTGGCATAGTATCTAAAAGAAATTGCTTCGCCTCAATACGGTCGTCATTGATGGCCGTCGCCTCAACACGTATCCATTCAGAGCCATTATAGGCACAAATTTCAATTTTAGGATTAATGCCGATTTGTTTGGAGACGTCTTTAATTTTAGCAGTTTGTATATAAATTTTACCTTCAAATATGGCTAAACTGCCGAAAGGTCGCACTCTAGGTTGATCTCCTTCAACGGTAGCTAAATAATAAGTCCCTGAATTTTTGATAAAATCATAGACTTTTTGGATATCGGTGAGATCTTGAGGCTTATCGTCGGCCATAATGCCAGAAGGGATGAGAAACAAAGAAATCAAGGTGATTAATAGACATAAATGTTTCATGATCAATCCTCTTCTAAAAAAAAGTTAAAAGGGCAAGCCGGCGCCGCCGCCGGCTTGGGTTTGGACGGCCGTCAGCCGCGACGCGCCGTCTGGCTTGCGGGCGCCTCGTCGGCCTTGTCGTCCGGCGCCTGGGCGTGCTGCTGCTCGGCCAAGCTGGCCAGCTGCCGGCGCACGTCCTCGGAGCGGCAACCGTAGTCCAGCGCCGATTTGAGGTGATGCTCGGCGGCTTGAAAATCGCCCAGATCGTAGCACAGCCGGCCCAGGCGCTGGCGGGAGAGGCTGTTGGTGGGGTCGAGCTCGACGCTGCGCTGGAGCAGCGACAAGGCCACCTCCTGATCGTTGGCGAGTTCCAGAAAAAGCGCCCCGAGGGCCGAGAGGCTGCCGGCGTCGTCGGGATTGAACTTTACGGCTTCCTTGAAGGCGGCCAGGGCGCCGGGCCGATCGCCGGTCAGCAGCCTGGCCTGGCCCAGGAGCCTGTGGGCCGGGCCGCGGCGGCCCTTGAGGGCGGCCGCGCGGGCCAAGGCTTGCTCGGCCTGCTCGAGGCGGCCCAGTTCCAAGGCCGTCTTGCCGAGGCGAAAGAGCACCTCGAAATTTTCCGGATCGAGCTTTTCCGCTCGGGCGAGGGCTTCGAGGGCCTCTTCGAGCTGGCCGCCGATGAGCAGCGAGCAGCTTTTGTTGAAAAAGGCCATGAGGTTGGCGTCGTCGAGCCGGAGGACCTCGTCGAAGGCGGCCAAGGCGGCCTTCTGGTCGCCGAGGCGGCCGTGGCAAACTCCCAGGCTGTTGAGGAGGTTGGCGTGTCCGGGATCCAAAAGCAGGCCGCGGCGGTACTCCTCGAGGGCCCCGGCCAGATCGCCCTCGTCGAAGAGCCGATCGCCGCTGATGTTGAGGGTTTGGGGCCCGAAGACGATCACCTCGCCGGGGCCGGTCATGGCCGCCTCCGTGAGGGTCTTGCGGGCCGCCTCCATCAGGTCCTCGGCCTTGAGCACCGGCGAGGGCCACATGATCAGGGCGGCGGAGAAGGACGCCCGCGCGCGGAGGCCGGCGACGAGGTCCCGGACCAAGGCGACGGCGGCCTCCGGCTTGAGGCCCGACCAGACCAGGGCCAGCGAGCCCGCGCCCCAGGGGGCGGAGAGCTCGGGCTTGAGGCCTTGGGCCGCCTCGCCGGAAAGCAGCTCCAGGCGGCGGGCGACCTCCTCGCCGCCGTCCATGGCCGCCAGCCGCTGGTGATCGTCGAGCCTGACCACGGCCAGGGCCAAGGGCTTGTCGAGCTGGGCCAGCTTGAGCAGCCGCCTGGCGAACCCTTGGCGCTCCAGGGCGGCCTGGGCTTCGAGCTCGGCGCCGCGGGCCTCCGAGCCTGACCATTCCAGCCGGATGAACTTGAGCTGATCGCCGGCCATGAGCCGGCCGGCGCGGCCCGCGGTCACGTGGGCCAGGCTGCGGTCCTCGTCGGTTTCAAAGACGGTGAGCTCCCCCTTGGCTTGCTCGCCTTCGCCCGAGACGCCGAAGACCTGGCCGGAGAGCGCGCCCATGGCCCGGCCGAGGTTGAGCACGACTCGGTTTTGCGGCAGCGTTTGGACGATGCGGCCGCAGGATTCGACCAGCTCGCCGAAGCCGGTGACCGGCGGCGGCGAGCCGCGGCCGGCGGAGAATTCCAGGGCCGTTTCGGCCTTCTCGAAGAGGGCCGCGGCGGCCTCGGCGGCCCGGCTGAAAGGGGCGCCGGGATCCAGGGCCAGGTCCTGGGGATGGAGGGCGTAGCCCGTCAAGAGCCGGACGCCCGGGAGGCGGGCCGCAAGCTCGTCGCGCAGCTCGTCCAAGGCGGCGCGGGCCTCGGCGGGCGGGAGCCTGAGCGCCGCGGCCAGCCGGCCGTCGCCCGCGCGGGCCAGGCCGGCCAGGCCGGCGAGCCTCCGGGCGGCCTGGGCCGCGGCGAGCAGTTTGGACAATTCCTTGCGCCGTCCGCGGCCGATCTCCAAAATCGCCAGGCACAGCTCCGGGGCGTCGCCGCCCTCCCACAGCCGCAGGGCCCGAGGGCCGCCGGCCGGCTGCAGCAGCCTCGCCAGCTTGGCCTCAAAGCTCCGGCGGTTGTCCAGGCCGGTCTCCGGGTCGACGGACAGGGCCTTGCGCAGGGCCACCTTGTCGAGGGCGGCCTCCGCCATTCGCGGCCACAGGGCCAGCGCCTCGGGCGAGGCCTGGCCATCCGGCGACTTGGGCCGCAAGGACGCCCAGCCCAGAGGCCGGCCGCGGAAAACCAGCGGCGCGCTCAGCTCGGACTCCGGCGTCGGCCCGGTGGCGCAGTCGTAGCCGGGCAGGTAGCGGGCGATCTCCTTGTCGAAGACGCCGCGGAACCGGCGCAGGTCGCCGGGAGTCAGTCGTGGCCGCATTTTCATGGTCACCTTTCCGAGGCGGAGTCTCAAGGCGCGGGACGACGACGCCGGACTCACGCGCAGCCGTCAGGCTTGCTCAGGCCGGCCATCTTGCAGGCGCCCTTGCCCGGCCCGGAGGGAAAAAGATCGTAGATGTGCTTCATCTTGAAGCCGGTCACGGCGGCCATGTCCCGCACCCGAGGCGGGACGCCGCGTTCGGCCTGGAAAGTTCGCAAGGCGTCGATGATCTCCCAATGCTCCTCGGTCAGCTCGTCGATTTCTTCGCCGTCCTTGACAAGCTCGACCCAATCGGCGTCCCACAGCTCGGGCTCGAGCAAAAAGCCCTCGTGGTCCACCGGGTAGCTCTTGCCGTTGATTTCCAGCTTTCTCATGATAAGCGCCCCAATGACGGCCCGCAGCCGCAGGAGAAATGGGGTTCCGTCGAAGCTCTCGCGGCCGTCGACGAAGATTGGGCGTAGGTTGGCGCCAGCCGGCTCGCCGGGCGAGGGCCCGGAAGCAAGCCGGGGACAACCGCCGGCCACGGCGGGCGGCCGCGGAAAAACTGTCGCCGGTTCTTCGGCCCGTCTGGTCCGGCCTTCCTTTCGCCAGTCCGGCTGCCGGCCAAGCTGCCGGTCCGGCTGCCGCGGCGTCTGGCTGCGGCCCGGCCTTCGCCGGCCGGGCCCTCAATCCTGACGGCTCTTAAGCGGGGAGCCGGGCCGCCGGAAGAACTCGACCGTGGCGTCGGTCAAACGCGGATCGTCGAGCAGTTCGGGGCGCACGGCCTTGGTTTTGGCCACCGCCTCGGCCAGCCGGAAGGCGGCCGCTTGGGCGTGGTGCCCTGTGAGCAGCAGCCCCGGAACCTCCCGGCCGCGCCAGACCCTGGGGCGAGTGTAGATAGGGCCTTCCAGCAGCCCTCGGCTGTGGCTCTCGTCGAGGGAGGACTCCTCATGGCCCAGAAAGCCCGGGATGAGCCGGACCAAGGCTTCGATCAGCAGCATGGCCGGAACCTCGCCGCCGTTGACCACGTAGTCGCCCACCGAGATTTCCAAATCGCCGTAAACGTCAAATACCCGTTGGTCGATGCCCTCGTAGCGGCCGCAGATGAGCGCCAGCCGCGGCCGGCCGGCCAGCTCGCGGACCAGGGCTTGGTTGAGCAGGCGGCCCGAGGGGGTCAGATGAACGATCAGCGGCCGCGGCCCAGGCGCGGCCAGCACCGAGTCCAGAGCCAAGGCCAGCGGCTCCGGCTTGAGCACCATGCCCGGACCGCCGCCGTAGGGCCGATCGTCGGCCGCGCGGCGCCGGTCGAGGCAGAAGTCGCGGATGTCGACGAGGTTGACGGACAGAAGGCCTTTGGCCAAGCCCTTGGCCAAGAGCGATTCCGAGAGAAATGAGGCGAAGATGCCGGGAAAAAGGGTCAGTATGTCGAAGCGCATCCCCATCCTTAGCTTGCCGGCCTGGGGTTTCAGTCCAGCAGGCCCGGAGGCTCGGCCACCGACAAGCGCCCGGCGGCCAGATCGACTTCGGGCACGTGCTCGTCGGAAAAGGGCACGAGCCGCTCGCGTCCCTCGGAGTCGACGATGACCAGGACCACTCCGGCCCCGTTTTCCAGAAAATTTTCCACCCGGCCCAAGGGGAGGCCGGAGACGGTGATGGCCTCCAGGTGCAGCAAGTCGGCCAAGTAATATTCGTCGGGCTCCGGCTCGGCCAGGTCGGCCCGCGCCAAGGCCAGCTGCCAGCCCCGCAGGGCGGCGGCGGCTTCTCTGGTCGAGCAGCCTTTGAGCTTGACGATCAGCCCGCCGGCGACGACCTTGCCGTTGAGGCCTTTCAAGAGCTTGGGCGGCTGCGGACCGGTAGGCGACGCGGCCTGCGACTCGGCCTGCGGCTCGGGCTGCGGCGTGGCTTGCGGCTCGGGCGGCAGCAGCCACACGGGACGTCCGGCCAGCAGGACGCTCGGGTCTTGGCCGTAGGCCAGGACCAGGACCGCGCCGTGGACGCCGTGAGCGCGGACGATCCGGCCCATGGGAATCAGCTTGCGATCCGCCGTCATGCTTCCGCCGTCATGCTTCCGCCGTCATCCTTTCCGGCGCCATTTTCGCCGCCATCGTTTCTGACGCCATTCTCGCCGCCATCGTTTCTGACGCCATTCTCGCCGCCATGGTCCTGGCCGCTTTCAGCCGTCAGTCGTCTGTCGTCCGTCGTCAGCTGGCCGCCTCCGCCTTTGGTCCGAGAGGCCGCCGGCCGGCAAGGCGTCCGCCGCAGGCTCGACCGGCGACGGTCCGTTCGGCGACTGGCTCAAGTTCGGCGGCTGGCCCAAGTCCGCCGCCTCGACCGCGACTCTGGTCGTCAAGCCCGAGAAGGAGGCCGCGGAGCCCATCAGCGCCCTGATGGCCCGGATGGTCCGGCCACGCCGGCCGACGACCAGCCGGACGTCGTCAGGATGGACCTTGATGGTCAGCGACTGGCGCAGCTCGTTCGGTTGCGCGTCAACCAGCACTTGGACCCGCTTGGGGTGGTCGACCAGATGGGTGACCAGGTGGCGAGCCAGCTTCTGCATGTCAGCGTTTGGTTTTGATGAGGCTGGCCACGGTTTCGGTGGGCTTGGCCCCTTTGGCCAGCCAGCCGTCGAGCTGCTCTTTTTTGATTTCCAAATAGGCCGGGCTCCGGTTGGGATCGTAGAAGCCGACGATCTCCAAAAAACGTCCGTCGCGCTTGGCGGCGCTGTCGGCCACCACCAAGCGATAATAAGGCTTCTTTTTGGCGCCCAAGCGGGCCAATCTGACTTTGAGGGCCATTATGTCCAAACTCCTTCGGCGGCTGCAGGCCGTCCTGGATGTTGCGCCGCCGACCGCCCGGCCTTGAGGGTCGCGGCCGGGGGCGACGGCTGATTGAGCGTTTTCTTTTGGGCGACCTGGGCTCGCGGCGATCGGGCTTGCGGCCGAAGCTCCGTTTTTAGCGCACAGGCTGACGGAAGTCAAGGGGCGGCCGCCGAGGCGCCGAGGGCGAAAAGCCGAAGGCCCGGGCGCGCGGCGCAAGGCCCGCGGAGTCCGAGGCCGAAAAGGCCCGGCTAGCTCAGCCGGCGCATCAGGGCCCTCATGCCTTCGCGGCCGACTTGCTTGATCATTTTTTGGGCCTCGGCGAAGTTCTTCAGCAGCCGATTGACGTCGGCCACCGTCGTGCCGCTGCCGCGGGCGATGCGCTTGCGGCGGCTGGCGTCGATGAGCACATGGTTGCGTCGCTCGTCCAAGGTCATCGAGTCGATGATGGCCGTGATCCGCTTCATCTCCTGCGGATCGGGCGTCGCCTCCCTGAGCTTTTTGAGCTTTCCCAAGCCTGGAACCATGCTCAGCACGGACTCGATGGAGCCGATTTTTTTCAGGCCGGCCATCTGCTTGCGGAAGTCGTCGAGGGTGAACAAGCCCTTTTGGAGACGGCCGGCCATGACGGCGGCCTCCTCCTCGTCGATGGCCTCCTGGGCCTTCTCGATGAGGCTCAGCACGTCGCCCATGCCCAAAATCAGCGAGGCGGCGCGATCCGGGTGGAACGGCTCAAGGTCCGGAATCTTTTCGCCCATGCCGACGAACTTCAGAGGCACTTGGGTGACGGCCTTGATGGACATCGCCGCGCCGCCGCGCGCGTCGCCCTCCATCTTCGAGAGAATGACGCCGGTGAGCTTGAGCCTTTTGCTGAAATCCGAGGCGATGTTGACCGCCGCCTGGCCGGTCATGGCGTCGGCCACCAGCAGCACCTCGCGGCTGCGGACGGCGGCGTCGATCTCCGCCAGCTCGCGCATGAGCTCCTCGTCGATGGACAGCCGGCCGGCCGTGTCGATGATCACCACGTCCGCCCCGGCCAGACCGGCCGAGGACAAGGAGGCGACGGCGATGTCCACGGGCCGCATGTCGGTGGTCGAAGGATAAACGGGCACGCCCAGCTCTTCGCCCAATTTGGTCAGCTGGACGATGGCCGCGGGACGGGCCACGTCGGCCGGCGCCAGATAAGGGTTGCGCCCCTGCTTTTTGAGCAGGTAGGCCAGCTTGGCCGCGGTGGTGGTCTTGCCCGAGCCCTGGAGGCCCACCAGCATCACGGGCCACGGCGGCCGGTCGGCGAGATCGAGGCCGGCGAAGCCGCCGCCCATCATCTCGGCGAGCTCGTCGTAGACGATTTTGATGATCTGCTGGCCCGGCGTCAGGCTTTTGAGGACTTCCTGACCCAGAGCCCGCTGGTTGACGGAAATCAGAAAATCCTTGACGACCTTGTAATTGACGTCGGCCTCCAGAAGAGCCAGCCGGACCTCGCGCAGCGATTCCTTGAGATCGGACTCGGTGATCTTGCCGCGGCCGCGCAGCTTTTGAAAGACGTTGGAAAACTTGTCTGAGAGCTTGTCGAACATTGCGTTCCATCCTCGCGTCCGCGTCTTGTCGGCCGCGTCATGCTGACGTCCGGCCCGGCCCCTCCGTCATTGGGTCAGCTGAGCTTCAATGGCGGGCGGCAGGGTCAGCTTGACGGCCGCGCTGCGGCCGCCCGCCCAGAAATTGAAGGCGTTCCGTCCCAAATTGCCGCGGGCAAAGCGCTGCCGGCTTTCGACGTCGGCGGCGGTCAGGGTCGACTCGTCGGCCGCCTCGAAGGCGGTCGCCGACAGGACCACAAAGCCCGGCGCCTCGGAGGACTCGACGGGCACCGGGCGCGGGGCCACGTCGCCGGGCCGGTTGAGGCGCAGCAACGCCTCGAGGAGCTGCAAGGGCTCGCCGGCGGCCACCGGCGGTCCGGCCTCGAAGAAACGGAAACGGCCCAGCAGCGGCGTTTGGCCCGTTTCGGCCCGGCCCTGCTCGGCGGCCGCGCTCAGGTCGGTCTCGGCCGCGTCCCAGCCTTGGTCGGCGGCGGCCTTGAGGAAGTCCTCGGCCGCCTGGGCGGCGAGCTCCGAAGCCCGCGCCTCGATCCAGGCCGCGACGGCCGCCTGGCGGATCTCGGGGTCGTCAAGCGGCGGTATGAAGGAATCGCGCCGTTCCAACGGGACGTAGACGATCAGCGATTCGGGCCCTTCCACGGGCCGGCCGGTCTGGCTCAAGGGCGTCGCCGTGGCCTCCTTGATTTTGTCCGGGTCGCCGTCGAAAAAGGGCGGGGCGTTGTCCGGTCCGTCGAAGAATTCGGTTTCGGCCACCTCCAGCCCGAGGCTGCGGGCGGTGTCCTTGAGGTTGGAGGCCGAGGTGGTGGTGGGCAGGGCTTCCAGCAGATCCTCGATGCGGTTGACGGCCAGCCTTCTGGCCTTGCGACGGACGACCAGGGCCGTCAGCTCCTCTTTGGCCTCCTCGAAGCTCTTGGTGCGGGCCGGACGGCGCTCGCCGACCTTCAGGAGGTGATAGCCGAAGACCGTCTCGACGGGGCCGACGAGCTGACCGGGCAGGGGCGGGATGGCGCCGAAGACGGCCTCCTCGATGGTCGGCAGGCTCTGGCCTCGCTCGATGAACCCCAGGCTGCCGCCCTTGGCGGCCGTGGTCGAGTCCTGGCTCAGCTCCTGGGCCAAGGCGACGAAGTCCTCGCCCTGGGCTCTCAGCAAGGCCGCCTCGGCCGCGAGCCGGACGGCCAGCTTCTCCTCCTCGCTGGGCTCCAAGCTGGGAAAGCGCAGCATGATGTGGCTGACCTCGACCTGCTCAGGGGCGGTCAGCGACTCCTTCTCCTCGGCGTAGGCGTCCTCGAGGTCTTCCGCGGAGGCCTCGACCTGGTCCGCGTAGTCGGCGAACTTGACCTCGACGTATTCGAGCCGGACCTCGGCGGGACGGCGCCATTTTTCCTTTTCGGCCTCGTAGAAGGCCGTCAAGGCCGCCTCGTCCGGGCTGAGGCCCTCGGAGAAGGCCTTGGCGGGGAAAAAGACGTACTTGGCGGCCACCTGATCCTGGGCGAAATGAAAATCCTCCAGCACCGTGGCGGAGGGCGCGTAGGCCAGCCCCATGATCATGCTCACGGCGTCGTTTATCATCTGATCCTCGGCGATGAGGGCCTCCAAGGCCGCCAAGGGCCGACCGTAGAGCCGCGGCGCCGTTTCCTCGTAGAGCCGCTTGCTGAAGCGCCCGTCAACTTTGAAGCGCTCGTCGGACTTGACCGCCAAGTTGACGGCCTCGGCCGAAGGCCGCCGGCCGGTGGCCCGGGCCAGCGTCAGCACGTTGACGCGCGTGATCAGGTTGCTCAAGGCCTGCTGGCGGGCCGAGAGCTGGTCCTCCGGGGTCAGCTGGCGATTTTGCGCCCTGAGCTGCTCGAGGATGTTTTCCTCCATCTCGTAATACAAGGCCGGACTGATCGCCTGGCCGTCGATTTTGATGTCGTCGGGCGAGCCGGAGTCTTGGCCGCCGATGCCCCAGAAAATGAAAACCAGGGCGATGGCCCCGATGATGATGATGCTGAAGGCGCCGCTGGTGCGTTTTCTTATGTAGTCAAGCATAGGGTTCACCGAAGCCGGCTGGTTTTGAGCCCTGAGGGATCGGCCGGAAAGCGGCCTTTTGCGGAGCGCGGCCGAGGGCAGCGGAGGAGGTCGCTCGATGCGCATTAAATTACAGCAACAGGCCGGTTTTTTCAAGGGCAAAAAAGGGCCGCCGGACGCGCCGAGCCTAAAAGCCTCTTCAGAACGGGCGCTTGCCAAAAGCCCCCGGGGACGGAGTCATGGCACGGCTCTTGCATGGTCGGGCTCGACACTCACCAGGCGGACGGGCCCGCAGGCCCGGCCGCGCGGCCTGCGTCCCGGTCCGTCAAGGGCCGAGGCGCAAGAAAGCGAGCTGGCTCATGAACGGCGTGATCGAAAAAATAGCCCTGGCCTTCGCGGTTCTTTTGCTGCTTTTGACCGGAGTGAGCTGCATGGTCCAACCCCGCGACCACGCGCGCCACGCGTGGCGCGCGGACGGGCGGCCCGCGCCGCCGGCGGTCCGTCCGGCGCCCGCGACGTCGGCGGCTCGCCCGGCGCCTCGCCAAACGTCCCCGCCGTCTTACGCGCCACCGGTCCGCCAAGAGCCGGGCCGGGCGCCGACGCCCAGGCCCGCGCCCGGCCCGGAAGACCGCCAGGCTCGGCCGGTCCAACATTATTCTCGCGTGACGACGTCTTCGAGGACCAGCCCGGCGCCTCGCCATGTTTCGCCGGTTCGTCAACAGCCACGGTCAGAGCCTCGCTTCGACTCGCGTCCGGATTCGCGCCTGGAGGCTGGCCAGGCGCCGCGTTCTGATTCGCGCTCGGAGGCCGGCCAGACGCCTCGGCCTGCGTCGTCCGCCCGTCAAGAGTCTCGCCCGGAGTCCAGTTCGCGTCCGGGTTTGAGCTCGGAGGCCGGCCAGACGCCTCGCCTCGCGCCTTCGGCTCGCCAGGAGCCGCGCCAGGAGTCTCGTCAAGAGTCTCGCCAGGAGCCGCGCCAGGAGCCGCGTCAAGAGTCTCGCCAAGAACCGCGTCAGGAGCGGCGTCAGGCGCCTCGCTCCGATTCGCGCTCGAGCTCGCGTCCGGGTTTGAGTTCGGAGGCCGGTCAGACGCCTCGCTCCGCGCCTCCGGCTCGCCAAGAGTCTCGTCCGGAGCTGCGCCAGGAGCCGCGCCAGACGCCTCGCTCCGATTCGCGCTCGGAGGCTGGCCAGGCGTCTGGTTCCGCGCTCGCCGTCCGTCAAGAGCCGAGCTCAGGCTCGAGGCTGCGCGCGGAGCCCGGCCAGTCGTCCGGCTCCGAGTCGCCCGTCCTCCCGCAGTCGCCTCGTCCGGCCGGCGAACGTGGCGCGGGGCGGGGTTGGAACAGTTCTCTTGACATCTATCCATACCTTGTGCAATAATATCCATTATGGGTACTATTGTTGCCATAGGCGAAGCTGCAAAAGCATTGGGTGTTTCCATTGCTACGCTTCGGCGCTGGGAGGCGGCGGGAAAGCTGACGCCTGCTCGAACGAATTCCGGACATAGGCGTTATGACCTTTCCAAACTTATTCCCGAGCAGTATCATCACGCTGGCCGTCCC
>JAISZC010000077.1 GCA_031269485.1 Deltaproteobacteria bacterium
GGCCATGCTGGCCTCTCTGCTTGAAAGAAACGCCGCCGACTTAGTGGCGGATTTTATAATTTTTTTGTCCTGCATCCCTTTCAGTCTCCTTTTGCCTTACGAGACCTATGGCCAGACCGTTTTCTTTTTGGCCAGGGCCGGTCAAGGCGTCACGGCCGAAGGGGAGGCGAGCGACAGGCAATTTGACGCGTATCTGGGGGATATTTTCATCGTTCAAATGTGGCTGGCTGAAGGATTTTAGCCTTTTCCGGAAGACCCGGCTATGACTGGACACCATGCTCTCTCTTCAAGCCTAGCTTCAATTAAAATTGAAAACGGTGTTATGGTAGAAAGTGACTTATTTATCAACTTCAACTGTATCACCAGACGAAAAATTCTGTCGATTCAGGACATAAGCTCGGTTTATTTTCCTAATTACTTATAAAATGCTTATATGATGCATATAATAGAGAAATAATGGTGCTTATTGACGAATATAAGGCGCTAATATTAAATAAAATCACTAACCAGGAATTGGCGATGAAAAATTGAAATATTCGTGTTCTCAATCTTGGTCTTAGATAAATTGCTTTGAGGTTATAATGTTTTAAATTATTTGTTAAATTCAGAAACTTCAACTTTTTTAGTTGATTTGATTAAAGAACAACAATATAATTTTGATTTTTTAAAATAAAAATTATATTGCTGATGATATTAACGTCGCGGCTTGCGAGAGTTTTTGTGCATCCCTTTCAGTGTCCATTTGCCCTACGAGGCTTATTGACGGTTTCCTGTTGGCTCTGTCCCTGACCGACCAGGGCGTCACGGCCGCAGGGGAGGCGGGCGACGGGCAGTTCGACGCGCATTTCAGGGCGGCGACGGGGGACGATTTCATCGTCAAATTATGGCCGGTTGAAGGATTTTGGGCCGTTTCAGCAGGACGCGGACGGCAAGGACGAACGGAAAAAAAAGAGGCTGGTGGCCGGCAAGGCTCAGATTGAGGAGAAAACACGCCAAAAAATTCCAGAGGGCTGGTTCGCGACTTTGGAAGATGGCCCTGATTGTCAGCGAGCGGATCGACGTCATGATTTTTTTCGAGGCAGCCAATTGGATTTTTGGCAAGAAGGCCGTTACATGGCGGAGAAGACGGCTTGAAACCCGCGCCCAAAAACGGACGACGCGCGGCGGCGATCCGGACGGCCAAAACGGATCCTGCCGTCGCTCTTCTCCGGCGGCGCTTGGGGGTCGGCGCCGCCGAGGGCGGATCACCCCGCAGCTTCGCCCGGCCAGGCAAGCTCAAGCGTCGAGTCAAGCTCAAACGCCGAGAATGGCGGCTTGGTTCTCATGGCAGGTTTCAGGGCGCTACGCCAGGACGCGCGCGCGCCGGTTCGCGGCGTCCTTTTTTGCGGTCAGGCCTGAGGCGGGGCGACGGACCTTCGGCCCAACCGGGCGCGCCCGGCGAGTCATGACCCGCGGGCGGCCGACGCCGGGCTTTCGTCCCGGCCTTGCGCCCTGGCCGACAGCGGCATGGCTTGCGGAGTCGCCAAAGCCGCGGGCTCGCCAACTTCGCGGCGGCCGGGCCTGAATTAATTCCGAAGCGCCCTGCTCTGAAGGGCTCGGCTGTCTCCAGGCGAATCATCGCCAGGGCGGCCGAAACGCCTCGGCCGGCTTGGCGATTTCGAGCGCCTAAGGGCACTGGCTCTTTCTAGGTTTTCGGGGCAATTGCGGTCGCCGAGCTGAAGGTCTCCGACGTCTCGCCGCCAGATTTCCGAGACGGCCACGGCCGGTCGCCGCCGCGCTCGACCGAGGCGGCTGGGTCCCGATCGCTGGCTTGGACTTGCGCCGGCCCGCAGACGACACCGAGGCGCCTTAAAACGTCGTCTATCGAGACGAAGATCTATGATGTTAGCTTGACGCCCTAAACAATTTGTTTGTCACTCTAGATTGAGTTTGAAAGCCTGGCAATAACCAGAAATAATAACGTTTTTAGCTATAATATAACTAAAAGGATATCAAAAATCAACGTTTTTAATTTATAATACATCAATGAAATATTAGGCGGAAGAATATATTTTTTTGCAATTTAACCAAATATGATTAAGCTTAAATTTTAGTCAAACTCTGACCAGCCTCGCGGAGAAAATCATTCGTTAGTTTGGAAGACAACTCATACTTTAAAAGACAAATAATTTTGTCGTTAGGTGCCAATAAATGAAACTATTTTCCCGCTGTTTTTTCATCATCCTCCTGCTGGCCGCGCCGGCCGTCCTGGCCGGTTGCGGCGGCGACGACGACGTCCAGCCGCTCGAACTGCCGGACACGTCGTCCGTCCCCCTGACGGACCAAGCTGAGGTCCCCGAACTCGTCCCGCCAGCGCCGGCGGTGGCCTTGGTCAACGGCCGCGCCATCGCCCAAGCGACCTTCGACAGCCAGCTTGAGATGCGGCGTCAGGCCGAACCGTACTCCGAGAGCGAGGCCTCCTCGGAAGACGACTCCGAGGCTGGCGTCGAAGCTGGAATCGAGGCCGGGGCCGAAAGCGGCTCAGACGCCGAAGCTGGAACCGAGGCCGTTTCAGACGACTCGGACGCCGAAGCCGGCGCCGAAGCCGGGACCGACGCCGCCGTCGCGGCCACGGCCGCACCGCCAAGCGACGCGGCCGCGACGGCGGGCGCCCCTCTCGACGCCGAATCGGCCGCCGACCAAGGCCCGAGCCAAAAGCTCAAGCTCAGAGTCTTGGAGGACCTCGTCAGCTTGGAGGTGGCCGTCCAGGAAGCCGAGGCGCAGGGTTACGCCCCGGCGCCCGAGGAGCTTCAGCGGACTTACGAGGAGATGGCGCAGCAGTACGGAGGGACGGAAGGCCTCAACGCCGTCTTGACTGGCGTCGGAGAGACGACGGAGAGCTTTCGGGAGCAGCTCCGCCGCAGCCTGACGATCAAGAATTGGCGCGAAACGGCTTTCCTGAAGGTGGCTCAGGTTTCCTACGACGAGGCCAGGGCCTTCTACGACGAGCGCCTGGAGGAGGCCCGGCACGGCGAGCGGATGAGGGCCCTGCAAATCTTGGTGCCCGTGCCCTTCTTGTCGAGCCAAAACGCCGAGCTGGCCAAAGAGCAGGCCAGAAAGACGGCCGAAGAGATCCTCAAGGAGGCTCAGGACGGGGCCAATTTCGAGGATCTCATCCAGACCCGCATGGACCCGACCGCCCGGGCGGCCACCAACGACGGGCGGGTGGGCTGGCTGGTCCGCGGGGCCAGCGGCTTTCCCGAATTGGAGGAAGTGCTCTTCGCCCTCAAGCCCGGCGAAGTGGGCGGGCTGGTGGAAACGCCTTACAGCTTCCACATAGTCAAGGCCCTTGAATACAGGCCGGCGGGCCAGGTCTCCTTCGCGGAGGCCAAACCGGAAATAATCTTGATGCTGGCGAACCGCAAGATTGACCAGGCCGTCCAAGCGCGCGTGGACGAACTGCGCCGCCAGGCCAAAATTGAGATTTTGGATCCGTCCCTGGCCGCGGCGTGGCCGCCCAAGCCCGCCGCGGCTGACGGGGCGGAGGGAACTGAGGGAGCGGAAGGGACGGGCGAGACGACGGAGACTCGAGAGGCCGGCGAGGCCGAAGGCGGCGGGGACGTCGAAGCTGAGGCGGCCGGAGAGAGCGCCGCGGCGCCAGCCGTCGGCGATTGATCAGGCCGGGCGCCGCCGGATCGCGCGGCGCCTGGCGGTTTTACACGGAGAACAAGGAGCTCGGCATGTCCGGACACAATAAATGGAGCACCATCAAATATAAGAAGGGCGCGGCCGACGCCAAGCGCGGCAAGCTCTTCTCGAGGCTGATCAAGGAAATCACCATGGCGGCCAGGGAAGGCGGCGGCGACCCCGACGGCAACCCCCGGCTGCGCACGGCCCTTTTGACGGCCAAGGGCGCCAACATGCCCAAGGACAACATCGACCGGGCCATCAAGCGGGGCACGGGCGAGCTGGAGGGCGTCAACTACGAGCAGTTCTTCTACGAGGGCTACGCGCCCGGCGGGGCGGCCGTGCTGGTGGAGGTGCTGACCGAAAACAAGAACCGGGCCGCCTCCGAAGTCAGGCACACTTTCAGCAAGCACGGCGGCAATTTGGGCGAGCCAGGCTCGGTGGCCTGGATGTTCGCCAAGAAGGGCAGCATCGTCTTCGAGGGCGGCGTCACCGAGGATCAGGCCATGGAGGTGGCTTTGGAGGCCGGGGCCGAGGACGTCACCGCCAGCGGCGAAACCGTGGAGGTTCAAACGGACATGGCCGACCTGGAGGCGGTCAAGGAGGCCTTCGACAAGGCCGGCTTGGCCTACGCCACGGCGGAGCTCACGTACGTCCCGGCGACGAACCTTGAGCTCGAAGGCCGGGAGCTCAACACGACCATGAAGCTTTTGGAGGCTTTGGACGATCTCGACGACGTCCAAAAAGTCTGGTCCAACGTGGACTTTTCCGACGAAGCGGCGGAGGGTCTCCTTGCCGAGTGAGTCCGCCATGTCCGCTCAGGCCGCCAGGCCTTCACGGTCCGTCCGGTCCCCCGCGATCTCCCGGTCCGGCGGCGCGGATTTCGGAGACTTGGACCAGGCGACGGCCCGGCCGGGCGAGCTGATCCTGGGGCTCGATCCGGGCAGCCTCCACACCGGCTACGGGCTCATCCGCTGCGTAGGCGAGACGACGACCCTGGCCGCCTCGGGACGCATTTCGCCGGCGGCCGAGCTGCCTCTGCCCGATCGCCTGGTGATCATCCACCGGGCGCTGCTGGATTTGATCGGCCAGGCGCGGCCCTCGGCCTGCGCGGTGGAGGACGTCTTCACCTGGAAAAACCCGCGCTCGGCCCTCAAGCTGGCCCAGGCCAGGGGAGCGGCCGTCTTGGCCGTCGCCTTGTCGGGCGTGCCGATCTTCGAGTATCCGCCCACGCTCGTCAAAAACGCCGTGACCGGCAACGGCCGCGCCGAGAAGAGCCAAGTGGCCTTCATGGTCGGCCATATCTTCAACCTCGCCCCGGAAGAGCTCAGCCCCGACGCCTCCGACGCCCTGGCCGCGGCTCTCTGCCACGCCGGCCAAAGGCGGCTGACGGGGCTGTCCGGCAGCGCGTCGGCCGCCGCCCGCAATCGGGGCGGCAGTTGGCGGAAGCTGTCGCCCAAGGATTTGGCCGCCTTAGGCTACCAAGTGGAGAAAAGCACGTGATCGACCGAGTCCGCGGACCGCTTTTGGAAAAAACCGCCGGCCGGGCGGTGGTGGAGGTCGGCGGCCTGGGCCTTTCGCTCCAAACGCCTCTGACCACCTTTTTGGCCCTGCCGGCGCCTCCGTCCGAAGTCACGCTCCTGGCGAGACTGATCGTGCGCGAGGAAAGCTGGGACCTTTACGGCTTTCTGACCCGCCTGGAACGCGAGAGCTTCGACGTGCTGACCTCCGTGACCAGGGTGGGCCCCAAGCTGGCCTTGACGGTCATCTCGGCGTTGGCGCCCGAGGAGCTGGGCCGGGTCCTCCTCGACCAGGATCTGGGCCGGCTGTCGGCCATCAAGGGCATCGGGCTCAAGACGGCCGAGCGGCTGCTGGTGGAGCTCAAGGACAAGGCCCACCGTCTGGTGGCCCTCTCCGGCTCTTCGGGCGGCCCTGGCCAGTCCGGCGGCCAAGGCGCCATCTCGAGCCGCGACGAGGCCGCCTTGGCCTTGGCCAATTTGGGCTACACCCGCGCCGAGTCGGAAAAAGCCGTCCGCTCCGCCTTGGCCGCCCTGGGCGCCGACGCGCAACTGCCCGACGTCCTGCGGGAAGCTCTGAAAATCCTCAGCCTTTGACCGGCGGCCCCGGTCGACGGCCGGGGCTATTTGACCACGGCTTGTTCGCCTGGCCGGCGACCAGGCGTCGCCGCGCTTCGGGCCGTTTTTTGCGCCGCGCTTTCAGGTGGCTTGGCGCCGTTGTCTTGGCCTCATTTTGAGCCGCCGGACGCCGTTTTTTTATGCCGCGTTGCGAGCCGCCGACGCCGTTGTCTATGACGCGTTTTTTAGTCGCCCTTTTCCATGCTGCTGCTGCTGACGCCGCGTTTTTTTTGCGTCCCCTTTTGGATCCCTACACATGTCCCCCTTCAACCGACAAGCTTACGCCACGTTGTATTTTAGGAGCCTGCGCCTCCAGGACGAACATTTTTTGACCCTCAAACGACTGGGGCTGAAGGCCGAAATTTATTTCGAATACGGCTGGGACCGGCTGAGCGCTTCGGCCCATCGCGAACTGGCGGCCCGAGTCAAGGGGGAACTGCCTGGCTGCGGTCTCCATCTGCCTTACGCCGGCCTCATCCCCGGCGAGCGGGACGACGACGGGGCCATGGCCGCCCAAATGGCCCGCGCCTTGGAGACGGCGGCCCGCTACCAGCCTGACCATCTGGTGGCCCACGCCTATTACGACGAGCTCAACCATGCGGCCGGCGGCCCCCGGAAGTTTTTGGGCCTCAAGAAAAGCGATCTGCTGGGGCCGCCGCACGCCCCGGCGGAGTCTTTTTTGGAAAACTCCCAAAAATTCTGGCTGAAAGTCTTGGACGCCTCGCCGGCCAGGCTTTTGCTGGAAAACACCCACGAACACTCGCCTTTGTCCATCAAGGCTCTTTTGGATCGGCTGCCGCCTCGCGCCGAGATGTGCCTCGATCTGGGCCACTGGTTTTATTACGCCATGGGCCGCCATTGGGACAATTTGGCTCAATGGCTCGCCCTCTGCGCCGCTAGGGTGGGGCATCTCCATCTCCACGACAACGACGGCGAGAGTGATCGCCATCAAGGCTTGGGCCAGGGGCTCATCGATTGGACGATGGTCAGAAAGGCCTTGGCTGAGCATGGCTTGACCCCGTCCTACACTTTGGAAAATCATCGGATCGAGGCTCTGGCGCAGAGCTGCGCGTTTCTGGAGGCCAATCCGCTCTTTTGAGGAACATGGGGGGGTTAATGATTAAGATGGGGCCTGAAATGCCGTTGAGCCGCAAGCCGGCTGTGGAACTTCTCATGAGCTTGCAGACGTGGAAATGAAAGGTTTAAGCCGCGCAAAAGCGCAAAGAGAGGACGAGCGCCGTCGTTCAGAGCCGTAGTTCAGACCAATGGCAAAGAGAAAGCGGAGCAAAGCGAGAGCAAGGCGAGAGCAAGGCGAGAGCGAGGCGACAGTTTTGACCGACGTCGCCAGCCCTGGAGTCGCGAAAAAGGCCCGCGCCGGCCTCTGAATCGTCGGAGCCGAAACGTCCCAGCCAGGCCTGGAGGCGGCCCTCTGTCAGGTTCTCGCCGCCCGGCGACCTCGCCGTTGTCCTGACGCGCGGCGCCCTGCCGAAAGGCCAGTTTGCCGGACGAAAAGACGAAAAGCCCCCGCCGGCCATAGGGCCGACGGGGGTTGGGAGACGAGGCCGCCTTCTTCGGCCTCAGTCTGTCGCGGGCTTACCGGATGAGGCTCAGGGCCAGCTGGGAGAGGCTGTTGGCCTG
>JAISZC010000087.1 GCA_031269485.1 Deltaproteobacteria bacterium
GCTCGGTTCGGAGGGAGGGGAGGCAACACCTTTCCTACCCCTATTCATTAATTCATTAATTCATTAATTAAATAAATAGGCGGAAGGTCGAACCTTTGGCCGGGGCCGTCCGCCACGGCCCGGAACCGCAGGCCAGGGCTCAGACGGCCCGCTGGTCGGCCCGCTCCGTCTCGGCTAGGCCAGCCAAACGTTTGGCCACCCGGACGGCGTCCGCCGCGTTGCTGGAGTAGGCGTCGGCTTTGATTTTTTCGGCGAAGGCCGCCGAGATAGGTCCGCCGCCCACCATGACAATAAAGCGATCACGCAGTTTTTCTGTGGTCAAAAGCTTGACGACGTCGTTCATGACGCCCATGGTCGTGGTCATCAGGGTCGACATGCCTATAAAGTCAGCGCCGACTTCAACTGCTTTTTCCACAAATCTATGCGCAGGCACGTCGCGGCCCAAATCATGTATCTCAAAGCCGGCCGCATCGAGCATAATTTTAACCAAATTTTTTCCTATATCGTGTGTGTCTCCCTCAACCACGCCCAGCACAAACTTTACTGGCTTGTCCTGAGTCTTTTTGATGATATGAGGCTTCAGGACGTCCAAGCCGGCGTACATGGCGTCCGAGCAGATCAAAAGCTCGGGCACGAAATACTCGTCTTCCTCGAACAGCTGGCCGGCGCGGCCCATGCCGCGGGCCAGGCCGTTGTCGATGGCCGCATAGGCGTCGTAGCCGCCATCGACCACCGCCACCGACAATTCGCGGGCGCCCTTTTCGTCCATGCCGGCCACGGCCTCGGCGAGACCCAGGTGGAGTTTTTTTTCTTCGGGCATCGTTTCGCTCCTTAAAAGCTTTGGCGGAGGCCTCAGGCTGCGCATGAAACGGAGATCGCCGACAGGCCGTCAAACGGAAAGCGGCGGTTGCCAAGGGCGGCGTCAGGCGGACGGCTTCAGGCGGCGCCGGTCCGGGCGCCCGCGGGCCGCCGCCGTCCGAACGCCTGCGGCGTTGGCGGCTCACGGCCAGGCGACGGGTTTGGCCGGTTTTTCGACCTTCATGACTGGCGAACGGTTTCGGTGAAAGCCTGAATGTTGGCCAGCGGCGTCGAGGTGCTCAGACCGCAGGCCGGCGCCTTGAGGTCGATATTTTGGCGGATCAGCAGCTCGGCCGCGCGGCGCACCCGCTCAGGGTCGCCGAATTCGAGCAAATAGGTGCTCAAATTGCCCATGACGGCGAAATGAGGGTTTTCGGCCTTGAATTTTTCCAAATTGACCATGGCGTCGAAGCTGGTCGCTTCGCTCTTGAGAGCGGCCAGCGGCTTGACCACGGTCCTTATGTCGCCGCAGATGTGGACAATGACCGGCACGCCGAGCTTTTGGACGGCTTCGACGACGCGGTTGAGATAAAAGACGGCGTATTCCTCGAACATTTTTGGCCCCAGGATTTCTCCTGTGGCGGTCGGATCGTTGATGCAGACGGCCGCCGCTCCGTTGTCGGCCATCAAAACGGCGAAGTCGATCAGCTGCTCGGCGACGTGGGCCAAGACCGCATGCGCGGCCTCCCTGTCCTTGCGCAGCTGCTTGAGGAAGATCATGGGCTCCACCAGCGAGGCGGCCGTGCTGACGGGGCCGGTGAGGCTGCCGACGGCCGGGACGTCGGGATGCTTCTTCGCCAGGGCGGCCAGGCTCATCAAAACCGCCTCGCCCCGGGGAGACTTGGCGGCCGCCCCTTTGGGGGCGCCCTGGAACGCGGCGGCCGAGCCGAAGGCCTCCTTGACGATTTTAGGCTCGCATTTCAGCGAGCCGAAATCTATCTCGCTGCCCAAGGCCTCCGGCTCGATGGTCATGCAGAACGGGAGGCCAAAGTTTTCGAAGCCTGTCCGCGACTGCACGTCCTCGGCCAGGGCGGTCATCAGCCGCCAGTCATGGTGAGCCTCCGGCAGCCGGCGGCCGGTCTCCTCCATGATGTCGACCACGGCGCTGTTCATCATGCCGCCCGGGCAGATCACCGGGGCGCGATCAGTCGGCGCGCGCTTGAGGCTGCGAGAGAGACGCTCCTTGGGCGTCAGCTGGTCCACGGGTCACCTCCGGCGACGACGGGCGCCGGCCCCAAAAAAAAGACGAAGCAAGCCCTTCGGCCTTCAGGGTTCCGATCAGCCGCAATTCGGTCATTGATTTTTTTTATGGCTCAAGCGGTCAAAGCCGGTTCCAGAGGGGGCTCGGCCCTGTAAAACGCTGACCTGTCCTAGGCTTGCGATGATAACACAACTCAGGCCACGCGGCCAGAGCTTTTTCCAAACTGGTTTCGGGCTTGAGGTCGGGGCAAAGGCCGAGCCAAAGGCCGAGCCGGAATCCGACCAAAAAATCCGCGCAAAGCCTGGCCTCGGGTCCGTCGTCCTCCGGCCGTGGCCGACCTAGGCCTGCGCGGGCTTGGGACCGAACCTCGGCGGCCGGTTTTCTGTTGACACGGCCGCCGGGGTGGTCTAAGATTTTGTCCATTCCAATCTGGTTTCCTGGGGGAACCCCAACAAAAAGCTGATCAGAAACTTCTGAAGGCTGAAGCGCGCCTTGACGCTTTATCTTTATTTTTTTCCCCAATACTTCGCTGGCCTGACGACCGCCAG
>JAISZC010000111.1 GCA_031269485.1 Deltaproteobacteria bacterium
GGTCATGCGCGGCATTCGGCCATGGGCCGCCCAGGCTTTCGGGAGCGGCCGGGGCCGTTGATCGAACGTCCCGCCGTCGGCGCTTAGTCGGACCTTGGGTCGAGGGGCGTCCGCCGTCAAGGCGCAGCCCTGCCGCCTGGAACTTGGCCGATGTCCAGGACGGCCAGCTTCTCGCGGCCAATCTTGCGTCGTGACGCGCGGGGACAGCTCCGGCGCTTGAAAAACAGGGCGCTGCGGCGGGTCTGGGGATTGACGCGTCCCAGAGCAAGGCGGGGGACTGCCGGCGGAAGGCGGGAAAGGGCCGATTGACTCGGCGGCCTTTGGCCAGGGCCTTCAGTCGAGGTGCAAAAATCAATTTTCAGCTTGACGACTATTTATATCCATAATATTAAGCAAATGAAATAATTTATATTCTGAATAAGTCGGGACATATTGACCTCTAATTTCCCTTAATTGAGCATCTGCGGCCCATCTGACAGCGATGGCTTCTCAGCTGGCGGTAGCAGATTACTATAGCCATATTACACCAGATAAAGATGCCTGTCAAGTAAAATTTAACCGAGAAAATATTTTTTTTCTAATCGAGAGATATTGGGATGAAAATTGCTACTGACTTGAAATTGCTAAAGAGCGTTGACATAGAAATTGCTACTGACCCGTTGGCCTGGAAATTGCTTAACCGCTCTGGTGAAGGCCCTTTTCGAAAAAATAAAATAAAATTGAACAGGCAGGCCTTGTCAATCTAGCCTATTTCTACCTGTTAAGGGCGGTTTTCGGGGCTGATGGAGGCCAGGCTCAGGCCGCTGCCGACCGGTGATTGGACCATTTCCCAGTGATTACAAGGATTTAGGTTGCCAATCGAGAATGCGAGTCCAGAGGGGCCATTTCACAGGATTTATCCGGCCATTCCGAGTAGATAGGCACTTTGGCCGGGGTGATTAATTATTATTATTTTAGATATTAATTATTTTTTTGATAGTCAGTTTATTTAAAATAATTTATACTATTAATGATTTTTATCGTGTTATTACTGCATTATGCTGTAAATTAATCATAATCTAACGTCAAAAATTAAATTAAACCTAAAATTAACAAGTTTTAACGCCAATTAACCAAAAATATTTGATCACTCCAGCCAAAAATCAGATTTTTCAACACGACCAACCATCAATTAAGCGAGCTCCAGGGCCGCAGGGGCGCCCGCCTTGACCCGCGCCGCTCGGCAGGCGGCGCGCATTGACCGCCAGCCCGAGCCAGTCCGCTTTTTTTGGGGCCGCCGCCCAGGCCCCTTTAACTCCGTCCCAGATTATGCGACAATTCCTTGGCGGAATAAATTCGCCCTGACGGCCCGTCCCGACTGAAGAAGGCTGCGGCTTTTTTTCGTCGTCCTTCAGTCGGCCGCCTTTGGGGCGACCTGCCGCCCAGGTCGGCCGGCGCTCGGAGACGGGCCCTGAGCGCCGCGTTGGCCGACGGGACGAAGCTGACGCCCCTGAAACCGCCGCGCGTCCAAGGGACGCAAGGAGCCTGGCATGGACAACGAAAATTCGCAATTCACCTTTAATTTGCTCAAGCAAGCCAAGATCATCCAAGAAAAAATAAACCAGCTCCAGCAGACCAACGCCCAGCGGACCGTCACGGCGGGCGCGGGCGGCAGCATGGTCACCGTGACGGCCAACGGCGCCAACCTGCTGACGGCGATTAAGATCGACAAAAGCATCGTCAACCCCGACGACGTCGAGATGATCGAAGATTTGGTCCTGGCCGCCGCCAACCAAGCCCTGAGCCAAGTCCAGGCGGTCATTTCCGACGAGATGGCCAAGCTGACGAGCAGCCTGTCGTTGCCGTCGGTGCTGACGTAGCTTCAACCACGGACCGCGCCGTTCCCGAGGTGAGCATGGAGCCCATGGAACTTGAGCTTCCGAGGCGCGGAGGCGAGGATCAGGAGCAAACCGATCGGGCGGTCTTCGACCGTCTGACCTCCGTGGACCTCTCCGACGAGGAAAAGGCTCTGGCCGTCCGGCCGGACCAAATCGCCGCCCAGGAAACCCGTCTGCTGGCCGTCCACTTCCATCCCGAGTGGGTGCCGCTGACGCTTATCGAAGACCGACTCAAGACGGCTTTTCCCGCGGCCCAGGACGCGTTGGTCGTCCCGACCCAACACAACCGGGTCATGACCTTGGGCGCGTGGTCGGGCGTGGAGGCCGACGTTTACGCGCCGGCCTACGGCCTGAAGATCCAGCTGCTGATCCATTTCCCCAGCTCGCGTCTGCCCAAGGCCGGACCGTTCCAGGCCATGATGGAGCGCACCTTCCGCTACCGGGCTTGTCAGCTGCTGGAAATTCTCGAGGCCCTCGTCCGGCCGGGCGAGACGCTGGCGCGGGAGATCAAGAAAAACGGCTTCAGCAGCCAGGCCGTCAGGTTGGCCGCCTCCTTCGCCAAGCGCGTGGAAGATCTCATTCGGCGGGAAAACGTGCTCGAAGGCCCCCGCTCGGAGATGATCAAGAACCGGTTGCTGCCCGATTTCATGCAGGCTCGCGGCCAGCTCATCGACGCGGCCCTCATGGACCGGGCTCTGGCCTTGGTCAGGCTGGTCAAGGCCTCCGTCAAGCGGCGCCTGGACTCCAGCCGTTTCCACGAGGCCCGGGAAGTCATCGAGGAGGCCAGATCCCTGGGGGCCGGCGTGGTCATTCCTCACCCGCCCCAGTTTTGGCCGGCTCTGCTCGACGATCTCGACGTCGACGGCTGGGAGGTCTGGAATCCTTCCACGCCCGCGCACACTCTTTTTCTCCTCGAGTGCCTGGCCCGCGGCGACGGACGGCGGCGGCGGCCCCTGCTGGCCTTCATGGGCGACGACACGCACATGTCTTCCAAAATCCGCCCCGACCTCTCCGACGACAAGCCCGGCGTCCCTCGCGAAATAGGGTTTCAGCCGCCCTGGCGCGACTCGGCGGAAGCTCTGGCCCGAGCCGGACAAAGCCGGGAGCGCACCATGGACGAGTACCGAGCCCGCTTGGCGTGAAGGCCGGCTTGGCGGCCTAAATGACGTTCGCCGGCGGCGGCTTCAAGCCGCCTCAAGCCCACGCTCCGCGGCGTCTGAAGACTGTCCCTCGTCGACCGTCCATGTGACGCTTTGTAATATTTTGCCGATTGCCAAAATAAAGCCATAAAAAATAAACGACATCCCCTAAATGGCCTTTAGGTGAGTTAATTGAATAAAAATAGATATCAACACACCTTCGTGACCGACCCCGACGACGTCGCCGGCTTCTTCGCGTCGCTCATCGAGGGTTTCAAAAACCGACGCATGTCCGTCAGCGCCGACGACAAAAAGTTGACGCTCCAGCCGGGCGAAATCTTGGAGATGACCTTGGAGACGGTCCAACGCAAGGGCCGCGTGAAAATGACGGTCTCCATCAGCTGGCCCGACCACTCCGACCGACAGCCGAACCTCTTCGATCTGCCCGAGCCGGCCAGGGAATGAAGGACCAATGCGCGGCGAAATAGAAGACGGCTTCAGGCTGCTGACCAAGGAGGTGCTCCAAGCCGCCCATGAAGCCCGAGATCTGCTCGCCGTCCGCGACCCCGCGAAAAGCCTCGCCCTGGGTCACCGGGTGTCCTACATCACCACCCAGGTGGCCTTGCTGCAGAAGCTGGCCATGGACATGACCGTGCGCAAGCCCGCGGGGCATCGCGAAAGCCTGCGCCTCCAAGGCGTCTCGTCGGTGGCCTCCCGGCTCGAACGCATCTCCGACATGCTCCTCAACCTCGACCGCCAAGCCAGCTACCTCAGCAGTCTCGACGTGCTGGCGCCCTATCAGCTGAAAGATTTTTTCCAGGACATCTTCCATGGCCTGGACAAAATCCACCCGGCCCTCCAAAAGCGCGACGTGGGCCTGGCCGTCGCGCTGGGCCAGGTCGAGGAGCGGCTCGACGCCCTCTACGCCCAGCGCTTCGCCCGCCTCATCGCCGACTTTCGGACCGAGGCCGCGCCTGAGGATTTGGTGACGGCCATCATGATCGTCCATTACCTCGAGCGCATCGGGGACATGATTTTGGAGATCGGCGAAAAAATCATATACATAATCATGGGCGAGAAGATCAAGCTTGAGCAGTACAAGGCCCTGGGCGAAGGCCTCCGGGCCGCCGGCGCCCCGATGGAGCCGGCCCGGCTGGACTTTCGGTCCATCTGGGGCGGACGCTCGGGCTGCCGCATAGGCGTGGTGGGCAACCTCGACGGCGGCGGGCCGGCCGATCAGACGGTGCTTTTCAAGCACGGCCCGGTCACCAAGCTCGCCTCCGAGCGCGGCAATCTGGCCCTGTGGTCGGAACTCCGGCCGGGGCTGACGCCTCAGGTCCGGGCCTTCATCCCGGCCCAGGCCGGCGCCGAGGCGGCGCTGATGATGGAGTTCATCCCCAGCCGGACGCTGCAGGCCCTTTTTTTGGAAAACGCCCCGGAGGCGGCCGTAGAGGGGCTGCGGCTGGCCTTCGAAATCATGTGCGGGGTGTGGCGGGAAACCAGAAGCGCCAACGGCGCCCCCTCGGACTTTTGCCGGCAGGCCGAAACCCGGCTGCCGGAGGCGGCCGTCCTTTACCCGCGGCTGCTCAACGGCTCGGGGGCTCTGGGCGACTGGTCCCTCAAGCCCGCCGCCGTCATGCTGGAGGCCGCCAAGCTCCAGGAGCGGAACTTGACGCCGCCCTTCAAAATGCGCGTCCACGGGGACTGGAACCTTTCCAATCTCCTCTACGACCCTACCCGCAAGCGGGTGACCTTCGTCGACCTCTACCGCAGCCGCGAGACGGACTACGTCCAGGACATCTCGGTGATGCTGCTGTCCATCATCAGACTTCCGGTCCTGGAGGCGCCGCCCCGTCGCCGCCTGACCCAAGCGGCCAAGGGGACGGCGGCCCTGGCCCGGCTCTTCGCGCAAGAGCTCGACGACGCCGAATACGAGGCCCGGCTGGCCTTCGGGCTGGCCCGCTCGTTCGTCACCTCCACGCGGTTCGTCTTGGAAGAAAGATTGGCCGAGCAGTTCGTGGCTCGCGCCCGCTACCTGTGGGGGCGGCTGATCGAGCACGGCCAAGCCGGCCGGCCCTGGCCGGAGTTCACTTTCTCCCTGGACGTCTTGGACGTCGCCGTCGAATGAACCGGCCGCGGGACCCGCCGCGGCCGCCGAAAGAAAACGCCAAACCCGGCCGTCGTCAAGGCGGCGGCGGCGGCGACGAAAAAAGGGGCGCCGGCTCGCCGCGGCCCGACAGGCTCTTGCCGTCGCGAGCGGCCCGAAGCGGCGATAAAGCTTGCTGGCGCGAGGCGCGCTCGCCCGGCGGGTTCCCAAAAAACTTCAAAGCGCGTCAGTTGGAGCTCTCAGGCCCAGCCGTCGTCGGGACGCCGGCCTCGACCCGAGGCGCGGAGCTTTTCCCGCCAAGGGGCCCAATGGCTCGACACGCGCGGGGAGATCGACGGACCGGCCATGGTCTCGCCAAAGCCCGCGGCCGGCCCCTCCAACATGGCGCTCTCGAAGACTTGAGAATCATCGCGGATTGACCAGCGCCAAGGGCCAGGCTCTGATCGGGGAACGGTTGTCGTCCAGGCGGGCGTCAAGGAGGCGCTCGCCGTCAGGCGCTTAGCCTCTTTGTTCCACAGAACCTAAGGGAGCCTCTGACTTTAGTCAGGGGAGGACGCCAATCCCTTTTTCTTCATAAGGTTAAAGCTAAGCCCGACTGCGGTCCGGACGACGAAAAAGAAGCCGCCGACCGACCGGTCGGTCGGCGGCTTCTTCGATGACGTCGGAGCTCGGAGAGTGGCTCAAGCGGACGGCTGGCGGCTCAGGACACCAAAACCTTGGTGAACTCGGCGATGGCCAGCTCCTCGTTGGTGGGCACGACGTGAATTTTCACTCGGCTGTCGTCGGCGCTGACGACTCTGGGCTCGGGCGAGCGGACGGCGTTTTTGGCCTGATCAAGCTTGATCCCCAGATCGTCGAGGCCGGCGACGACGGAGGCGCGCATGGTGGCCGAGTTCTCGCCCACGCCGGCGGTGAAAACCACGATGTCAAGCCCGCCGAGGGCGGCCGCGTAGGCCCCGATGTACTTGCGCACGCGGTAGGCGTAGACCTCCAGCGCCTGGCGGCATTGCTCGTTGCCCTTGTCCTGGGCGGCCTCGACGTCGCGCAGATCAGAAGAGCCGATGCCGGCCAAGCCCAGGATGCCGCTTTGCTTGTTGAGCAGGTTGTCCGTCTGCTCGACCGACAGGCCCTTGAGCTTCATGACGTAGAGGACCACGGCCGGGTCCACGTCCCCCGAGCGGGTGCCCATCACCAGACCCTCGAGAGGCGTCAGGCCCATGGAGGTGTCCTGGCACTTGCCGCCTTTGACGGCGGCCACCGAGCCGCCGTTGCCCAAATGGCAAGTGACGATCCTGAGATCCTGCAGCGGCCGGCCGTCGAGAGCCGCGGCGGCCTTGGAAACGTAGGCGTGGCTGGTGCCGTGGAAGCCGTAGCGACGGACGGAGTTTTCCGTGTAGAACGAGTACGGCAGACCGTATAGGAAGGCCTTCGGGGGCATGGTGGCGTGGAAGGCGGTGTCGAAGACGCCGACGTTGGGCACGCCCGGCAGCACCTCCTCGCAGGCTTCGATGCCGTTGAGGTTGTGAGGGTTGTGCAGGGGGCTCATCGAGAAGCATTCCCTGATGACGTCCTTGACCTGGCTGGTGACGATGATGGGATCCTGGATTTTCTCGCCGCCGTGCACCACCCGATGGCCGATGGCCTTGATCTCGTCGAGCTTGGCGAGCACGCCGTGCTTGGCGTCCAGCAGGCGCTCCGAGATGAGCTTGACGGCGTCTCTGGGATTTTTGACGTCCACCTCGCCCTTGACTTCGTCGCCCTTGTGGTTGGTGAACTTCATGCTGGTGCCTTCGATGCCGATGCGTTCCACCAGCCCGCTGGCCAAAACCTTGTTGCCGGCGGCCATGTCGAAGCAGGTGAACTTGACCGAGGAACTGCCAGCGTTGATGACCAGAATTACCATAAAAATTCGCCTCTCTTGACTGGGTTAGGTGACCGGGACTGGCGGCGCTTGGCGGCCGGTCGCGGCCGATCGACGCCTGCCAGTCCGGGCGTCGAAATTTCCCCAGGGGACGCCAAGCGCCGAAAATCAAGGAGCGCCGGAGGCGCCCGTCTGCAGGCTTCGCCGAATTGCGGTGATTTTAACACAGTTCGGGCGCCGGGGCCAGAGCAAAATTGCGGTCTTGCGGCCCCTGGAATTCGGATTTCGCGCGGTCGGCCACGCGGCCTCAGGACAGGACGGCGAGCGACCGTCCGACGCCGACCGAAAACGCCGGGGCCGCCCCGGCCCAAACGCCCTAAGGCCGCCTCGGACGACGCTCGCGGCTTTTTTGGCGCCCCGCCACGCGCAGGACGCCTGCGAAAAAGCCGCCAGCGAAAAAAACGCCAGCGGCTTCCAGCCACGGCATGTCAGGCGGTCTTCAGGTTCCGCCGGCGGCGTGGTCGAGCGCCGGCCCAAAAGCGCTCTCCCCCAGCCCTTGAGCGGCCACCGCCGACGGCCTCCCATGAAGCCGATTAAAATCTTGCCAGCCCCCGGAGACCCGTCCGCGCGCTGAAGAAACCGGACCGCCAGACGCGAGCCGCCGGCGCCGCGGTCTGCGGCGCCGCAAAGCATTTCGCCCTGGGTGGCGTTTTTCTCGCCCCTCTGCTATCATGGCGACCTGTTAGCCTTAAATCAAGGTTGTCCGCTCGCCAAAACCACGACGGCGACCCAAGGCGGCAGATCAGCACAACTGCCCGCCGCCGCTGGCCGCTCCAGCGTTGGCGGCGATTTTCCGCGACGCGGACGTAAGCGGCCTGGCGATGAAAAGTCTCTTGAAGTCTCTTGAACGCAACCCTCGCCGATGGCCACGATAGCCGGTCGGCGAGGCGCTGTCTTTGACCTCTCTTCCCTGACTGAAGTCAGAGGTTCCCTTAGGTTCTGCGGTGAAACAAATGCCCAGATTGATCGCGCTCGCCAGCCTCGACTTCGTCATAAGGCCAGCAGGACGAAATTTTCATCAGATTGTGGAATTGGTCTATCGTAACTGCTCACTGCCTCCAGTGGCTCTAGGGGGACGGTCCCCCATAGCTATTGCCGGATATAATATTAAATTTCAAATCAAATAAATTAAAATAGATTAATTATATATGAAAATCTGTTCAATTATCGGAGCTAGACCTCAATTTATTAAAGAAGCTATTATTAGCTTACAAGTACAAAATATAAAAGCTTGGGATCATATTTTAGTGCATTCAGGTCAACATTATGATGTAAATATGTCTGATATCTTTTTTTCTGATTTTAATCTGCCTAAACCAAAATATAATTTAAATATAGGTTCAGATACTCACGCTATTATGACGGCTAAAACAATTATTGAAACAGAAAGAGTTTTATTAGCAGAAAAACCTGATGCTATTATAGTTTACGGTGACACCAATACAACATTAGCCGCGGCTATAGTGGCTTCAAAATTGGTTATTCCAATTATTCATATTGAAGCTGGAATTAGAATGATACCAAAGAGTATGCCAGAAGAAATAAATAGAGTATTAGTCGATCATATTTCATCTATACTTTGTTGTTGTTCAGAATTAGGAGCTCTTAATCTAAAAAACGAAGGAATTTTTAATGGTGTTAATATAACTGGCGATATTATGTATGATTGTTTTTTGCATATGTCTAAATTTTTTAAACCTAAAGATATTTGTAAAAAATACAATCTAGAAAATAATAAATATATTATTGCGACTTTACACAGAGATTATAATGTTGATATTCAAAATAATTTATTGGAATGCATGAAAGGTCTAGTTAAATTACAAAAAGAAACTGGATATACTGTTATATTCCCTTTACATCCAAGAACCAAGAAAAATTTAATTAAATTTGGTTATATTGATATTTTATCTCAACTTAAAACAATTGAACCACAAGGGTACATTGATTTAATGTCCTTATTGTTATCATGTAATTTTGTAGTTACAGATAGTGGTGGTTTACAAAAAGAAGCTTATTTCGCTGGAAAAAGAACGATAGTAGTAATGCCAGATACTGGATGGAGGGAATTAATAGAATATGGCTGGAATTTCTTATCTAACGCTGTATCAAATAATATTTTAGAAAATAGTATGAATCTACTCTCATCAACTAGCCAATATCCTCAATTTATATATGGTGATGGCCATAGTAAAGATAAAATTATTGATTGTATTTTAAAATTTTTAACAAATATTTAATTATATCTATAAATTATATTATATAGATTTTTTAGTTTAAAATCCCAAGGACCGCGCTTTTGAGACGGAGCCCGCTTTCGTCGCGACCACGGCCGTCCCGGGGAGCGGCCGAGGCCGTGACGCAGACGTTTGGCTCAATTTGAGCTCTAGCTTCGTCAAGCCAGGACTTTTTTCCGTATTTGGCCCCCAGCTCGTTTGCGACGCCCAGGTCGATCAACAAAAGAGTCGCCATGTCGCCCAGCAACTCCCTCCGCTCTCTTTAAAAACGTTCATGAGCTTGGCCGCCGCGTAGCTCGAGGCCCTGACATCCTCCCCTGACCAAAAGGATTCCTGCGGAGGCTGCGGAGCTGAGGCCCTCTTCGCCCTCTTCGGCGGGTTGCGGCTTCCTCGTCGGGCCCTGGGCGCCCAGCCCCCACAGGCCGACGGCCCTGTCCTGGAACGTTCAGAGCCCCGACCAGAAAGGCGTTTTCCTCAAAACCGCAGGCCTGGCCGCAAAAACCGCAAAAGCCGATTTTCCTTGGCCCGCTGGCCGCAACATGCTTGCAGGCTGAGCGGCACGGTCGCCACGCTTTGAGCTTGCACCGGAAAAACTAAGCCTTGCTCAAGCCCGACTTGGCCCGGACGTTTCGGGGTTTTTCTGGTCCCGCTGGCCGCGGCCGGCATGTTTTGGAGGTCTTCCACCGCCGCCGTGGTTCTGGCTGAGCGCCGCAGAGACCTTAGGCCAAAAATCTCGACGAGCCTTTCCTATTTTAATAGGTTTTTGACTAACTTTTCGCTTAGCTTTATATTAATTTTAATTGAAACGTTTTTGGCGCGATAATAGTCTTGGTCTGCGACGTTGGTCAACAGAGGCGTGCGTCCGCCCTCGACCATGTTGGCGAGCGTGCCGGCTCGGACTTGGTTGACGAGCCGCACCTCCTTGACCGTTTCGGGCAGTCCGCCCCGGCCGCCTCGCAGGCCACAGCTCGTTCCGGAGCCTCGCCGAGCCCCAGCGCGGCCCGAGCGTCGGCCCGGGCGTCGGCGCGAGCGACAATCAAAAAATCCTCGCTGCGCCTGGCGGCCCAAGCCAAGCCCCCGGCTCAAGCCAGGGCCCCGGCTCAAGGACGATACATGCTCTTCACCGCGTTGGTTCCTCTCGCCCGTTCTGTCAGACCTATCCAAATCTAACCATCTGATTTGGTGCTGACTTTCTGCTTCATAGAGGCCGGTTTCACCTTGTGACTGCCCGCAAGGCCAGAGCCTTCCTCTCCACAGACT
>JAISZC010000162.1 GCA_031269485.1 Deltaproteobacteria bacterium
AAATCCTGTATTTTTACGTATTGTCCGTACTTAATTGATAAATTTATTACGAAATTTAATTCCTAAATGCTTGACAATTTCTAACATCGAAAAATAATTTGAAAACCAATCTAATATCTGTTGGATAAGCTATATATTTTTCTTGAACTATAGAATCATATATTATATTTTTTATAAAATATAGCTATAAATTATCATAATCAATCTTATTAGTTAAAATATCTACTTAATTATTCAGACTAAGATCTTTAAAAGCACCTTCTTTATTTATAACAATAATATTAGGCAAAAAAAAATAATTTATTCTCAATAAATCGGTATATATTGGCCTCCACTTTCCACCAATTGAGCAATTGCGGCCCGTTTGACAGCGGTGGATTTCCAGCTGACGGCATCAGGTTACTGGAACCATACTGCACCAGATAAGAGGCCTGTCAAGTAAAATTTATAACGAAAAAAAATTTTTTTTCTTCAAATCGAGAGATATTGGCGCGGAAATTGCTGGAAAGACCGTTGGCGTGGAAATAGTGGAACCGCTCTGGTGGAGGCCATTTTCAAAAAAAATGAGATAAAATTGAACAGGCAGACATTGTCAATCTGGCCTATTTCTACCTGTTAAGAACGGTTTTCGGGGCTGATGTAGGCCAGGCTCAGGCCGTTGTTGGGGATTGGAGCCTTTCCCCGTGATTACAAGGACTTAGGTTGCCAGTCGAGAATGCGAATCCAGAGGGGCCATTTCACAGGATTTGTCCTGTCATTCCGGGTAGATAGGCCCTTTTGCCGTGGCGATTAAATATAATAAAAAAAACAAAAATATAGACCAACTTAAAAAAGTAAATTATATCAATAATATAAACATATACCAAAAAAATAACAATAAATCAACGACCTGGAAGGTGTTTGGGGGTAGATTTATAAATTTTTAATATGATTTAAAAAATAATTATGTTATTTTGGCTTATTTACAATCAGTAATAAAAGAATGGTGCCCGGGGGGGGAATTGAACCCCCACAACCTTTCGGTCAGCGGATTTTAAGTCCGCTGCGTCTACCAATTCCGCCACCCGGGCCGGAAAGCCAAATAAAGCGCCAATCAGCGGGGCGGTCCTTGAGCGGCAAAGAGCCGTAACGCTCCGGCAGGGGCCGTCAAGCCCCGGTCCGCCCCGGCCAGCTTTGACGCCAGCCGGGACAGACCGCCACCAGATAGGGCTCAATTTGCCAATATAACACATCACGCGGTCTCATGCCAGAAAAAAATTTCGCGTCCAGGATTTTCGGGGAGGCGGGTCGGCAAGCCGTGTCCTGGCAAGCCGCGTCCCAAAGAACGTCGCCGAACGCGGCAGAGCCCAAGTCCCACGCTCGGTTTCAGTCCAAGGGCGCAGCCAGCCTGAGGAGGGACGAGCTCGCCCCGGAGATGTCAGGATTCCGGCTCAGACCCGCGTTGGCCCCAAGCCCCCGGTTGCGTTGGCCGGAGCTCAGGCGGCGAAAACGGAAGCCGCCGGCAGAGCGACGTCGCCGGCCGGCCTTAGCGGGCGGGTTCCTTGCGACAAGCGGCGGCCGACGGGGTCCGAGGACGCCCGAGGAAGCTCTGGCCGCCGTCTGACCCGCCTCGAGCGCCGCTCGCCTCCGCTCGTGGCGCTCGTTCGCGTTCGCCGAGCGGGCAGAGCACCTCAAGCCCGGCGTTGCGGCTCGGCCTTGAGCCTCAATGCTCGATGGCTTGAGCCGTCCACACTGGCAAATTTTCGCCTGGAGCCGTAAAATGTCTCACGAAAAACGGCCTTGACGCGGGCGCCGCATCGGCGGCCCATGGCGCTTCATTTTCGCGAGGCCCCGCTCGGAGGTTTAGGCAGGAGAGACTGATGACTTGGACCGATCAAGCTTGGACTGCGGCGACGTCTATTTTTGAGGCCATTGTCGCTCATCCGTTCATCATCGCTTTGACGGACGGCACGCTGGATCGCGAGAAATTTTTGTTTTACATCGCTCAAGATTCGCTATATCTTGACGATTTTGGCAAAATATTAGCGGCATTAGCGATTAAAAATCAAAATAGGGCTGAAGTCGAAGATTTGCTGAAGTTCGCCGCCGAGACCATACAGGTCGAAAAAGAGCTCCACCGGACCTTTGGGGTCGCCGAGGCCGCGGCGCCGACGCCGTCGAACCTGCTTTACACTTCCTATCTGCACCGCCTGTTGGCCGCCTCGTCGTTGGAGACGGCCTTGGCCGGGACGCTGCCGTGCTTTTGGATTTACCAAAAGGTCGGCGAGCGGCTCCAGGCCCGAAGCCGGCCAGGCAACCCCTATCAGAGCTGGATCGACGCCTACGGCGGGGAAGAATACGCCCGTTCGGTCCGGACCGCCCGGGCCATGGCCGATCGTCTGGCCGCGGCGGTCGGCGAAGCCGGACGCGACGCGATGACCGCCGCGTTCGTGCTGGCCTCGAAAATGGAATGGATGTTTTGGGACGCCGCTTGGCGGCTGGAGACCTGGCCGGTGTAGCCCCGGTTCCCAAGGCGAACCCTGGCGATCAGGCGGCGCTCGCCGGCGCTCAGGCTTCGGGCAAGCGGCGCCGTCAGCCGGTTCGTTTGCGCCGGCTTGGACCAAGACGAAACCTTAAAAAACCAATCTGCTGATTGATTCTTTTAAGCTAAATATTATTAATAGTGTTGATGTGGTTTAAATTTAACAATAATTGATCACTTTAGATGAGTATCATTATCAATAGCCGCCAAAAATAAAGTTTGTCGTGGACGACGATTTCAGGCTCTGACGGCCACGGTGGCTTGGGACACGTCGAGCTCGACGTTGCGGGTGTAGAATTTGACGCCATTTTGCGAGAAAAGCGCGTAAACCGCCTCACGGATGTTGGACATGGCCGCGGTGGCCGTGTCCACGCCGATGGTCACCCACAGGCCGAAGACCACGCTCGTTTCGCTCAGGTCGATGACGGCCACGGCGGGCGGCGGATTTTTGACCGCCAGCTCCTCGGCTTCGGCGGCTTGCCGCAGCAGCGCGAAGACGAGCTCGACGTCCGTGCCGTAGACGGCCCTAAATTCTATTTTGCGCCGCGACAGCCGGTTGTTGCGGGTCCAGTTGACGAACTGGCCGCTCATGATGGTCGAGTTGGGCACGAAGACCAGCGCGTTTTCGACGGTTTCGACCACCGCGCAGCGCATGTTGACGGATTTGACCGTGCCGGCGACTCCGCCGATTTCCACGTAGTCGCCCACCAGGATGCTGCGGCCGAAGATGAGCATGAAGCCGCTGACGAGGTTGTTGCAGACGTTTTGGAGTCCGAAGCCGATGCCCACGCTCAAGCCGCCGGCCACCACGGCCAGGCTGGTGAAATTGACGCCCAACAGGCTCAAGGAGACCAAGGCGAAGACGGTCCACAGCAGATAGGTCATGAGAGTCTGCAGCGGCGGAATGACGCCGCGCTCTATGTTGGGCAGGCTGTCGGGCAGGTGGGCCAAAGAGGTGGCGCCGAGGCCTCTGAGCGATCTGAAAAGCAGAAAAAGGGCGGCGATGAGCACCAGGCGGCTGAACTCGAAGGAGGCGTCGCCGACGGTGTAGCCTCGGCGGAGAAAGTTGCCGATCAGGCGCGAGGAGCCGGGCACGGCCGCCAGCCACGGCAGAGCCGAAATGGTGGACAAGATGAAGGAGACCGGCAAGGCCAGCGAGTGAATGACGGCGTGCTTGACGGGGTGGCGTTCGGGATCGAAGATCAGCCGGCACAGGCCGGCGGTGAGCATCACCAGGGCGCTGCCCAAGATGATGATGTTGACCAGGGCGTAGAGAGCCATGAAAACCAGGACGGCCAGCCTGGCGTGCCCGGTCAGGGCCACGGCCAGCGAGCCGAAGGCGAACCAGGAGGCGCCGCCGTAGGCCGCCCGTTCCGGCAGGAGCCTTTTTTCGCCTCTCTCGCCGGCCTGCTTGGCCAATTTTTTCAGAAACGCCAGCAGCCAAGCCATGGCGGCGAGCCACACGACCGTCAAGGCGCCGGCGGGCGCGTCGACGAACAAAAGCGCCGTGCCCAAGGCGGCCGGCTTGTAGAAACGGTCCAAGGGGGAAGGGCGGCCCTCGAGCTCGGGCTTGGCGGCGATCCTCAGTCGCCAGCTCAAGGCCCCCAGACCGTGGATGAGCATGAGCACGCCCGGCAGCTTCAGGGCCAGCCAGCTGCCGCCGAGGCTGGTCAGCGAGCCGATCAGCAGGGCCAGGCCCAAGGTCATCCAAATCCAGGGACCCTTGACTATCCTGACCATGTCGCGGCGGACGGCCGCGGGGATCCTCGACTCGCCCCGGAGGGTCAGCGAGCCGATCAGCAGCAGGGCCGCCGCGACGATCAAAAAGCGCAGCCCGAAGTACGACCAGGCGTCCCCGGTCTGGGGATACATGAACAGGGTCCGCGAAGGCAGCCCCTTGAACCATTTGCCCAGCTCCTGCGCCGAGGCGGCCAGGCCGCCGACGGGGAGGTCGAAAAAATAGTCTCGCCAGGCCTGGGGCACTTCGGCGTCGATGTCGGCGATGAGCTGCTTGAGCCTCCGGTTCGACTCCTGCCCCGGCTCCAAGATGATCTCCAAGCCGTGGTCGGCCGCTTTCAGCTTGCTCACCGCCAGCTCGAGGTTGCGCCGGTAGTCGGTCGTCAGCGCGTCGTCGCCGTCCTGATCGGCCATGGACTTGCGCACGGCCTCGACTTCGGCGAGCTGGCGGCCGAAGGCGCTCAAGGCCGTCTCCAAGGGCCTGAGGCCGTCGGAGAGTTGCGCCGCCAGGCCGCGCAACTGCCTCAAAATGTCTTCCTGCTCGGAAGGCCGGCCGCGGGAAATTTGATAAAGCCGCAAAAGCCGGTTGACTTCGGCTTCGGTCTTCTTCAGCTTCTCGTTGAAGGCTTGACCGTCGAGCTTGGCCGCGGCGATGGCGCTTTGGGCCTCGTCGGCCAAACGTTGCAGATCTCCGGTCCGATCCTGCCACAGCTGGCGCACGGCCTGCTGAACTTCCGGCTGGGCCTCAGGCTGGTCCGGCGTCGGCGGGTCGGCGGGCGCCTGCTGAGCCCAGAGCGGCGAGGCGACGAGCGAAAAAAACAGCAGGCCGGCGGCCACGACCGACTTGAGCATGGTTTTCCTCGGGACTGGCGAATTTGGGCGGCTGTCGGGCCGCCTGACCAGTTTAGCCGAAAAGCTGCATTTATGAAAGGCCGCGAGCGAAGCCGGCCGCCGCCGGCGACGTCCCGGGTTTTTTCGAGAACGCCAGCCTTCGCCGGCGATCAACGTCGACGCCTCAGGTCGGCATGGGAGTCGCCCGCGAGCCGAGAAAGCCGCCGGCTGGCCGAGCCAGGCCATGCGGGAGCACGAAAAAAAACTGTAAATTTATATTGCAAAAAAAAGCAAACTGCGAAACTCGAGGGCGAGAGAGCGCCGCCACAGCTCATTTGGCGTCGCGGGCCGGCGGCCTTCGGCGGGCGTCCTCACGAGGAGGCGTTTCGTTTCGCCAACCACAGACCGCCCACCTCGGAGACGATGACAGCGGCGAGTATGATGGCCCCGCCCACGACGGTGTGGACGAACACGGGCTCGCCGAGCACCAGGAAGGCGGCCACCGTGGCCGTCACGGGCTCGACTTGAAAGCAAAGCATGGCCTGGACGGCGGTGGTGTACTTTTGGGAGCGGGTTTGCAGAAAGACGGGGACCAACGAGCCGGCCAGGCCGGTGAACAAAAGCCCGCCGACAAAGCTGCGCGTCCAGGTCAGCGCCTTGCCCAGATCCGGGTGAAGCGGCGCCAGCAGCCAGCCGGACTCGAAGACCAGGGCCGTGATCAGGGCCAAGGGCAGCACGCCGACAAGCTGCCAAAAAAGATATTGATAGGTGATTTCGGCGTCGTCCTGGCCTTCGGTGAAGACGCTGACGTAGATCATGTACAGGGCCCACACGGGGATGGCGATCAGGCCCAGCACGTCGCCGACGTTGACGCCCGTGAAGCTGGGGTCTAGAAAGATGTACAGGCCGACGGTGGCCATGATCACTCCGATGAGGCTATGGAGCTTGACGACGGTGCGAAAGATCAAAAAATTCAAAATTGGGATGCCCAGCAGGCACATGCAGGTCAAGAAGGCCGCGCGGGCTACTTCAGTGAAATTTATGCTGTAAATTTGCAAAATATAGCCGCCGCCCATCAGAAAACCCAAAATTAAGCCTTGGCGGCGGACCTTGGACGAAGTTTTAGCGATGCTGCGGCGCAACAGAAGCCAGCAGGCCGCCGTGGCCACGCTGAAGCGCAGCAGCAAAAAAAGCGACGGCGGACAGTCGGCGAGGGCCCGGCTGCTGAATATGTACGCCAAGCCCCACAGGACGCCGCCGAGGATGAGGGCCAAATCGGCCTGCCAGACCTTCATAAAGAACCTTTCCCCCCGCCCAGGGACGGACGCAAGCCGAAAAATGGCGAAAGAGCAAGGGCCTTGGCTCGCCTGACGCGCGACCGGCGCGGCGGAGGGCTCAAGAGGCCGAAAGCCGCGCGAAGGCGGCCGCGATGTTTTGTAGAGTCGACTATATCACTTTTCGGCCTTGCAAATCAATCTATTTCCCCGCCGGACCGCGGCCGTCCGCGGTTTCGCGAGGCCAGACCGGACGTGCCTCTTGCCAACCGCCGGTTGGGAGGGTAAATTGTCGGCGGACGGCCGGCATTGAGCCGGCGCCGGGAGGCCTTCAATGAACCGAAAAACCCGTCGGGTGGTGGCCGTCGACGGCGGCCCCCGCAAAAATTGGAGCACCGCGGCCCTGTTGGCGCGGGCTCTGGACGGCGCCGCCGACCGGGGCGTCGAGACCCGTTTGGTGCGGCTGCATGATTTGTCCTACAAGGGTTGCGTGAGCTGCTTCGCCTGCAAAACCGTCAAAAACTGGCGCGACGGCCGCTGCTGGCAACGCGACGAGCTGCAGCCAGTTTTGGAGTTGTTGGCCGACTCGACGGCCGTGATAATGGGCTCGCCCATCTACCTCGGCGACGTTACAGGCGCCATGCGCTCCTTTTGGGAGCGTTATCTATTCAGCTGCATGGCGTATGATTGGCAAAACCTCACGTTGCTGGAGCGAGGGCCGGCTGTAGGCCTATTTTACACCATGAACGTGCCTCAAGATGCTGTGACATCAATGGGCTATGATATATTATTTAAAACGCATGAGTTTATTTTTAAACGTCTCAATAGTCCAGCTTTTGAGCGTCTGACCTGCTGCGACACCTTGCAATTCGATGATTATAGCCGTTATCACGCGCCGATGTTCGATGAAATACATAAAAAAAAAGTTAGAGCCGAACATTTCCCATTGGATCTGCAAAAAGCCTATGAAATTGGCGCTAAATTTGCTATAATAGATTAAATAGACATTGATATAACAATATTAGCTATGATAAATTCTAATATCCTATTTTATTTTTTTATTTGAATATTTTATTCTGGTAATTTGTTCTTTTATTTTTGGATAATTTGCGTCCATGTCATGATTTATTAAGCCCTCTCCGGCTTATTTTTTTGGCGGACGGGCCGGCCTGAGCGGCCTGGCAGGCGGCCTCCGCCGGCGCCCTCAATTAAAGTAGTGATGTAGACTTTAGCGATAAAACGCTGATAATATCCTAACGGGCGCCGCTTTGGCGCTCGGCCGGCGCCGTCCGGAGGCGGTTTTTTTCGCCGTCGGGCGGCGGCCGCCAGCGCGCCGGCCCAGCCTTGGCGCCCCTAAAATCTAAAGCATAACTTTAGATTTTATATTTAAATATCTGATTAAACGCCATGCGCCGCCCTGGATCGTCCGGCCGCTTCGCCGGCCGCAAGCCCCCGCGGCGCGGGGGCGGCCGGTTCGAGCTCGAAACAGGGCTGGACTTTGACGCCCCGCTGGGGTATAATTAAACTCGCTCCACTTCAGGAGACGCAAGCCTCCAATTCCGCGCTCGCCTTGGACGCCCTACGGCCGGCGGTCGAGCCTCCGTCCGTCCAGGCCCTTTTCTTTTCGTCCCGACTCAACCGCGCTTTCGGGAGAGACCCGCGCCTCAATGACGATCACACCCTCTCGCGCTTCGACCCGCCGCCCCAACGCCACCATCCGTTCCCGGACGGAGCAGTCGCCGCCTTCGGCCTTGAGGCTGATTTTGTCGGCGGACTTCGGCGAACCGCAGGTCTGGGAGTTTGTCGGACCGCGGGCCGTGGTCGTGGGCCGCGGACAAGGCTCGACGCTGAAGCTGCCGGACGTGGAGGAGTTTCGGATCGTCTCAGGCCATCACTGCGTGGTGGAGCTCAGCCGCAATCGGGCTTTCTTGCGGGATCTGGGCAGCCTCAACGGGACCTTCCTCAACGGGCACCTCGTCAGCCGCCGCGAGGAGGACCGTCTCCAAGGCGTCGCCGTCAGCGGCTTCGGGGTTCAGCTCAAAGACGGCGACGTGATGACGTTGGCCGGGAGCTTGAGCTTTCGGGTGGGTTTGGTCGACGAGGCCGTCTACGAGCCGGGCGGCTCGATGGCCGCGCTGGAGATCAACCCCCGTTGTCCGGCCTGCGGGAAGGTCCATCTTCCGGCGCCGCTGTCCAAGTACGCCGACGTGCTGTGCCAGGAGTGCCGGCCCAACCCCTTGGCTTCGCTCAAGCTTCTTAAGGCCGGCCTCAACCGCCGCATCAAGGCCTTGGACCCTCTCACAGGCCTGCGGATCACCAAAACTTTGGGCCGCGGCTCTACTTCGGCTGTGTTTTTAGCTGAACGCAAGGACAACAAGGCTCAAATGGCCTTGAAAGTCATGTCGCCGGCCGTCTCGGAAAATGAATGGGCCCGCAAGAGTTTTTTGCGGGAAGTCTCCATCGGACGGGCGCTCAAGCATCCCAACGTCACCAAGCTCTACGACTTTGGTTTTTATGGCGGGGCTTATTTTTATCTCATGGAATATTGCCCAGGCGGCAACTGCGAAGAAAAGCGTTTGGAGGCCGGCGGGCGCCTTCAGCCCGTCGAGGCCTTGAGTTTGGTGCTGCCGGTGCTCGACGGGCTGCATTACATCCACAACGTCAAGCTGGCCGCCGGTCGCGTCGACGACCTCCGGGCGCCCGAGTCCCGCGGCTTGATCCATCGGGATCTCAAGCCGGCCAACGTTTTTTTGGGCGGGCCAGACGGGACGGCCCCCAAGATCGCCGACATTGGCGTGGGCAAGCTTTACAACGTCGGCGAGTCGTACGGCAACACCCGCACCGGTTCGGTGGCCGGCTCGCCGGCCACCATGCCCCGCCAACAAGTGATAAATTTCAAGCACGCCGGGCCGGAAGTCGACGTTTGGGCCGCGGCGGCCACTTTGTACAAGCTGGTCACCGGCGAGTACCCCCGCGACTTTCCCGAAGAGGAGGATCCTTGGCGGGTGGTGCTCAACCGCGCGCCGGTGCCCGTGCTCCGGCGCGGCGTGAAGGTGGGCGACCATCTGGCGTTGGCCCTCGACGAGGCCTTGGTCGACAACCCGGCCATCAAGCATCAGACGGCCTTGAGCCTCAAGGCCAGCCTGCTGGCCGCGGCCCGCCTCGACGGCCTGTTGGAGGCCGAGCCTAAATGAACGGGTCGGACTCCTCGTCGCCCCCCAAGCCGGTCCAGGCGGCGCCTTCGACGGGCTCGAGCGCCGCCGCGCTGGGCGTGGCGGTGTGCCCTCGCTGCCGAGCCGGCTACCGCCTCAACGCCGACAACATTGGCCGTCGATCGATCTGCCTCAAATGCGGGCAGAATTTTCATCTGCTGCCGGAGACCGCCGCCGCCGACACCGTTTGGCTCGACACGACGGCCGCGCTCAACAAGCTGGCTTCCAGGGTTTGGGAGCGGGGCCTGGATTTGCGGGTAGGGCAGGTGGTTCTGGGCGTTTACGTGGTTCAGGAGACCCTGGGCCGAGGCGGGCTGGGGCAAGTTTTCAAGGTGCGGCACCAGGAGTGGCAACAGGAGCTGGCCCTCAAGCTGCCTTTCAGAAACCTCGTCGACGCCAAGTTTTTGCAAGCCCTCAAAAACGAGGCCGAGACCTGGGTGGGCCTGGGCCTGCACCCGCATGTGGTCACCTGTTACTATGTCCGGCCGTTGATGGGCGTGCCGTCGATTTTTATGGAATACGTCTCCGGCGGCTCGGTCAAGGATCTGCTGGACGCCAAGGAGGGCGCGGGCCTACGGCGCGGCGAGCCTCTGGAAAGGGCCCTGTGCATTGTCGACTTGGCTGTCCAAACGGCTTGGGGGCTTGAGCACGCCCATGGACGCGGTGTGCTGCACCTGGACATAAAGCCGCAAAACCTGCTTTTGGAAGAAGAGTCCGGACGGCTGCTGGTCTCCGACTTCGGGCTGGCCCGAGCCGCCCGCGAGGCTGACGATCCGTCCGACAGCGCCTCGCTGTGGCCGGGCGACCAGCAGCCGCCTGAAGGCCAGCCCGAGCAGCTGGCCCCCCGCCAGCCTGAGCCGGGCGGCTTCGGGACGCCCCAGTACATGTCCCCGGAAGCCGTAGAACACTCGCGGCCCGCGCCGAGCTTTGACCTGTGGGCCTTAGCCTTGACGACGCTGGAGCTTTTCCTGGGCCGCCGGCCGTGGGAACACGGGGCGGCGGCCGGGGCTGGCCTGGAGCATCTGCTGAACGCCGACTCGCCTCTTTGTCCGCCGCCGCCGGAGGTCAAGGACTACCTGCGCCGGGCCTTGGCCGCCGACCCGGCCGTCCGCTTCCAAAAAGCCTCGGAAGCCGCCCAGGAGCTCATCGCCGTCCACGAGCGCCTCTCGGGCCGCGACTACCCGAGGCCCAAGCCGTGGACGGCCCCGGACTCGGCCGACAACCTCAACAACCGGGCGGTCTCGCTTCTGGATTTGGACCGGCCCGAGGAGGCCGAAAAGCTCTGGCGACAGGCCCTCAAAGAGGAGCCCAGGCATCTGGCCTCGTTTTTCAACCTTTCCCTCAAACGTTTTCACGACAAGACCATCTCGCCTGAAGCTTTTCAAGGCCGGCTCGACGATCTGACCCGTCTGGCGGCCGACCGGCCGACCCCCGAGCTGCCTTTGATTCTGGCCGGCTCCTATCTGGAGCTGGGGCTGCTCCAGGAGGCGGCCGCGGCTCTGGAGGCCTACGACGGCCCGGCCCTCAACCACGAGGCCCGGCGTCTCAAGGAGATCCTGGAGCGCGGCCGGTTCAGCCCGCACTTGGTGGAACGCGCTCGGCCAGCCGTCCATCGTCTCTCGAAGATCCGCGAGCTCGACGCGGCCGAGACCGCCGATCGCCTCTTGGCCCCGCTCTTGGCCGAGGCCGCCGCGGCCGTCGAGGCCGGACGCGTCGAGGCGGCGCTCGAGCTCCTCCAAAAGGCCCGCACTCTCCCGCTGCCTGAGCGGTCGGCCGAGCTCGACGCGCTGTGGCGCTCGCTCTACGGCCACGCCGTCCGCCTGGAACTGCGCGACGTCGTCGAGGAGCGCTCCGGCGACATGGCCGGCGAGGCCGCGGCCTGCGGCGGCTCGGCGCTGGCGCTGTGCCGGGACCGGCGGCTGGCCTTCGTGACGAATCCCCAGTCGGCGGCGGCCTCCATGGTCGAAAAGAAGCTGGCCAACCAGCCGTTGGCCGTGACGGTGGCCTCGGACGGGAGCTTGGCCGCGGCGCTGACCAAAGACGGGCATTTGTGGCTTTTCAAGCCCCAAACCGGCGCCGGGGCCGGCCAAGCGCTGGCTCACCCCGGCGGCGGCCGGACGTTGGCCTTCCGGCCGGACCGCCGCCGGCTTTTCACCGGCGGCGACGAGGGCGAGCTCAAGATGTGGGACACCGGCCACGGCTACCTCGACAAGGGAACGCCCCTGCTGGTGCGCAAGCTGTCCGAAAACCCCCTGATCGCCATGGCCGTCTCGTCCAACGGCCGCATCCTGTCGGTCACCGACGGCTTGGTGGAATACCGCCTGTCGGCCGACAAGCCCGCCGCCCCGACAAGAAGCCTGCCGATGGCCGCGCCGGGCGAGGGCCCCCGGGCCATCGCCGCCCTGGCGGCCGACCCCTTCAACCGCTACCTGGTCTCGGCCCACGAGGCGGGCCTGACCTTTCATCCTCTCTTCGACACCGACTGGAAGGCCGATCTCGGCGACCTGGAGGCCGGAGCCACCGCCGTGGCCGTCAGCCCCGACGCCCGTCTTTGGGCCGTGGCCTTGGCCGACGGCCGCCTGCTGGTGGGCTGGGCCCCCGACGAACGCAAGAGCGCCTTTTTGCCCGTTCGACGCCTGGAGACGGGCGGCATCCATTTTTTGAGCTTCAGTCCCGACAACGCCTTCCTGCTGGCCGTGGGCCGCAGCCGGGCTACCGTCTACGGCCTGGACTGGAGCTTGGAAACGGCCTCCAGCCGCAGCTGGGACAAAAGAGCCGAAATGGCCCTGCTAAATTTTATGGCCAAGCAGGCCGACGCGCCTTTTTCCGACAACCTGGTCCAAGCGCTTTCGGCGGAACTGGCCGCCGCCGGCCTGTACGGGCTGGACCCCCAAAACGTCGCCGTTCGTCTCAAGGAGGCAGTCGACAAAATTCGACTGGAATCGTAAGCCCTTTCCGAGCTACGCCGAGACGCGAACCAACGCAGCGCACAAATCAGCGATTGGAGCGGCTGAAATTTGCTCGCTCCGCCCAGTAAATGCTCGGTTAATTTAGGCTTTTTGCTTACAACATTATTTATTTAATGATATTAATATTATTAATTGATTTTAACGCTATTGTAATAAATTAAATTATAGAAATACAACTTTAAGATTTATAAATTAATTATTTTTGCTCTACTGGCAGGATTTTAACAGAAAGGAAACCCATGAACGCCGGTCCGCCCCATAAACGTTTTCCGGCCGCCGAACCTTCGACGTCCTGGCCCGCGCCTCAAGCGGGACCTCCAGTCCCGCCGAAAACGCCGACCCAGCCGTTGTCGAACGCCGCTCCTCAAACGTCGCCGAAAAAGCCCCCGTCGGCCCTTGAAAGCCGCCCGGCCGCCTCGCCGGCTGCTGCTTTCGACCGCCGTTCTTACCTCAAAGACATCCGAGAAAACTTGTTGGTCAAAATTGGCTTGCCACCGGGTGCCAAACCAGAACGTATCGCTAATCTTTTAAAAATACAGATGGAACTCAATAAATTAAACTCTTCAAAACATTAAATTATCAAATACCAAGCTAGTTCGTTTATAACTGGCTTGACAGGGACTAATTTGAATTTTTTTGGCTTAATCCGACAGTATGCGGCCTTAATTTTTATCATCTGTTGCCTGGTCGCGCAAATCAGATTTTGCTGGCTGTGGCGCCAACGCTTCAAGTCGGCCAAAGGCCGGGCGCTGCTCACGGCCTTCTTCGTCGCCGCCAACCTGGCCTGGGCCTACACCTTTTGGCGCATGACGCGCGACGGCATGATGGACGCCACCTGGACCTTTCTCGGCCGGCCGGCCCTCAGCTGGCAGCTGATTCATTTGCTGGCCCTGATCCCCCTGACGGTCATCTACGTCATTTTGGCCCTCCGCCAGTTCGGCGCCCGCCTGCTGAGCCGCCGCGAGCCGCCCTCGGCGAAGACGCCCGCCGAGACGCCTCGCGACGCCCGGCGACGGGCCTTCATGCGCGGCCTCGGCACGGCCGGCCTGTGCGGGCTGGCCGGGATGGTCGGCGGCGGCGTCCTCAAGCAGTCGCTGGCCCCGGCCACGGTCCGCAAGACCTTGATTTGCCCCGCCTTGCCGGCCGAGCTCGACGGGCTGGTCGTGGCGCATCTGACCGATCTCCATCTCGGCCGCTGGATGAACCCTTGGGAACTTTTTCGGGTCTTTGAGACGACCATGGCCGCCCGACCCGACATCGTCCTGATGACCGGCGATCTGGTTGACCACAAGCCAGACTTCGCCAAGCTTTATTACGAGCCTTTGGCGCTTTTAGCCCAAGTGCCGCACGGCGTCTGGGCCGTCCTGGGCAACCACGACCACTACGCCGGGCCTTGGCGCATCGCCGAGCTGCTCGACGGACGCGGGCTGAACATGCTCGTCAATCGGCGCGCGCGCGTGCCGGGCCTGCCTTTGACCTTGGTCGGCCTCGACGATCAAGGCTCCAACCGGTTTTGGATGGGCGTCAATCATCACGCCGACGAAGACGTGCTGAATTTCAGCCTGGCCGCCGGCCCCGAGCCGCAAGAAGGCGATTTTCGGATCTTGCTCAACCACCGTCCGGAAGGTTATCGCCAAGCCGACGCGGCCGGCTTTCACCTCTACCTGGCCGGCCACACCCACGGGGGCCAATATCAGCTGCCGGGCGACAGCCAAAACAATTTGGCGGCCCGTTTTTACAAATATTCCAGCGGGCTCTACCACGACCACTCGGCCTGGCTCAACGTCAGCCGCGGCTTGGCCGCGGTGGGCCTGCCGTTTAGGCTCTTCGCCTGGCCGGAGATCGATCTGCTCGAGCTGAAGAAGGCTTGAGGCCGGCCGGGGAGGGCGGCCGTCCGCGGCTCGCCCGGAAAGAAAAAGGATAAAAATGCCCAAAATCACCGTGCCGGAGTTCGCGCTCAAAAAAGAGCGGGGCGAGAAGTTCGCCATGGTCACCTTGTACGACTATCCGCTGGCCGCGTTGGCCGACCGGTCGTCCATCGAGGTCATTTTGGTCGGCGACTCGCTGGCCATGGTCGTCCAAGGCCAAAAAAGCACCGTCACGGCGACCATGCCGGAGATGATCTACCACGTCAAAAACGTCCGGCGCGGCGCCCCCAACACTTTTTTGGTCGGCGACATGTGCTTCATGTCCTACCAGGCCTGCGAAAAGGAGGCCGTCCGCAACGCCGGGGCCTTGATGCAGGCCGGCGCCGACTGCGTCAAAATCGAGGGCAACCGCTGGACGGCCCCCAAGGTCGAGACCGTGGTCAAGGCCGGCCTCCCGGTCATGGGCCACATCGGCCTGACGCCCCAGACCGCCTCGACCCTGGGCGGCCTCAAGCGCCAAGGCGCCGATCCGGAGTCGGCCAAAAATCTCCTGGCCGACGCCTTGGCCTTTCAGGAGGCGGGGGTCTTCTGCCTGGTGCTCGAATGCCTGCCCGCGGCCTTGGCCCGCGCCATCGATCAGCGGCTGACCATCCCCACCCTCAGCGCCGGCTCGGGGCCTTGCAGCACGGGCATCCATCTCAACGCCTACGACATGCTGGGAGTCTTCGACCCGCCGACGCCGAAATACGTCAAGCGCTATCGGGAACTCGGCCGCGAGATCGCCGAGGTTTTCGAGCAATGGCGAAGGGACGTCGCCGAAGGACAGTACCCTTTGCCCGAACACAGCTATAAAGTTGATGAAAGCGAAATTTTCGAAATCTTAAAGGAAAGTAAATAATTTTTAGTTCAAATAATACTTATTAATATAAAATAATTTACTAGTTTTACAATTTAATTATCTGAATTAATAGCCACGGCTTTGATCCAGGCGTTTGAACCAAGGGTTGGGTTTGTTAGGGTCAGGCTGGGGTCGTGCCGGCTCCAGGTTCGGAAAACGCTTAAGCCGACGACCAGAATAATTGCTTGACCTCTGGCGACAGAAATATTGCGGATTGACGCCGCGCAGACCGCTCGACTGAAAAAGCCGACGACCGCCGAGGAAGCCGCGGCGTCGGTCAAGCCCTGAGGATTTCAAGACTGGAATGTTTTTCCGAGCTCCTGTCGTGACCGGCCTTCGGCCGACGGCGTCGGCCGTCGCGAGCCCAGGCTTTTGGAGGGGCAGGGCGCCGGCCTTCGCGAACTCAGGCTTTTGGAAGGGCAGGGCGGCGCGACGGTTCCTGGCCGACGCTTTGGAGTTTTTGACCAGCGCGTAAAAAACCAACTTTCGGCCGAATTACTGAATCTATGGCATCACAAGGTCTCAATATAATTTTACTAATTAATTATAATACTTGCTATTATTGATTAATTTATTTTTTTATTTTGGGAAAAAACTATGATTTGGGTCATTGGTGATATTCATGGGATGTTCGATGCTCTTAAAAAGTTATTATTTGGCATTCGTTTCACCAATGATCATGATCCAATAAAAAAAGTCATATTTATCGGTAATTATATTGATTATGGTCCGTGTTCGAAGGATGTCATGGATTTGATCATGCGCTTTGAGTATCCAAAAGTACTTTTAACGGGAAATCATGAATATCTAGCACGACGCTTTATAGAACAAAAAACTGATTCATCAGAAGATTTTGGTAATCAATGGTTCGCTAATGCCGCTATAAATACATATGAATCGATCTATGATTATCATAAACAAGTAGATATGTTTAAAAAATTACAACAAAACCATATTAATAAGAATAAAGTCTATGACAAAGATATGCTTTTAAATTATAATGACTTAAAACTTCCTAAAAAATATGAACGTTTTATTAAAAGCCTAAAATATGTTCATAGAGAAATCATCGACGTCGGGGACGGTCGCAAAGTCGGTTTCACCTTCTGCCACGGACTGCCGCGTTGGGATCAAACCCTCAAGGAGCAGCGCGTCCGCAGCTACGCCGCCTTCAAGGCCTACCTCGCCCGCGTCGCGGTCATCGCCGGGCCAGGCCAGGACCAACTAGGCAACCAGCCGGACATTTTCAGACCCGGCCGCGTTCGTTTCGACGACAGCTTCCTGTGGGGTCGTGAATACAACTACCGCTGCGGCTATCAAGGCGACGTGGTCGTTCACGGCCACGTCCCCACCGTGCGGTACAAGGACGTTTTTCCGTTCAGTTCCGTGCCGGAGCCGTGCCGCGAGCAATTTGACAATTACCCGAGTCGGGGCGACTGGCCCTTCCTATTTTCCCGCGCTCCCGGCGCCGGCTACGACGCCTCCGAAGAAAGCTCCGGCGGCCATTGGATTCAATGCCGCAGCATTTTCGAACACAGCGACGACGAAGAATATGTCAAAAATGTAATAAAATATCACCTAGCTTACAATGCCGGCCGTCATTACAGCTGCGGTTCAGACGACGGCTTGGAAGCCATCAACGTCGACACCGGAGCTGTCCATGGCGGCGCCCTCACTGCTCTAGGGCTGTCGTCCAAATACTTGGCCCGTGGATTAATGCCGCTGATAACTGTCAAAACCAGCGACAATTACCGTCAAAATAGCCACCCTCTCCACCGGATCATTCACGTCAGCGGTTTCGGCGGACGCCGGAGCCGGCTAAAAAAGCCTTCAATTGACGATTTTACTTGCGATAATCATACCAATATCAACACGAAATAATAACATACCGTACAGGAGAGGGTTATGATCTGGGTTATCGGTGATATTCACGGTATGTTAGACCCTCTCAAACGGTTACTCTCGAGTATTCGTCGATTAGAAGAAAAAAATGACCCAATAGAGAAAATTATTTTTATTGGCGACTATATCGATCACGGGCCCTCTTCAAAAGAAGTTATGGACCTTTTATTGCGGCTAGAGCACGATAAAGTCTTAATTTGTGGCAATCATGAGGATATGGCCCTCAATTTCATAAATAATCATTTAAAATATCTATACCGTTACGGAAATATATGGTTTGGTAATGGTGCAACACACACTTACGCCTCAATTTTCGATATTTCAAAATTTAATAATTTAATAGAAACTTTGTACACCGATTCTGATAATTATTTTCGTGGTGACTACCATAGAGTGAATTTTCTCGATTATAATGGTCTTAAGCTACCAAAAAAATATGAACAATTCCTAAAAAATCTACAATACGTCCATAGAGAAATTATTAACGTCGGTGACCAACAAATTAGCTTCACATTCTGTCATGGACTGCCTCGTTGGGATCAAACTCTGACTGAACAGCGTATTAAGACTTATGATGATTTTAGGGCTTACATGGAGCGACCAACAGTCATATGTAGCGGTCTCAACGGTGACAGTCAATTTAAAAACTATCCTGATAAATATAATATAATGCGTATACCAATGGATGAGAACTTTATATGGGGACGTGACTACGCTTTCCGCTATGGATACCAGGGTGATGTTATTATACACGGCCATACGCCAACTATTATGTATAAACAGTACTATGTAGGCTATAATTTAGCTAAACAGTGCTCAAAGCAGTTTATTAGTTTTTATTCGGACGTCGATTGGCCATTTCTTTTTTCTCGCGACCCAGAGGCAGGCTACGAGGCGTTGGACGCGAGCGGTCAAACGCCTAGGCGCATCGACAGACAGGCGCTCCCCTTCGTCGAGCTGGGTTGTCGCCGCCGTTTCGTCTGCAACTGGCCATACGGCCTGGAAGCCGTCAACATCGACACCGGGGCGGTCTACGGCGGGGCCCTCACCGCTCTGGGCCTGTCGTCCAAATATCTGGCTCATGGCCTGATGCCGCTTTTGACCGTCAAAACCCGCGGCAACCGGGGCGCTGAGCCTTTGACTCGCACCATCGAAGTCGACGGCTTCGGCGGTCCGTTCAATTTTCCCGAAAAACCGGAAATTTCAGACTATGACGACGTCAACAGTCTACTGGAAGACGACGATGCGTAAAAGCAGCTTTTTGACCAGCTGGAAGTTTTGACCGGCTGCAAACTTGGAGAAATCGGGGGCGGGTTGACAAAAAGGCCGGACTTTGGAGCCCGGAAGTAGGGCGGGGCACCGGGTCCTCGCTGAAAATTTAAAAAAAAATGATCTACGCTGTTCGGCGGAATTACATAGTTGCCTGGCAAATTCCAGATCAAGAATCTTTAGCAATTTGGGGCCAAAGGCGAAAAATCTGGAGCGCCGTAGGCCAAGCTCCGTGCCCTGAACCCGCCGCCGCCTGAACTGACGCTCCCAATCTTAACTGAGGTCAACGATAAATTCGCGACCAAAAGCGATCTCGAAGCGATGGCGAAAACGATCGTGGCCGAGATCAAGACTGAAGTCAAGACTGAACTCAAGATAGAAATTAACAGCGTCGACAAGCGTTTGTCTTTCTTTACGGCTTTTACAATACTAATTTTTACTACTTTAGTCGTAATATGCGGTTATATCATAGCTATTAGAGGTGATCTATCCGAATTGACGGT
>JAISZC010000215.1 GCA_031269485.1 Deltaproteobacteria bacterium
TAACTAGGCTTTCTTTCTCGACATGCAGTTGACCGGACTTGTCGATGGTCAGTTTCGCCAGAGCGAGCTTGGAGTCGTCTTTGACGGCCCTGACGGACAAAAGATGGTTGTTGGACAGCATGGCGGCCGCTATCTTCGCCGACGTTGTCGTCGTCGGGCCGACGAGGTTGATCTCGGTGTCGTTCGCCGTCACGTCAAGAGCCTCGACGTCGAAGGTTAAGGTCCCGCCCTTTTGGGTCAGTTTGATGACGGGGGCGCTCAGATTGTCCGCCGTGAAGGATGCGTCGCCGGCTAATTTGCCGCTAGCCGCTGCGGCGGTGGCGACGGTCAAGGCACCGCCGACCTTGACGTCGGTGGCAGCGAACTCGGCGGCGCCGCCGTTGCCGGTCTCGCCCAAGCCGGCGGTCACGGTCAAGTCGCGGCCCACGGTCACTTCACTAGCGCCTGGGGTTGTCAGGTCAAGAGAGGCCTTGCCGGCCGCGTTGTCGGCGCCTTGAAGGATGAGGTTCTCATCCACATGAACAATCGCGACGCCGGCTTTCCCCATGCCGGCGGCGGCGCCGGCCTTGACGCTCACTGTCGCGCTGCCTGCCGCGCCATCCCCGGCCTTGACGGTTAGGTTGCGGACGCGCAACTCGGCGTTGCTGCCATCGTAGTCGCCCTTCGAATCTTGGCTGGTGACGGTCAACGTGGCGGAGCCGGTTTTTTCGGTCAAAACCTCGACGTCTTTTGCGCTCACCGAGGCGGCGCCGCCCACGCCGAAATCGTCGGCGGCGCCGCCGGTCGCGGAAACAGCGGCGTTGCCGTCGGCGGTGGATTTAACCGTAAGGCCGGCCGCCGACTTTATCGTGGCTTTGCCGCCATCGCTGGGTTGGCCGACTTTTCCGCCCTTTGCCGCGCCGCCTATGGCGGTCACCGAAGCCGCGCCCGCGCCGCCCTCGGCCGTCGTGACAAGAATGCCGTCGTCGTCGCCTTCGCCGGTGGTCTCCACAATGGCGTCGCCGCCTTTGCCGTTCGCGTCGTCGTTGACGTTGCCGCCCTGAGCCGAAACCGTGGCTTTGCCTGCCTTGGCGCTCTTGGCCGAAGCTTCGACGCTGACGCTGGCCGCCTTGATGGTGGCTCCTCCGCCGTAAACGTCGTCATGAGCGTCGTCGGTTCCGCCCTTCGCCAAGCCGCCTGTGGCGGTCACCTTCGCCTCGCCGGCCCCGGCCGTCGAGACCCTGATGGCGCCAGTGGACGCCTCCACGTCGGCCCCGCCGCCCGCGCCGCGAACATCGGCGTCCTTGCCGGTCGCGGAAACCTCCGCCGTCCCGGCGCCGGCGCTGCTGGCCGCAATGCTGGCCGCCGATATCAAGGCCGCGCCGCCGTCGATGGAGTGGTCGGTGTCTCCGCCCTCCGCGGCGCCGCCCTCAGCGGTCACCTTGGCGTCGCCCGCGGCGGCCGCATTGACGGTGATGGCCTTGGAGGCCGCCACCTTGGCCAGGCCGCCCCTGCTGTGGCTGCTATCTTGGCCAGTGCCGCCTTCCGCCTTGACGACTGCGGCAGCGGCGCTGAGGCTGTCAACGACGATGGTCTCCGCCAAAATTTCGGCCTTGCCGCCGTAGAGGGCTTTGTCCGCGGCGCCGCCGGCCGCCTTGCCGCCCACGGCGCTCACCGTGGCGTTTCCGGCGCTGGCGTCACCGCTGGCGGTCGCCACAGCAATCTTGGCGCCCTCAATTTTCGCGCCGCCGCCGTCCCCGCCGTCTAGGGCCGCGTCAGTGCCGTACGCTTCCAAAGTGGCTTTCGCGTCCGCGTCAACGCCGGCAATGATCGTGATTTCATGGTAAACGTCGGTTCCATCATCGGAGACGGATCTGATGGTGGCCGCGCCGCCCGCGCCTTTGGTGGCTTCCCCAGCGGTGACGGTCACGATGGCCTCGCCATTGTGGTCGGCGTTGATGGTAATCCCAGCCGCCGTGAGGGCGGCGGCGGTGCCTTTCGTGGCGCCGGTCCCGCCGGTGACGGTCACCTTGGCTTCGTTGTCATTAGAACTGACGGTCAAGGCGCCGCCAAGGCTCAGGAGGCCATCTTTGTCGGTGAGGCCTTGGATTGTCACCTTCGCCTTGCCCGCGGCCCCGGGAACGTACGTGGCCCCGACGGCGCTGCCCTTCGTGCCGAGCGAGCCGCCAGTGACCTCCAATCCGCCGCCCGCCGTCAAGCCGGCGGCGCTCAAGGTCGCGTCCCCGCCGGCGCCGGCCACGCCAGCCTTGCCTTTGCCGCCGACGGTGAAGTAGTCGGCGCCGGCCGCGCCGCCGGTGCCGGCCTGAACTGTCACATTGCCAGCCACGCTCACTTCATGACCGGAGGCGTCCAATGTGAATGAACCGCCTTTACCGCCGGCGCCGCCGTCTTTTGTGTCGCCGCTGTATCCGGCGCCGCCCGCGCCGCCGTCGCCGCCCTTCACGATCAAAGTTTGGGCCGTGACGGTGCCAACGCCGTTGGTCGTGTATGTCACGTTGATGGAATCGCCGGCGGCGCCGCCGGTCTCATCGTCGTCGGCACTGCCGCCTTCCTTGCCGTCCGCGCCTTCGAAGCTCAGCTCCAAATATTCCTCAGTCACTTCAACTTTTCCGGAGGTGACGTCGGTTACCGTGGCAGCGCCAGTGCCGCCATTGGCGGCTTTGCCGTCGCCGCCTGTGCCGGTGTCATTGTCTTGGGTTGTATCTTTATCTCCGTTTATGGTGCCTTTTGTGCCTTCTTTTGCTTCCTTGCCGTCGACGATGGAATCAGCATCGCCGCCTTGGCCGCCTTGGCCGCCTACGACTTTAAAGTTTTTTGCCGCCGCCCACGCGGAAGGCGCAGCCAAAGGCGTAAAAGTCATCAGGCCAGTCAGAGCCGCGACCAAGATCAAGGTCGCTCCGCCGCCAAACATGCCAAAAAATCTGCGTTTCGTCATGCTGTTCCTCCAAGTTGTTGAATGGTTAACAAATTGTTGAATTGATAACAAGGATTGGACCGCAGCTCAAGCCTGCCCATGGCCAAAGTCGGTCGCTCCAGTCCTTTATCCGGGTTATTAGTCAAACGTCTCAACAATATTATAATTATATATTTTATGATGAAATATAGATAGATTATAGATAAAAAATCAGGAAGAAAAAATGATCGGCCACGCGCCGGCGACGCGTCGGTGGCGCGCCAGGAACGGGCGGAGGAGGCGAGCGAAAATTGCGGGGGCTTAGTTGAGCTTAGAGAGAGAGAGAGAGAGAGAGAGAGAGAGAGAGAGAGAGAAGAATTCTGCCGCCTAGGCCGACGGAACGAGCGTCGACGGCCTGGCGCTCAGGGCGCAAGCTGAACATGAATTTGGCTGAGTCGGCGTAGTGCGACACGGGCTCTCCGCAAGAAAGGAAGCGGCTCGGAACTAGTTCGGGCCGAATTCGGGCCGTCCGTGGGGGCGCACGGCCTTGACCGGCAGGTCAGGCCGTTATCTTGAATTTTGCCATTCTATCACCGGCTCGAGCCGGTTGTCAAGAAAAATTGAAAAAAAAATTCCGGCGCCGGCCGCGCCCGCGCCCTCAGGGGCTTTCGACAAAAAAGGGGGACGCGCCAATGCCCTCTGGGCGGCGAAAAAAGTCGTTCCGGCGGGCGGGCTCGCTCTCGCCCGCCCGCCATCGGCGTCCGTCCGCACGCCCAGCCTCTTCCGCCTCCGTCCGTCAGCCACGCTTTTCGCTGCGCCCGGGCTCTTGAGTTGCCTCCCAAACTCCCGATCGAGCCCCGACCAAGCCTCTTGAGCTCCACAGCCCCGCTGCCCTGGACCGCATGCCAAAGAAACTGGGGACGACAAGCGGCGGCGGCCAGTCGCGGGCAAGCCGCGGCTTGCAGGCCTAAAAAACGAGAAAAGCCCAAGGAGAGGCCTGCGCTTGTCGCGCCCCTGAACAAAGACGTCGCTCGGCGGAGGGGCGAAAGGGGTCCGGCCCTCCAGGCTGACCGTTTTTTCGTGGCTCAGACGGCCAGCCCGGACGGTGGCAAAAGCCCATTAGGCCGTCCGACGGCCGGCGCCGAAGACGCCGGAGGACGGCCTGCCGCCAAAGCGGCGACGAGCGCCAGGTCTTTGACCGCTCGCGCGGACCTGGCCGGCGGCCAGGCGCCGAAAACCGTCGAAAACGCTTTCGCTCGGCCGGCCCGAACCTTCTTTTTTTCGGTCAATTTTCTGATATACTCGAAATTCAGGCGAAGTCCGCCGGGCTTGCCGAAACCTTACAAGGTGCGCCGAACCGCTTGAGAAAGCCGGCGCCAGCCGCCGCTGGCTGACGTTGGCATCGCCGCCAGGCCGCTTTTTTTCGGCCCAGGCGCCGAGCCGACGCCAACCGGCGTTTTTGCGCCCTTTTTTCCGTTCGAGCCGGAGCCGCTCAACCGTCGGCCGTCGGCGCGAGCCGGACCGGCGGCCTCAAAGCGCCCAACTCAGCCCGGAGCCCTTATGACCCTGTCGCCGACAAAAAAACTTTTCCAGGGCCGTCCGCGCCGGACCCGGCCCTCCGCCAAGCCAAGGTGCCTTGCATGAACGCCGACCGTCCAACCGCTCCCCCCGCCGTCAAGCTCGACGCCCACGGCGAAGTTTTGGGCCAAAGGCTTTCCCGCTACTTGGCCCCGACCATGAAGGAGGACCCGGCCGAGGCCGAGGTGATCAGCCACAAGCTCATGATCCGAGCCGGCCTGATCCGCCGGCTGACCGCCGGCGTTTACAGCTGGCTGCCCCTGGGCCTGAGATCGCTCAGAAAGCTCGAGCGCATACTGCGCGCCGAAATGAACCGCTTTGGCGCCCGGGAAACGCTGCTGCCGGCCGTGCAGCCGGGCGATCTTTGGCGCGAGAGCGGACGCTGGGGCCGCTACGGCCCGGAGCTGCTGCGTTTCAAGGACCGCCATGGCCGCGACTGCGTCATAGGCCCCACCCACGAGGAGGTCGTCACCGACCTGATCCGGCGGGAGGTCCGCTCGTTTCGGGATCTGCCGCTGAACCTTTATCAAATTCAAACCAAGTTCCGCGACGAGATCCGGCCGCGCTTCGGACTGATGAGGGGCCGCGAATTCATCATGAAGGACGCCTACAGCTTCGACGTCGACGACGAGGCCGCCAACCGGTCCTACCAGGACATGCGCCAGGCCTACGTCAACGTCTTCTCCGCCTGCGGGCTGCGCTTCGCCGCGGTCGAGGCCGACAGCGGGGCCATCGGCGGCAGCAGCTCGCACGAGTACATGGTCTTGGCCGACTCCGGCGAGGACGCCCTGGCCCACTGCGAAAAATGCGCCTACGCCGCCAACCTGGAAAAAGCCGAGCTGCGGACTTACCCCATCGAGGAGGCGCCCGCGGGCCCTCTGACCAGGGTCCACACCCCCGGCTGCCGCCACGTCCCCCAGCTGGCCGCCTTCATGGGCGCGCCCGAGTCGAGCATCGTCAAGTCGATGCTGTTTTTGCTCGACGGCGAGGACCCGCTCTTGGCGCTCATCCCCGGCCACCGGGAAATCAACCTCGTCAAGCTCAAAAACGCCGTCGGCGGCCGCGAGCCGTCCCTGGCCGACCCCGAGACGGCCGAACGCCTGCTGGGCGTGCCCATGGGCTTCGTGACTCCCCTCAAGGCCCCAGGAATCAAGATTTTGGCCGATCTGGGCGTGACGCGCATGACCAGCGGCGTGGTGGGCGCCGGCGAAAAGGACTGGCACGTTTCCGGCGCCAAGCCCGGCGTGGACTTTCGGATCGACGGCTCGGCCGACTTGGCCGAAGTGCGCGCCGGCGACCCCTGCCCGCGCTGCGGCGAGCCCTTGTCCGTCAGGCGCGGCATCGAGGTGGGGCACGTTTTCAAGCTGGGCGCGAAATATTCCGAAGCTCTGGGCGCCAAGTACGCCAAGGCGGACGGGACCGAGGCCCCCATCGTCATGGGTTGCTACGGCATCGGCGTCGGCCGGACCTTGGCGGCCGCGGTCGAGCAAAGCCACGACGACGACGGCATCATCTGGCCCATGGCCCTGGCCCCCTTTCAGGCGACCCTTTTGCCGCTGCAGGTCAACGATCCGGCGGTCATGGACGCCTCCGAACGGCTTTTCGCGGAGCTCGTCGACCTGGGGGTGGAAACTTTGCTCGACGACCGCGACGCGCGGCCGGGGCTCAAGTTCAAGGACGCCGACCTGCAGGGCCTGCCGCTGCGCCTGACGGTTTCGCAAAAATCCCTCGCCGCGGGTCAGGCGGAGCTCAAGCGCCGCGGCGACCGCGTCACCACCATGCTGCCTTTGACCGAGGCCGCCCAGGCGATCGCCGCGCTCCGCGACGCCGCCCTCTCGACCCCAATCCAAGGGGCCTGAGCCCGGCATGGACTTCGTCCCTCAGCGGCCGGCGGCTCACGCCAGGGCGGTCGAAGCGGCCGAGGCGGCCCCCGACTTGCGGGCCGAGTTCGCCGGGGAACGGCCGCGGCCGGCGGCCGATCCGGAGCCCGGCCCTGGGTCCGAGCCGACGTCCAGCCTTTGGTCCGACCTGACGCCCGACCCTGGGTCCGGCCCGACGTCCGACCCGACGCCCGACCCGACGCCCGGCGCAAAGTCCGGCTCGACGTCAGACCAAAAATCCAACCAGACGTCCACGCGAGCCCCCGGGTCAGACTCTGCAACCGTCCCGGCGCACGGCCCGACGCCCGACGCGGATCCCTCAGCGGCGCCCGACCCCGGCCCCCAACCTGGCCTTTCGGCTGCGCCGGCGACGCCTGAACCCTCCGAAACCCGCATTCTTGCGGCGTCGGCCGGCCTTGGCGCTCTCTCGGCGCCGGCCGAACCTCAAGAGCTTTCGACGCCGCCGGTTTCCTCAACTCTGTCAGGTTTTTCAGAACTCCCCGACCACTCAACCTCTTCCGCCGCCACAGCCTTCTCGGCGCCGACCGACCGACCGCCTGCGGCCTCCGACGACTCGCGCCCGACACAAACTCAAGCCTCGCCCGCCCCAAGCCAGGCTCAGCCCCATGGCCCGACTCAAGGCCCGGCTCAAGGCCCGGCCCAAGACCCGGCCCAAGACCAATCTCAAAGCCTGGCCCAAGGCCCGGCTCAAGGCCCATCTCAAGGCCCGGCCCAAGGCCCAGCTCAAGGCCCAGCTCAAGGCCCAGCTCAAGGCCCGGCCCAAGACCAATCTCAAGGCCCGGCTCAAGGCCCGGCCCAAGACCAATCTCAAGGCCCGACCCAAGGCCTGGCCCAAGACCAATCTCAAGGCCCGACCCAAGGCCCGGCCCAAGGCCCGGCTCAAGGCCCGGCTCAAGGCCCAGCTCAAGGCCCGGCTCAAGGCCCGGCTCAAGGCCCAGCTCAAGGCCAGGCTCAAGGCCAATCTCAAGGCCCGACTCAAGGCCAATCTCAAGGCCCGGCCCCGCCGGCCGCCGTCAAGACCGAGCGCCCCGGCGCCTATCAGCCCTTGGAGGACATGCCGGTCTACGGCAGCCGCACGGTGCGCATCGGCGACGTCATCGACTCGCTTTTGGAGCAAAACCCCAACTCCGACGAGGACCTGGTGCGTCGGGCCTACGTTTTCGCCGCCTCGGCCCATCACGGCATGACCCGGCGCTCAGGCGAGCCCTATCTCAACCACCCGCTGGCCGTCTCGGCCATTTTGGCCGACATGAAGCTCGACGTGGCGACCGTGGCCGCCGGGCTGCTGCACGACACCGTCGAGGACACCCCCACCACCGTCGAGGACATCCGCCGCAACTTCGGGGCCGACGTGGCCGCCATCGTCGACGGGGTCACGAAGATCGGCAAGTTCAACTTCAGTTCGGCCACCGAACGCGAAGCCTCCAACATGCGCAAGATGATCCTGGCCATGCTGACGGATCTGCGGGTCATCCTGGTCAAGCTGGCCGACCGGCTCAACAACATGCGCACCTTGGGCTTCATGCCGCTGGACAAGCAGCGCCTCATCTCCAAGGAAACTTTGGAAATTTTCGCGCCTTTGGCCTCCAGGCTGGGCATCCACAAAATTCAGTCCGAGCTGGAGGATCTGGCGCTGTTCTACCTGGAGCCGGCCACTTACGACATGCTGCGCCAAGCCCTTTCCGAAGGCCGCAACGAACGCCGGCAGCACGTGGCGGAAGTAAAAAAGTTTTTGTCGGATAAAATTGCCGAGTTCGGCATTAAAGCCGAGGTAGAGGGCCGTCCCAAACATATTTTTAGTATTTGGCGAAAAATGAATGAACAAAATCTGCCTTTCGAGCAGATTTTTGATCTAATTGCCTTTCGTATCATAGTTGCTGAAGTGCAGGATTGTTACAGTGCCTTAGGCGTTATTCATTCAATATTTAAGCCAATTCCAGGTCGTTTTAAGGACTATATCAGCCTACCTAAAAATAACGGATACCGGTCCCTCCATACAGCGGTGGTAGGTCTAAAAAATATGCGTATGGAGATCCAAATCCGCACTCGCGACATGCATTCCTACGCCGAGGAAGGCATCGCCGCCCATTGGCGCTACAAGGACGGCGGCCGCATCAGCGACGAGGAATCTCAGCGCATCAACGCCTTGCGCTCCATTCTCAGCTGGCAAAACAACCTCGAAGATCCCGGGTCCTTTCTGAGCTCCATCAAGGAGAGCTTGGCCGAAAACGACAACATCTTCGTCTTCACGCCCACCGGCGACGTCAAGGAGCTGCCGGTGGGGTCCACGCCTCTGGACTTCGCCTACTCGATCCACACCGACGTCGGCCATCATTGCGGCGGCGCCCGCGTCAACGGCATCATGACCAACGTCCGCCACAAGCTGCAAAACGGCGACACGGTGGAGATCATCACCAGCCGGGCCAGTTCCCCGTCGACCGACTGGCTGCGCCACGTGGCCAGCCCCAAGGCCCGGACCAGGATCCGGCAGTGGCTGGCGGGCGAGGAAAAAAAGCAGGCCATGGAGTTCGGACGGGATCTGCTCATCCAGGAGATGCGCCGCCACAAAATCGGCCGCGCCAGGCTGACGCGCGAAATCGTCGCCCAGCTGGGCTTCGCCTCCATGGACGAGCTCAACGCCGCGGTGGCCTTCGGCAAGCTGACGCTGCTGACCGTCATGGCGGCCATGAAGCCCGAGCTGCGAGCCGTCGAGCGGGCCAAGGCCAAGCCGCCGGCCTCGGCCCCGGACAAGCAGGTCGCCGGCGTGCTGGTCAAGGGCGTCGACGACGTCTTCGTGCGCTACGGCAAGTGCTGCACCCCGGTGCCCGGGGAGCCCATCGTGGGCTTTCTGACCCACGGCAAGGGCGTGACCGTCCACACCTCGGGCTGCCGCTCGCTGACCGGCCTGGACCCGGAGCGCTTCATCGAGGTCACCTGGGACGCCAAGCGCGGCGAGGAGGCGACCTACGACGTCTTCGTCAAGCTCCAAACCCGCCGCGTGACGGGCGCCTTGAGCCAGGTCGTGGCGGTCATCGCCGACAACGGGGTCGACATCGTCGAGGCCCACACGGGCGAAGCCAAGGCGGGCCGCCTGTGGTTCCGGCTGGCGGTGGCCGACTACGGCCAATACACGTCCATGATCGGCGCCCTCAAGGGCTTGACCTCCGTGGTCGACTGGGTCGAGCGCTTCTACCCGGCCGACAAGGACGAGGAAGATTAGCCGGCCGGAGTCGGCCGCCCTGTTTTTCCGCGGCCTCGGCGGCCGAGCTTTTCGGACGGCCGGCCGCCGGACCGCCCCTCGGCGCCCCGGACAGCCTCAGGCCGCGCCGGAGCGCCCGGGAGAACTCATGAAGCCCTCGGCCCCCGAACCCATTCGCGTCGACGCCAAAACGCTCCCCGCCGCCAGCCGCAGGCTCTCCATCTTTGGCCTGACGGAGGAGGAGCTGGTCGATCTGGCCGTCAAGCTGGGCGAAAAGCCCTTCCGGGGCCGTCAGCTGGCCGTCTGGCTGTACCGTCGACAGGTCTTCGACTACGCCCAGATGACCGACATTTCCAACGCCTCCCGCCTGGTCCTCGCGCGGGCGGCCGATCCGCGCCTGCCGCTGCGCCTGCTGCTCCAGCAGGCCGACCCCGACGGCGCCCGCCGCCTTTTGTGGGAGCTGCGCGACGGGACGACGACCGAAAGCGTCTTGATACCCGAAAAAGAGCACCTGACGCTGTGCCTGTCGACCCAGGTCGGCTGCCGCATGGGCTGCCGCTTCTGCCGCACCGGCTCGCTGGGGCTGACGCGGCATCTGACCGCCGGGGAAATCTTGGGGCAGATCCAGGGGGCCAAGCTGCTGCTGACCAGCCGCCGCAAGCTGACCAATCTGGTTTTTATGGGCATGGGCGAACCCCTGGACAACGTTTCGGCCGTGCTCAAGTGCCTCAAGGTGGCCGCCGCGCCCGGCTTGATGGCCTTCTCGATGCAGCATGCGACGCTCTCGACCGTGGGGGTCGCGCCGGCGCTCGAACGACTGGCCCAAACCGGCGGCCTGAAGATCGGCTTGACCATCTCGTTGGGCTCGGCCGTGGACGAGCTCAGAAGCGAGCTCATGCCCGCCAATCGAGCCTGGCCGCTGGCCGACCTCAAAAAAATCCTGGCCGGCTGGCCCCTCGCCCGCGGCCGCCGGCTGACCTTCGCCTACGTGCTGCTGGATCACGTCAACGACGGCCTGGACCAGGCCCAGGCCCTGTCGCGGTTTCTGCACGGCCTGAAAGCCAAGATCAACCTCATTCCCTTCAACCCCTGGCCCGGCGCGCCCTTCGCGGCCCCTTCGGCGGAACGCGTGGAAGCCTTCCGCCAAGCCCTGCTCGAAAAGAGCCACACGGTCATGGTGCGCCGCTCCATGGGCTCGAACATCGGCGCCGCCTGCGGCCAGCTGGCCGGCGAGCGGTCGGCGGCCGAGGCGACAGAAACGGCCGAGCCGCCCGAACTGAAGGCGCCGACGGCCCAAGCGGAGCGCGCCGGCCTAGGCGGCGCGCCCTACGTGATCGCGCCGCCCGACCAAAGCGACGGCGTCCGCGGCCGAGCGGCCGACGAACCGGCCGCAACGGCCAAACCGGCCGCAACGGCCGGACCGGCCGGACCGGCCAAACCGGCCAAACCGGCCAAACCGGCCGAATCGGCCAAACCGGCCAAACCGGCCGAATCGGCCAAACCGGCCAAACCGGCCAAACCGGCCGAACAGGCCGAACAGGCCAAACCGGACGAACCGGACGAACCGGCCGAACCGGCCGAACAGGCCGAACCGGCCAAACCGGCCAAACCGGCCAAACCGGCCAAACCGGCCAAACCGGCCAAACCGGCCGAACCGGCCGAACCGGCC
>JAISZC010000114.1 GCA_031269485.1 Deltaproteobacteria bacterium
TCAAATGACTTGCTCCCCACGGCGACGGTCTGGGGTCTGAACGGCCGCTGTTAGGCTCAGTCGCTCTCGCCTATCAACGCATCGAGGGAAGATGGTCTCTTGTCGCCGAATTTGTAGCGGTCAACGTCTTGAGCGACGTTTTGCAGGCAAAACCGCATCTCGCGGCTGTACAGATCCGCGCCTTTGATGTCCTGCCGGACCAAGTTCAGCTGACGGTCCATGACGTACGGATCGTAGCCGTCGAGCTTGGACAAAAGTTCGCCGTAATACGTGTGCAAATTGTCCAAAGCCGCCTCCAGCTCCTCGACCTCGCGCAGGGCGCGGCCGAGCCGGGCTCGGCCCCTTTCGGCGGCCTCGGCGATGGCCTTTTGTGTGTCCGGCGTCTCGTTCTCGTAGCCCTGGAGCTGCTCCAGGGCGTCTTGGACGCGCCGGACGCGGTGGAGGGCCACGTTGCGGCGCAAGCCCATGTTGCGGATGCTGTAAGCCGCATAAACCAGGCTGCGGCTGAGGTTGCGGGCCGCCGACTCGTTTTCGCGGGCCGCCAAGATGTTGCAGTCCTTTAAATCGGCCTTGAGCGACTCGTAGGCCGCCCGTTGCTCCTCGTCTTGGGCCGACTCGATCAGCGCGTCGATCTTCGCCAGCGGATCCAGGCCGGCGAACTCGAACTGCGTCCCGCCGCTTTCCTCCCACTCCCGGAGCATTTCCTCGCGGCGCTCGCCCTGGGGCAGGTTGACGCCCGAGACGACCAGCCGCAAGCCCAAGTCGGCCGAGGAACTGGGGCCGTCCTGGATCATCAGGGCCGCTTCCTGCCGGCGGCCGGGCAGCACCTGATCGCCGACCTCCCGAAAGCTCCCGCCCTTGCGGACAAAGCCGCCGGCCGAGCCATGGAGGCGGCCGCGGACGGTGAGATTGAACGAGGTCTGGGTCATTTCGGCCACGTTGCCGGCGGTGTCGTACAACCCCAGGGGATTGGGCCGCCAGCGGCCCACGGCCCCGGGCTTGGTCTCGGGATTGGCGGCTTCGTCGCGAAAAAGCCCGTATTTGCGGCGCGACTCGCCCGGCGGGATGGGAAAGAACGGCTCGACGCGGATCGAGTCGGTGCTGACGGCGTGGCCGCCCCGGGCCGCGTACTCCCACTCGTCTTCGGTGGGGAGACGCACCACGCCGACGCCGGAAGGATCGCCGGCGTAGGAGGGCAGCGACTGTGGGCTGTTTTTCAGCAGCCAGGCCATGTACTTGGCCACGAAAGCCATGGCCTGATACCAGGACACGGAGGTTTTGGGCAAAGCCCCGTCGGCGCTCAAGGCCGGGCAGCCCTCCTCCATGACGGCGTTCCACTGGGCGACGGTGAGCTCGTACTTGCCGACGAGGTAAATCTGATCCGGGCTGGAGCCCTCCAAGGCCTTGGCGGCCGTGGGCCTGAGCTTCGGCGGGAGGTTGTCGAGCGACAGAGACGCCCCCAAGAAGGTCCGCCGCCGGCCGTCGAGGTAGCCGCGGGTCTCGTCGTCGACCCCGAAGCTGACCTCCAAATCCCGCAGCCGGCCGTCGACCGGGAGGGCCGCGACCCGAAAAGCCATGGCCAGATTGCAGGGCATGGGCAGAAGCAGATCGTTTTCGTCGGGGTTGGGGTTGGTCGCCGATTCGGCGGAGACCTCGCCCTTGCGGCGCAAGGGCGCCCCCTCGGCCGGCCCTGCCAGGGACCACATAATCAGGGCCGCCAAAAAGGAGGCCAGGACGGCGACCGGTCGCGAGATCATGCGCTGGCTCCTCACTGGCCTTGAGCCTGTTCTTCGGCCTGGCCTTGAGCCTGGCCTTGAGTTTGGCCGTTGACGATCGTCTTGGCCCCGAGTCCCTCAAAGAGCCCCAGGAGCGGGGCGGCCCCGAAAAGGCCGCCGAGCCGGTAGGGCGGCTCGGGCCGCGCCTCCAAGGCCAGGGTTTGGGGGTTTTTCAGAAAGTCGGCCAGCTGGGCGGCGGCCTGACCGCCGTCGCCGCCCGGGGCCAGCCGCTTGGCGGCCACGGCCAGACCGTTGACAAGCAAGGTTTTGAAGGCCTCCTTCGGCATCCCTTGCCGGGAGGCCGACAGGCCGAAGAGGCCGTCGACGAGGCCTCCGTTTTCAAAGCCGAGCTCGAGCTCGGTGAGCGCCAAATCTTCCAGGCCTGGCGGAATCATGACCAGCGGCAGATCCTTGAGCCGAATCTGGGCCAGCGCCCCGAGCGCCTCGGGCGTCAGGCCCGTCGCCGAGGCCTGGGCCGTCAGGCTAAAAAGATCCCCGCCGCCCAAAAGCGGCCGGGCCGCGTACGTCAGCGTCCCCGTTTCGGGGGCGTATTGGCTGCGGAAGTCGACGTTCAAGGCAAAAAGCCGCCGCCCGAAGGCTCGGGCGATCTCGTCCCACACGGGGCCCAGCCCCGGGGCGGGCAGCTCCAGCTGAAAGCCCGACATTTTGAAGGCTTGGGCCGGGGGGATGGCGCCGGCCTCAAAGGGGCCGGACAAGGCGATTTCCTCAAATGAGCCCTTCAGGCCGTCAAAATCGAAGGCGCCGTCCTTCAAAGCGGCTTCGCCCAGGGCAAAAGGCCAGACGAAGCAATCGGCCGCCGTCTTGCTCTCGTCAAGAGCCGCGACCCAGGCCTGCAAGCTCCGAGGCCGGCCGCCAGGCTCGGCGCTTTCGTAGGCCCGCTGCAGGCGGCCGACCAAGGGCCGCAGGTCAAGGCCGCTGACCGAGGCCTCCGCCAAGGCGCCGCTGAAGTCCGCCAGGCCCCGCCGCGGGGCCGTCGCCTTCACCGAGCCTTTTTTGAGGACGGCTTCGTCGAAGGCGAACTCGCGAAAGGCGCTCAACCGATGCTCGCCGATCTCCAGCTCAATGGTCCCGGTGTCCGACGCGAGCCTCAGCCTCAGACCGGACAGGGCGAATTCCGAAGCCTTCAACGACCCCAGCAGATCGGGCCAGCCGCCTGTCGAGGCGACCGGAGCAGCCGCGCGCCAGCCGCGGAAGCCTTTGAGGGCCAGGCTTTTGGCCGCCAGCTCCAGCGACTCTTGGCGCCGGGCTTCGCCAAACATCGTCAAGCTCAGCCCGTCGACGGCCGCCGAGCCGGCCTCCACAAAGCCCCAAAGCCCGCCCGGCGCGGACGCGCCGGCCTCCGCCAAGACCAAGTCAGTCAGCCGCGCCTCCGAGACCGCCAGCCGGCTGACGGCGGCGTCGTCGTCGTCGGCCGGCGGAGACAGCGGGAACACCAAGTTCTTGAGCCTGATCAGCTCGGCCGCCGGCGTCCGGGGTCGAAACCGCCAAGCTTCGAGGGCCAGGAGCTCGGCGAGCTCGGCTTGGCCCGGCAGGCCCTTGAGCTCGATCCGTTCGACGGTCAGCGGCGCTTGACGAGCCGGGTCTTTGGCCTGGACGGTCAGGCCCTCGGCGAAGATGAGCCGCGCCTTGACGTCGACGCCGATTGCTTTGGTCCGCCAACGCCCGGCGCCAAATAATTTGTCCAAAAGCAAGCCAAAAGTCGGCGCCGCCTGGGCGACGAGCTTGGCGTCGTCAGGCGCCGTAAAAAGGCGGCCGGCCACGGGGGGCTCGGCGGCTTGGCCGCCCTCGCCGCCCTGGAAACCCGGGGCGTCCTCGCCCGCCTCCGGCGCCGCCGCTTGACCGCCTTCGCCAGCTTCGGAACCAGCCGCCGGGCCGTCCTCCGCCGGGACAGCCTCTTGCTGCTCCTCAGCTCCGCCGGCCCAGCCGCCCAAGCCCCAGCTCGGCGTCGCCAAGCCGGTCAGCTTAAGCGGCGCCGGGGTTTGCCCGTTGATCGACAGCCCCAGACTCAGGTCGTTGAACAATTGGGCGAAATCGTCCCGCCGCGCCTGCCAGTTGATCGGCCGCGGCGGAGCGGCCGTCAGAGCCAGGCTACGAGGCTCGGCCAGAAAATCGAGCAGCCGGGCGGTCACCAAAGGCAGATCCTCCAAAACGCCCTCGTATTCACGCTGCAAATGGCTTTTCAGCTTCATCTCGGCCGCCGCCTTGAGCTCCTCTTTGACGCCGAGCCCGATGGAGGCCCCAAAATTCAGGAGGTTTTCGCCCAAGGCGCGGTTCTGAAGCTCGAGGCTCAAAGAGGACACCGCCAAGCCGGAGGCTTCCGGGAGATCGAAGACGGACGCAAATTCGCGAAAAGGCGTCCGGCCCAAGGCCGCCAGCAGTTCCGGCGTGACGCCGGCCAGGACAAAGCCGCCGCGCAGCGCGAACTGCTCGACGTCGTCGAGGCGCCCCTCAAAGCTCAAGGCGCCGGACGCGGAGTCGAAGGAGGTCTTTTGCTCGCCGCTGACCACGAAAATGACGCGGCTCGCCAGCCCCGCGGCCGAAGACGAGCAAGTTGCGCACGACGGCGGGTTTTGCAGCTCAAGCTTGAGGCCCTCGACGCGACGAGTTTGGAGGGGCGGCAACGCGCCGGCCTCGAAAGGCCCGACGAGTTCGGCCTTCTCAAAAGCGAGCTTGATCAAGTCGCCCAATTCGATCTGGGCCTCGGCCAGGCTGACGGCGTCGAAGGAGACGGGCGGCGCCAGCAGATCCGCCGCCGTGGGCGGCCGCCGCCCGGCCAGGCTGAGCAGCTCCGCCAAATTTTTGGGCGTCGGCTCAAGGCCAGCGGCCGCCGCCTGGAGGCGGGCGACCAAGGGGGCCAAATCCAGGCCGTCCAAGGCCAAATGGCCCAGCGAGCCTTTTAGGGAGTTGCCGAGGGCGCCCTGCTCGGGACCGCCGGACAGCTCCGCCTCGGCCTGACGCCAGGCCAGACGCCCGACCTTGAGGCCGCGCCAATCGGTCAGCCTCTTTTCGGCGAACTTGACCCGCCCCGAACGCGCCTGGCCTGACCCGGCCCACTCGAGGTCCAGCTCCCGAAAGACGGCCTCCCGGGCGGCCAACCGGCTCAAAAAAGCCAACCCGCCCTGATCGCCCGCGGCGCGTTGGAGCTCGGTCAGCTCGGCCCCGCCCATCGCCAGACGCCAGCCGGAGGCGTAGAGGACCGCCTGGTCGACCGTCAGCCTTTTGAGCCGCAGATGGTCGAGCCAAATCGAAGCGGCCGTCTCGGCGGCGTCAGGGACGGCCGGGGCTTTGGAGCCCGGGCCCGCGAGAGAGAGGCCTTCGAGAGCGAGGCTGGCGAGGTCGAGCTGGACCTCGCCCGGCGCCGCGGGCTTGACGGCCAAGCGGGTCAGCGCCGCCCGCTTCAGCAGCGGCGTTTCGCCGGCCGGGGCCGCGTCCCAGACCTCGCCGTCGGCCAGCGAGACGATCTCCAGCTTTTCGACGGTCAACGGCGCGGTCAAGTCGGGCCGCCAACGGGTCAGATCGGCCGACAGACCCTCGACGGTCAAAGTTCGGCTCCAAAAATCGACGGCGAGCTTCTCGTGACGCCAGGCGCCTGGCCCCGCCAGCCGGTCCATGAGCCGCCCAAAAGCCGCCTCGGTCCGCTTTTGGGCCTGCCGGGCGGTCAGCAGCCAGCCGCCGAGGCCGAAGAGCAGCACGACGAGCGCGATCAAGACGGCCGATTTTTTTCTCTTGGGGGCGGGGAGCGGCTTTGGGGACAAAGGGAGGCTGTCGGCGTTGCTCATGCGGCTCACCAGAGGCGTCGCGCTGGACGCCGGAAAGAAAAAAAGTCTGAAAAAAGTTTGGAAAAAGGCTCGGAAAAAGACTCGGAAAAAGGCTCTGAAAAAGACGCTGAAACGATGAAAGGCGGCGAACCGTTCTGTCAGACCTATCCAAATCTAACCATCTGATTTGGTGCTGACTTTCTGCTTCATAGAGGCCGGTTTCACCTTGTGACTGCCCGCAAGGCCAGAGCCTTCCTCTCCACAG
>JAISZC010000150.1 GCA_031269485.1 Deltaproteobacteria bacterium
AAATAAAACGACCAGCTCCTAAACCTTTATTTGAATTTTTAAGAACTTAATTTTAAGAACTTAATTTATGAAAGGAGGTATCCTATTGCATTAGTAAAATAATTGGCTTTTAATAAAACCACATTTGAATATGCTGTGGTGATAGGATAAATTTATCATAAAACTATCATTTAATTAAATATACATAAATTTTAAAAAAAAAATCCGAAGAACCGCTGTTTTTTCTTTTTTTTCGAGCCCCAAAAAACCATTTTGCATAGGCGACTAAGTATTTTGTATACATATTATTCTTTAATGTTGGACATAGATATTTTCGCCCGATACAATTCCAATCGAAATCCAAATTTGCAATGCTTTACCTGCTGTTTGTTTATTGCTTTGATTCCAAATATGTCAAATATCTTCTTTTAAAATATACCATAATGTTATTAATGGGTTTAAATCCAACAATCTGAATCCCGAACAGGAGGAGGCGCTTCGGACCGCCTGACCATCCCGCCCAAACAGGGAAACCAGGGGCCGCTGGCCTCGCGCCTGTCAGAAGAACCAATTTTTTCTGGACCAAGCCCAGGAAACACAAGGGGCCAAAAAGACCTGATTCTCCCGTTCATGAACCCCAGCGCGTCGCCACCAGGCCCAAGGGACCAGCCAAGTTGTCATGGACGCCCCCCGCAGGCCAGGCCAGCGCCCCAGGGCAATAATCTCACGACGGACATGGCTCGGCAATCCGGAATCACATGCTCCGCTCAGCCGCCGGCGAACGGCGGCGCGGCGCAGTCGCCGCTTTGACCGGTCAGGACCTCCAAAGCGTGGGCCAGCACGGGCAGGACGGCTTCCAAGCCCTCCCGCACGGCCTTGGGACTGCCGGGCAAATTCAAAATCAGCGTCCGACCCCTGATGGCGGCCACTCCGCGACTAAGCATGGCCCGTGGGGTCTTTTTCAGACCTTCAGCCCTCATGAGTTCGGCCAAGCCAGGCGCCAGCCGATCGGCCGCGTCCAAGGTGGCCTCGGGCGTCCAATCCCGGGGAGAAAAACCAGTTCCTCCGGTGGTGATCACCAAATCCGCCACGCCAGAGTCGCACAATTCTCTTAAGGCTCGGGCCAGCTCCAACCGCTCGTCGGGCAAAAGCCGCCTTTCGACCACCGTCAAGCCGGCCGAGGTCAACATCTCCTGAGCCGTAGCCCCGCTGACGTCCTCGCGTTCCCCTCGACTGCCCTTGTCGCTGGCGGTCACCACCGCCGCTCGATAAGCCACGCGAAACCTCCCCTCGGCCGACCCGGAGGCCGCCGTCGGCGTCTCTCGGCCGGCCACGCCGAACTTCGCCGACCACGCCAAACTTTCGTCAAGCTGCCTGGCAAATGGCCGGCGAGCGCCCTGACGGTCAGAGCGAGTAGGCGAAGCCGCGTCCGAAGCCGCAGATCGGAAAAACGCAGTCCCGACATTCCAGGCACAGTCCGCCGTGGCCCAGACCGCGCAGTTCGTGTCTGGTCAGCCTGCGGCCGGCCGCAATTCGGGGCAAAACCACGTCAAAAATGGTCCGTCGTCCGAACATCACGCAACCCGGCAGACCCAAAATAGGCACGTCCCCAAAATAGGCCGCCAAGAACATGGCGCCCGGCTGGACCGGCGCCCCGTAGACGACCAGTTCGGCCCCGGCGGCCTTGATGGCCCCGGGCGTGAGGTCGTCGGGGTCGACGCTCATGCCGCCCGTGCAGACGATCAGGTCCAGCCCTTGCGCGAGACAATCTTTGATGGCCGCGACAATGCGCCCGAGATTGTCGTCGCAGACGGCTTTGGAAACCGTCCGGATGCCGTACTCGGCCAGCTTGTCCTCGACCACGGGCGTGAACTGGTCCTGGATGCGGCCGTGAAAAATCTCGTTGCCGGTGGCCACCACCCCGGCCTTCAGCGGCCGATAGGGCGCGACGTCAAACAGCGGCCCCCCGGCCACCAGTTCCTCGACCTGGGCCAGCAGGCTTTTTTTTACGGCCAAGGGCACGACCTTCAGGCCCGCCGCCGTCTGGCCACGGCTCACCGGAAAGCCGCTGTGCCGCGCGGCCAGGCTGAGCTCGTCAAAGCCGTTGACGGCCTCCAGCTTGGCCAAATCGACCAAAAAAAGCCCGTCGCGCGCCGCGGTCAAGACCGCCTTGCCCTCCTTGATCGGCGAGACAGCGAAGGCTTCGCCGCCGCAAATCCTGGCCAGGGCCTCGGCCGCCTCGTTTTCATGGGCCATGTCCTCGCCCAGATCCCAGACGTAGAGCCGATCCTTGCCCATGGAAAGCAGCACCTGCACGTCCTCGGGCCGCACGACGTGGCCTTTGCGGAAAGCCGTCTCCTTGACGTCATCTTTGACGATGCGGGTCAGATCGTGGCACAGCACGGCGCCAACCGCGGCCTCAGTGTCTATGGTCTTCATCGAAAAAAACTCCCCCGGCGGGCGGCGTCTCGGAAGGCCTTTCCAGCCTCTCCCGAAGCCGCCTTGGCCCTCATTATATCAGCCTGCGGCGGCGGAGCAACTGGACGGCGACCGGCCGGCAGCGTCCGCCCGAAGGCGGCGGCGGCGGCGGCGGCGGGCGGGCCGCCGCGTCCTGCACCAAACGTCACGAACCTTGATCAACAAAATTTTCCCGCCCCCAGCCGGGGCCATTTGGACGAAAAATAATCAAACTAAACGCAACGAAAGCTATTCATCCAATTAGTTGCTTTGCGTAAATATTCGTCATTACGATGATCAACGACACACCTTGGTCTCATCTTGATTTTGACTTGATCAACATTCGTAAAATTGTTATCTTTTCATTACACACGCCCCGGCACTTTTGCATATTCCGGCCGCTTGCGCAAGGCCATTTTTTGAGCGTCGGGGCAGTTGCCTCAGGAATGCGCACCCGCGCCGCCGGGCGCCATCTCAGCAATTCAGCGCGCCGGCTTCGACGCACGTCCCAACAACGTCGCCGCCTGTCCGGCGGTTCGTCGACCGCGACGCGGGCTCGGCGAATCGGCGGCGGACAGCCTCAGCCAGCCAAGGAGCAGATTGATGATTCAGAAGACCATTTACGTCAACGGCGTGGCCCACAACATTTTCGTCGACCAAGACGCGTCCTTGGCCAAGGTGCTGCGCGAGCAGCTGCATTTGCTGGGCACGAAGGTCGGTTGCGGCGAAGGTCAATGCGGCGCCTGCAACGTCATTCTCGACGGCAAGCTCGTCAAGTCGTGCGTCGTCAAGCTCAGCCGCGTGCCCAACGACGCCAAAATCTTGACCATCGAGGGCCTGGGCACGCCTCTGAACCTCCACCCCATTCAAAAGGCCTGGATCAAGCACGGCGGAGCCCAATGCGGCTACTGCTCGCCTGGCTTCATCGTGTCCTCCAAGGCCCTGCTCGACGAAAACCCCAACCCCACCCGGGAGCAAGTCCGCGACTGGTTTCAGAAAAACCGCAACGCCTGCCGCTGCACCGGCTACATCCCGCTGGTCGACGCCGTCCTCGACGCGGCCAAGGTCTTGCGCGGCGAGGCGCCGCCCGAGTCGCTCGAATATCAGCTGCCGGCCGACGGGCACATCTGGGGCAGCGACTCGCGGTATCCCCGTCCCACGGCCATCGCCAAGGTCACCGGCACCATCAAATACGGCGGCGACTTGAGCCTAGAGCTTCCGCCGAACCGTCTCTTCCTGGCCTTGGTTCAAGCCAAGGTCTCCCATGCCAACATCAAGGGCCTCGACTATTCGGAAGCCGAAAAAATGCCCGGCGTGGTCAAGGTCGTCACCAGCAAGGACGTCAAGGGCAACAACCGCATCAACGGGCTGGCCTTCCCCGCCAACAAGGGCGACGGCAAGGAGCGGCCCATCTTGTGCGACACGAAGGTCTTCCAGTATGGCGACGCCATCGCCGTGGTGGCGGCCGCCACCGAAGCCGAGGCCAAGGCCGCGGCCGCGGCCGTCAAGGTCGACCTCGAGGTCCTGCCGGCCTACCTCTCCGCTCCGGCGGCCAAAGACCCGGACGCGATCGAGATCCACCCCGGCACGCCCAACGTGTATTTCGTCCAGAAGCTGGTCAAGGGCGCCGACACCGCCCCGACCTTCAGCCGGCCCGACGTGGTCACGGCCGAAGATCACATCGTCACCAGCCGCACTCCGCACATGCCCTTGGAGCCCGACTGCGCCTTCGGCTTCCTCCACGACGACGGCAGCCTGATCGTCCACTCCAAGTCCATCGGCGTCCATCTTCACAAGGCCATGATCCAGGAAGGCCTGGGCTTGGCCGACGACAAGCTCCAGCTGGTCGCCAACCCCATGGGCGGCACCTTCGGCTACAAGTTCAGCCCGACCAACGAGGCCATTGTCGGCGCCGCGGTGCTGGCCACCGGCCGCCCCTGCTGCCTGCTGTTCGATTATCATCAGCAGATGCAGTACACCGGCAAGCGCTCGCCCTTCCACGGCACGTTGCGCCTGGCCGCCGACAAGAGCGGCAAAATCTTGGCCATGGAAACCGACTACGACGTCGATCACGGCCCCTACTGCGAGTTCGGCGATCTCTTGACGCTCCGCGGCGTCCAGTTCATGGGCGCGGCCTACGACATCGCCGACATCCGGGGCGAGGGCCGCACGGTCTGCACCAACCACGCCTGGGGCTCGGCTTTCCGCGGGTACGGGGGCACGCAGGCCCAGCTCATCTCCGAGATCGTCGTAGACGAGCTGGCCGAAAAGCTCGGCATGGACCCGTGGGAGCTGCGCCACAAAAACGTGCTGCGTCCAGGGGGCACCAATCCCAACGGACAGACCCCCGACTCCTACTCCTACGTCGAAATGCTGGAGGCCGTCAAGCCCAAGTACGACGAGGCCCTCAAGAAAGCCAAGGCCGAATCGACCGACACGCACAAAAAAGGCGTGGGTCTCAGCTGCGGCTCCTACGGCTGCGGCCTTGACGGTCCCGACTCCTCCAACGCCTACGCCGAGCTCCACGCCGACGGGACCATCACCATCTGCACCGCCTGGGAGGATCACGGCCAAGGGGCCGACATGGGGGCCATCGGCACCGCCCACCAGACTCTCAGGCCCATGAAGGTGGCCCCGGAGCGGCTCAAGTTCACCTGGGCCGACACCCGCAACCCGGTCTCCGGCCCGGCCGGCGGCTCTCGCTCCCAGGTCATGACCGGCGGCGCCGTCAAGGCGGCCTGCGAAAACCTGCTCGAAGGGCTCAAGAAACCCGACGGCGGCTTTTTGACGTACGACGAGGCCGTGGCCGCAGGCAAGCCCGTCAAGTACGACGGCACCTTTTCCGTGCCGGGCGTGCCGCTGGACGAAAACGGCCAGGGCAAGCCCTTCATGGTCTACATGTACGGCGTCTGCCTGGCCGAGGTCACCGTCGAGAAGGCCACCGGCAAGACCAAGGTCGACAAGATCACCTTCATGATCGACATCGGCAAGCTCAACAACCGCCTCGTGGTCGACGGCCAGCTCTGGGGCGGCGTGGCCCAAGCCATCGGCTTGGCCCTCTCGGAGGACTTTGAGGACATCCAAAAGCACCGGACCATGATCGGCGGCGGCTTTCCGTACATCAAGGACATCCCCGACAACATCGAGCTGCATTATTTTGAAAACCCGCGGGAGTTTGGACCCCATGGCGCCGCCGGCGTCGGCGAGATCCCGCTGTGCGTCCCGCACCCGGCCATCCTCAACGCCATCTACAACGCCGTCGGGGCCCGAGTGACCCGCATCCCGGCCTTGCCGGAACGGGTGCTGGAGGCCATGCCCAAGTAAGGCCGGACGGCTTGCCCGCCGGCCAGACCGTTTGAGCTGACGGCTTTCTTCAACTCGTCCTCCGGGCCTTGCACGGCCCGGAGGACGCCTTCTCCAGAGCGCCGGCCCGCCGTCCGGCGCTCTTTTTCGCCGCCGTGGCCAACTTCAGCGGCCCCGCGGGCGAAGCGGTTTGACGAATCGGCGCCAAATCGCCTCCGCAGAAGGGTTTTCCGGCGTGGGCGCCGCGGCTTCAAATTCCGACGCGGGGCTATTTCGTGCTACAATTCGGCCTGAAGACGACCGCCTCCGACCGCGCCGGCCGCTTGTTCCAGGCCGCCGTATGCGCTTAAGCGGACGATCGCGGACGGAGCCAGCGGTCAAGGCCGCGGGCGGGGTCTGACAGCCGATCGCTCGCCAGAAGGGAGACCTCGCCCGGGCCAAGCGGGAAAAGCGGCGAACGTGGCGACGGCGTCCTGCTGTGGACGCCAGATTTTAGGGACTCTTGAAGGCGTTTGGAACGTATTTTGGCAGACTGGCGGCTCGCTACATGCGGATCGGCCGTTATTAGTCCAGAGCGACGACTCCTTAAAAAACAGCCGTCTAACAAAGCAGCTATATTTTTATATTATATCTATGACAACAATTTAAATACGATTCACGCTTAAATATAAAACAGCAACTAGATAATAATGTTTAATATAAAATACTAATATCTTCAGGGTCAGCTATTTTAAAATAATTAGAAAAAAAATAATCATTTAAATGTTGATAAAACGAATTTTGTTTATAATTTAATATCTTACGGGCTCGACGCAAGCTGGACCGGACCGGCGACGGCGCCCAAGGCCTGGCTGAACGCTCGGCCCTGGCGCGCCCCAAGCAGAAAGCCTTTGTCTGACGCCGGCGGGCCTCTGCCGACCAAAAAATCATGGGCGCGAATGGTCTTTGCCGGGCGCCGTCCGCTTCGCTCGGCGGCGCGGTCGGCCGCTGGAGGTTCGCGCCCTCCGAAGGCGCCCCCGACCGCTCGGTCCGCGGACCGCCGCGCCCGTCAGCGTCCTCAAGGCCTCCATGGAACATTCGACACTGGCAGCCTTCGAAAACCTGTGCGCCCAAGACCAGCCCCCCGCCTGCCAAGGCGCCTGCCCGACGCAGCTCGAGGCCGGCAGGCTGGCCGACTTGGCGGCCGCCGGCCAGTTCGCCGAGGCCCGCAAGATCCTCGAGCGCCACCTGCCCGCGCCCGCGCTGTCGGCTCGCTTGTGCGAAGGTCCTTGCCGCGTCAAATGCCTCCGAGCCGGCCTCGACGAGCCCGTCGATCTGCCTTTGCTGGAACGTTTCATCGCCGACCACAGCCGGCCCGGCCGGGTCTTTCCGCTGCCCAAGACGGGCCATCGGGCGGCGTTGCTGGGCTCGGGCCTGTCGTCTCTGGGCCTCGCCCACGAGCTGGCCAAAAAGGGCCACCAGGCCGAAATCGTCCATGCGACGCCTTTGGGCGGTTGGCTGGCCGAGCTTGGGCCGGCGGACGGCCCGGCAAGCCGGCCTTTCGCCGGACCCGCAGCTTCGCCGGCGTCGACCGAGGCCTTGTCGCGGGCCCTGGCGGAGACCCTCGACCAGCTGCGGAGCCTCAAAGTCGCCTTCAGGTCCGTGGAGGCCTTCTCTCCCCAGCTGCTGGCCCAGCTCGAAGAAGAATTTGAGGGCGTCTTTTTGGGGCTCGACGACCCGTCCGTCACGGCCGCCGTCTTGGGCCTCCCTGAGCTCGACTCCGACCCGATCACCATGGGAGCGCTGCGGCCGCGCCTGTTCGCGGCCCGCCTCGATCCCGCGACGCCCTTCGCCTCGGCCATGTCCTCGGCCAAAAAGGCGGCCGGTTCCCTCGACCGGCTTTTTCAGGGCGTCAACCCCGCCACGGCCCGCGAACGCGAGGCGCTGACCGACTCGCGCCTGCCGGTCGATTTGTCCGACCGAGAGATTCGGCCCTTGAGGCCCCCGGCCGACCCAGCCCGACCCCAAGCCGCCGAGGTTCAAGCCGAGGCCGACCGCTGCTTGCGTTGCGCTTGCCTGAGGTGCCTGCCGCCCTGCCCGCTGTTGCGCAGCCGACGGGGGCATCCCAAAAAATACGCCCGGGAATTCTACAACAACATCATCACCGCCTTCGGCATCCGTCACGCCAACTTGGCCATCAACAGCTGCGCGCAATGCGGCCTGTGCGGCCAAATCTGCCCCAACGGCTTCGACTTGGGCCAATTCGCGGCCTTGGCCCGCCTGGACATGACCGCCGCCAGCCACATGCCCGTTTCGGCCCACGAATTCGCCTTGGAGGACCTCACGTCGGCCAACTCGCCGGCCGTCGCCTTCGCGCGGCCCCAGCCCGGCGGAAGCGAAAAATGCCGCCGGCTGCTCTTCGCCGGCTGCCAGCTGCCGGCCGCGGCCCCCGAGGCGGTCGAGGGCCTCTACGCGCACCTTTGCCGCCATCTCGACGGAGGCGTGGGGCTGATGTTCGCCTGCTGCGGCGCCCCGGCCGGCTGGGCCGGCCGGCCGGGGCTGACCGGCCGGACGGTCGAGGCCCTGCGCCGCGCCTGGGCGGCTTTGGGCTCGCCGGAAATCGTCGCGACCTGCCCCTCGTGCCTGTCTTTTTTTCGGCAGGAAATGCCCGAAGCGACGTCCGTCTCGCTGTGGACGGTTTTGGAGGCTCTCCCGACGCCGGCCGGCGCCCAGGCCTTGGACGCCCCGATGATCCTCCACGATCCGTGCTCGGCCCGCCTCGACGAGCCCAGCCAGAACGCCGTACGCAGCCTGCTGGCTCGCCTGGGCCAAAGCTTCCGCGAGCCGCGCTTCGCCCGTCGCCTGACGCTGTGCTGCGGATACGGCGGACTGGCCGATCAGGCCAACCCTGCTTTGGGCCGGGAATACGCCCTCCAGCGCCTCGCCGACGGCCCGGAGCCTCTGCTGGTCTGGTGCGTGATGTGCCGCGACCGCTTTCGCCGGACGGGGCGGGCTTCGCTTCATGCGCTGGATCTTTTGTGGCCCCGCAAGCCGCCCTCCGAGGCGCTCGCCGATCCTCCCCAAGGTCTGTCGGCCCGCCGCGAGGCCCGTCTAACCTTCCGACGCCGAATGCTCGCCGAACTGTGGGGCGAGACGCCCGACCAAACCCCTCAGGAGCCTGAAATGACCGTCAAGCTCGACATCCCCGGCTCGGTCCTCGAAGACCTCGAGTCCCGACGCATCCTGACCTCCGACGTGCTGGCGGTGCTGGAAAACGCCGCCCTAAACGGCCCGACCTTCGTCAATCCCGAGACCGGCCGTCGTCTGGCCTGCCTGCGGCCGCGCCAGGTGACCTTTTGGGTCGAATACGAGGTCCGCCCCGACGGCGCCTGCCTTGTCCACCGCGCCTGGTCCCATCGCATGACCGTCCCGGGCGTTCAGGGCCGGGGCGAAGAGAGCCCCGCCAGCCTCGAGGGCTTCGCCCGGCAGGGCGGCCGGGTCTGATGGCCCACGTCTTCGTCAGACCCGGCGGCGAGGGTTGGGTCTGCCCCAAATGCTCCCGGCCCTTGGGGCCGGTTTCGGTCAACGTCGAGTACATGGGGGCCAGCTTCATGGTGGAGTTGCCCGGTTGCCAAAGCTGCGGCAAAGTTTTGGTGGACGACGAGCTGGCCTTGGGCAAGATGCTCGAGGTGGAAAAGCTGCTGGAGGACAAATGAGCTCAAGGCCTCAGCCAGGCCCGGCCAAGTCCGCCGGCCCGACCGCCCCAGGACCTGTGACCCGACCGGCCGCCGCGTCAGGGCGCCCCGCGCCGACCCAAACGGCCCGGCCAGCCGATCCCGACGCCTTGACCGCGCTCCTCGGTCCGGCTTGGCGGCCCGGCGGCCTGACGCTGACACGCGAAACGCTCGCCGCCTGCGGCTTCGAGCCAGGGGCCAGGATCGTCGACGTGGCCTGCGGCCACGGAGCCACCTTGGGACTTTTGGCCGAGCTGGGCTTTGAGGCTCATGGGCTGGATCTCAACCCCGCCGCCGCCGCGCAGGCCCAAGCCGCCGCCGGACGACCGGCGTCGGCTGGCGACATGGCCGCCCTGCCCTGGCCCTCGAACTGGGCGGACGGACTTTTTTGCGAGTGCGCGCTGAGTCTGGCCCGCGACCGGGCGGCGACCTTGGCCGAATTTCGCCGCGTGCTCAAGCCCGGCGGCCGGCTGGCGCTGAGCGATCTGGCCCTGCGCCAAACGCCGGCTTTGGCGCCAAATATGCCGCCGGGCTTGAGGCCGGGTCTGAAGGCTGATCCGGCGGCTGATTCGGCGCCTGATCAGTCGACGGGCCCAGCGGCCAAAAGAGCTCAAGCTTCCGCGCCGGCCGGCGGCTGGCTGACGGCCGAGGCTCTGAAGGCCGCGCTGGAGGCCGCCGGCTTCGAGGTCTTTCACTGGCAAGATCGCCTAAACGACCTGCGAAGCCTGGCCGGCCGGCTGCTGTGGCACGGCGGCGGCGCCGACCTGCCGAGCCTTTTGGCCTGCCGCCCTGGCGGTTGCTCCGCCGGCCCGTCGGGCGGGCCAAGGGATTGCCCCCACGGCCAAGCCGGCCCGCCGCCGGCTTTGACTTATGTCGCCGCGGCCGCCCGCAAGCGATAGCGGCTCGCCGCCGCCCGAAAAGCCGGTCAAAAGCAAGCGCCCCAAAAAGGCTGGCCAAAAGCCGGTCATTTGCGCTGGTCGCCTGTTTTTCGTCGGGCCCGCCGCCAGCGGTCGCTTGCGAAACCGGCGAGACGCCTGAAAGACAAGAGCCTGGAGAAACGGCTTTTGAGCGAAATTATGGTACCCGGCGGCGGTCCTGGCCGCTCGCCTAACGTTTGGCTTCAGCGAAAGGAGCCTGCCATGCTGGACGACGCCAAGATGGAGGTGCTGGAACTGGCCGGACAGGGCTACACCTGCGCCCAGATTGTCGTGCTGATGGGCTTGCGCGTCATGGGCCGAGAAAACCCCGATCTGATCAGGGCCATGAGCGGACTGGCCATGGGCGCGGCTTGCGGTTCGCTGTGCGGGGCCCTCACGGGCGGGCTTTGCCTCGTGGGGCTGCACACGGGCCAGGGGCGGCCTTTCGAGCGGCCCGTCCCCGGCGGCCGCATCCCTTTGGGGGCCTTGGTCAAGTGGTTCGTCGCCGAAGAACTCGGCGGGCGCGTCGAGCCGACCTGCCGGGCCATCTTTGAGAGCGCCGGCCAAAGCTACGACTTCGAGTCGGCCAATCCGGCGGCCGCCTGCGGCGATTTGGTGAGCCACGTCTGGGCCAAGGCCTTGGCTCTGGTGGCCGAGCACGGCCTGGATCCTTCGGCCGGCCGGGTGGATGACGAATGAACGGGGAAGCCGGCCGGAACGGCGACGCGGCTCCGGCGGCCTCGGACGCCCGTCCAGGCGACGGCTCGTCCCGCGCGACCGCCTCCGGCCCTCTTCCGGGCCGTTTGGCGGGCCGCACTGAAAGCCTGTGCCCAATCTGCCTCAAAGTTCTGCCGGCGACCCTCGAGATCGCGGGCGACGTGACGCTGCTGCGCCGGGTCTGCCCCGAGCACGGGCCATTCGACGAGGCCGTCTGGCGCGGCCTGCCCTCTTTCGAGAGCTGGAAACGGCCCAAAAAGCCCGCCGCGGGCGTGGCCGTCCACCGGCCGGCCGAGCGCGGCTGCCCCCACGACTGCGGACTGTGCCCCGAGCACGCTCAGCGGCCCTGCACCATCCTGCTGGAGCTGACCCAAGCCTGCAACTTGGGCTGTCCCGTCTGCTACGCGGCCAGCCCGAAGGCGACGTCGGCCGGCCTTCACGTTCCGCTGGACGACCTTTTGGCCCAGCTGCCCTACATCAAGCGGCAAGCCGGCCGGGTGGTCCTGCAGCTCTCCGGCGGCGAACCCACGCTGCACCCGGATCTGCCGGCCGTCGCCGCGGCCGCGGCCCGACTTTTTCCGGCCGTCCAGCTCAACACCAATGGCTTGGAACTGGCCGCCCGACCATCTTTGGCGCGGGAACTGGCGGCGGTCGGCCTGACGTGGGTTTTTTTGCAGTTCGACAGCCTCCGCGACGAAGTTTATCAGGCCATCCGCGGCCGACCGTTGACGTCCCAAAAGCTGGCCGCCGTCGAGGCCTGCCGCGCGGCGGGCCTGCCGACCATCCTCACCCCCACGGTGGTCAAGGGCCTCAACGACGACGAGCTGGGCGATCTGGTCCGCTACGCGACGGCCCAGCCCCTGGTCCGCGGCCTTCATTTCCAGCCCATGACCGCTTCGGGCCGCACGCCCTTCGCCGGCTCGGCCGGCCGCTTGACGCTCCCCGAACTGCTCCAGGCCTTGGCCCGGCAGACCGACGGCCAAGTCGACCCGGCGGAGGCCTTTCCGCCGGGCTGCGAGCACGAGCGCTGCTCGTTTCATCTGAGATATCGACGGCTGGCCGACGGACGGCTCGTTCCGCGGCCCGGCGCCGCCCCGGGCTGCTGCTCGCCCGACAAGTTCGGCCCGACCGCCTCGGAAGCGCAAGACGGCGACGCCGGCCTGGAACGGGCCGTGGACATCATTTTGCGCAGCTGGGGCCCGCTGGGCGCCAGCCCGCGCAGCGGGACGGCCGCTTCCGGCGGCCACGAAGGCCCCCAAGCCTCCGCCGGCCCGAGCGGCCAAAGCGGCCTGCTCTTGCCCATGGCCCCGCCGCGGCCGCTGGACGCCTTCGACGAGTTTTTGGCCCAGGCGGCTCGCGAGACCTTCAGTCTGACGGCCATGGCCTTTCAGGACGCCTGGACGGCCGACCTGGCCCGCTTCCGCGGCTGCTGCGTCCACGTCTTCGATCCGCCCGACCGTTTCGTGCCTTTTTGCGCCATGAACCTGACCTCGGCGGACGGCCAACCCCTCCACCGCCGGCCGCCGCGCCTCGCCGACGCCCAAGCCGCCCCAACCGCGGGCGGGGCTGTTCGGCGCTGAGGGCTGGCCATGGCCAACGCTGCCCCCGATCCCTTGCGGCCGGCCTGTCGCCTCCTAGGGGCCCGACCAGCCTCGGGCGCGGCGGCCGCCGTCGCGCTGGCCAATCGCCTCGACGAGTTGCTGGCGCTCGAGCTTCCCGGCCCGGCGCCCTTGAACCTGCGCCTGGCCGAAGCCAGAACGCTCCGCTTGGCCGGCTCGCTGGAGCTGGCCGCCCGCGAGTCGGCTCGCTGCCGCCGGACGCCCGGGCCGGGCGCCCTGCTGGCCGCCGCCGCCGAACTGCGCGCGGGCCTGACCGGACGGACGGCCGAGCTGCCGACCGACGAGCTGGCAGCCCGCCCCAAGTCCGTCGACCGCGCCAGCCGCTCGGCCGACCTTTTGGAGGCCCGGCTAGCCGCCACGCTCGCCCGTTTGCCCTTCACCTGGCCCGAAGAGCTGGCCGAGGCCCCGGAAGCCTTTTTGTGCGTGAGCCAAGACGAGGTCGAGGCGCTGACCTCCATCCCCACCTCCGGCAGCCAAGGGCGCCTCAAGCGCGTCTTTTCGTCGGCCGAGGATCTCGAAGGGGTAGTCAGCTTTTTTCAGTTCGGCATGCGCCACCTCGTCGAGCCGGGCCGCGATCGCCCGGCCCTGCTGATGAACGGCGGACGGCCCGGCACGGTGGGCTGGCTACTGGAAAAAGCCCTGGCCCGCTGGGACGTCCCGCTGCTAATCGCCGGCTTTTTGGACTTCGCCCGCCTCGACGCCGTCGCCGCCGAGCTCGCAGAAGCCCGCGTCACCTGCCTGGTGGGTCTGCCCTGGCAGCTGCTGGCTCTGGCCCGCGGCGCGGTCAGCCGGCGGCCAGCCGCCCTCCAAACGGTCCTGCTCAGCGGCGAGGCGGCGCCCCAAGCCCTCAAGCAGGCCTTGACCGACGAGTGGGGCGCGGAGGTCTTCGTCCACTACGGCTTGACGGAGTTCGGACTGGGCGGCGCGGTGGAATGCCGCTGCCACGGAGGCCCGCACCTGCGGGAAGCCGACCTGGCCGTGGAGATCGTCGATGCGGACGGGCGCGCGCTGCCGCCGGGCCAGGCGGGCGAAATCGTCGTCACTTCGCTTTCTCGCCGGGCCATGCCGCTTTTGCGCTATCGGACAGGCGATTTGGGCCTCATGGCCCCGGACGCCTGCCCTTGCGGCTCGGTCATGAGACGGCTGCGCCCCTTGGGCCGGCTGGCCGACCGGCTGACCTTGCCGGACGGCCGCCTGACCTCGCTGACCGAGCTGGGCGAGCTCCTGCCGCCCTTCGCCGCCGGCTGCCGCCTCGGCTGGCGCCCTTCCCCGCCGTTGCTGCGCGCGGCCTTCGCCGTCCGACCGGGGACCGGCCCGGCGAACCGCCCGTCAGGCGGACCGTCAGCCGCGGAAGCCCGTCGGCTGCGTCAAGATTTTTTGGCTTTTTTGGGCCCCGGAGTCGAGCTTGAGCTGGTCTTCGAGGAACTGGCCCAGCGCCCGGGCAGTTTGGGCGCCAAAAACGTCTTGGCCGCCCTCGGCCCGGCGCCGGCGGAAAGGTGAACCGCGCGCGACAGGCCTTTGCGCTTGGGCTGGCGACGGGCTTGGGCGGCTGGCTTGGGCGGGGCTTGAGAGGCTGAACCGGCCACGAGGGAGCAAAAGAAGCTGACAGGGCGAAAACTCGACGCGGCCGCTGTCTCAGACTCGCTCGATCACGGCCGCGGACCCCAAAGGCACGTCGATGCTCAAGACCTCCAAGAGAGGCCAGCCCCGCTCCTGGGCCAGGATAACCCGATTGACGGCCTGATGGGCCGTCACCAGAGCCGCTTCGCCGTCCCCCAGCCGTCGGACGATTTTTTCCCAGGCCGGCAGGACTCTGGCCGCCACCTGAGCAAAATTCTCGCCGCCCGGCGGCGCCGCATGGACCAAATCCCGGCCCCGAGCGGCCCACAGCTCCGGCCAGTCCGCCAGGACGCGCCGCTTGGTCAAGCCTTCCCAGTCGCCTAGAGAGATTTCGACGAAGTCGGGCTCAATCTCAGGCTCGAAGGCCTCCTCGGACTCGCAGGCGCCCTTGGGCTCAAAGGCGTCGCGCGCCGCCGCGTCGGACTCGCCAAAAACGCTCGCGTCTCCTTTGGCGAGCGGCGAACCGACGCCTTGAACCTCGCTTTGCCGGGCCTCGCCTTTCTCGGAGACGCCGGGCGCCGTCTCCTGGCGCCCGGAGGTCGAGGCAGCGCGGACCGCGAGGCCCGTCTCGCGACGCCGGCCCGCCCCTCCGAACAGGAGGATCTCCGCGGTCTGCCGAGCCCGAAGCAAGGGGCTGGTGCAAGCCAGCCTCAGCGGACGGCCGCCCAAAAGGTTCGGCAGCTCGACCCGCAAGGCTTCTATCTGCGCCCGTCCTTCGGCGGTCAAAGGCGGATCGAGCCGGCCGAGCAGCTCGCCGCGGACGGCGGCCTGGCCATGCCGCACCAAGACGATTCTTTTGGCGGCTCGGTGCACGGCCGTCCGGCGGCTTTCGGCCTCGCTCGAGGCCCAGCCCGCCAGCGCCGTCCCGGCCGCGCCAAGGGCCGGCTTCACGGCCGCGCCAAGGGCGGATCGCGATCAAGCCCGGCCGAACGGCCAAAGCTGCGAAGCACGTCGACCAGCCCCAGCAAGGCCGACTCCCACGGCCGGCCGGTCGAGGCGGCGGCGACGGCCGCCGGCTCGGCGCCGAGGCGCCGACGAAACCAGTCCTCGACGGCCACGGCCGCCGCCCGCCGTCTGGCCACGGAGGCCAGAGCCTCGGCGCTGTCGTCCCAGGCCGCGTAGGACGGGGCAAAACGCTCGTCGAGGCCGACGACGGTCGAGCCCTTGACGTATTTGTCGGCCAAGTGGACGGCCAAGGCGGCTTCGACGGTCGCCGCCGGCCGGTCGCGAAAAAATTCCTGATGAGGCCGCTCGGCCCCGGGTCCCGACCAGCCCACGACGGAATAAAAGGCCGTCGGCAGCTCGGTGTGGGCCCCGACCACGGCCGCCAGCTCCGGCCAGCCCAGGGCCAGCAGCCGCTCTTTGACCCGCTGGTCGTGCCTGGCGCGGCCATGATCGAGGTCGTGGCACAGCCCGCCGACCAACGCCAGCTCCGGATCCTGGGCCCCGGCGGCCTCGGCCAGCCGCCGGGCCAAAAGACCCACGGTCAGGGCGTGGACTTTTTTGGCCTCGGCGGGCCCCGCCAAGGCCAGCAGCGTCAGGGCGGCCCGCCAACCAGGCGAGGGCGACGCCGGCCGGGGCCGGGCCAGCAGCCGCTCAAGCTCCTGAGGGTCGTCGGCGTCGCTGAGAACGAACTCGTCGGGCAGGTCCAAAAAGTCCAAAACCGGACCGTCAGCGGCTGGCGCGCTCTTGGGCCGGCGGCCCGCCAAAAACTCCGCGCGGGCCTCGGGCGTGGCGGCCAGCGACCCCAAGGCGCCCCGCAAGCCGCCCGGGCCGGACCAGGCGGCCAAGGTCCGAAAAAGGCGGGACCCGACCAAAGGCGGATGCCCGGTCAAGCCGTCGAAGGCCGGCGTCAAGACGCGGCCGCGGGCCAGCGGGCCGGCCTGCAGCCAAGCGGCGGCCAGCGACAGCAGCGAGGCGGGCCGCGCCAAAGCCGCATCCACCGGGAGGATGAAGGCCCCGTCGAGGTCGGTCCCCACGGCCCTCAAGCCTGTTTGGACGGAAGAAAACATGCCCCGATCGTAGTCGGGGTTTTTGACCGGCCTGATCCCCAGGGCCCTGGCCTCGGCCATCGTCTCCTCGGCCCGGTGGCCCGTCACCGCCGTCACGCGGGTCAGCCCGACCAAGGCCAGCGACCTGGCGGCCAGAGCCATGAGCCCCGGCCCGGCCGGCGGCGACAGGGCCTTGTGGGCCGGCGCGAACCGCGTGGAGCGGCCGGCGGCCAAAATCAGCGTTTCAAGCTGGAGGGCGAGCGGCATTTTTCGCCTCAAACGGCCGCGGCGGCCCTGTCCGGACAGCCGGCGCGCCTTTGACGGCCTGCGGAGGGACGGCACCAAAAAAGGCGCCGAAAAGCTGGCCGAAATCCGGGCCGAAAACGGGCGGCGCTCGCCACGGCTCAGGACAGTTTCAGGACAGTCTCGAACGCCGGCCCCGGCCTCTGGCGCTTTTTCGGAATCATAGCCGGACGACCGGCCGGCGGTCAAGCGCCGCCGCCCCTCCGACGCCCGTCCTAGAACGCGCTTTGACGAGACCGATGCCGGTGGCCTTTACGCTTCTATCTCCGGCAATAATTATATCTTATATCTTTGTTAAACTATTATTTTATTAAATCAAATATCAGTTTAGTTCGGAGAACCGCATGTCCACCATCTTCCAAGGCCTCCACCAAGCCCTGCTCCGCGGCGAGGAAGCGATCCTGGTCACCGCTTACGAGCGCGAAGGCCCGCGGCGGACTCTTCACCTCGGCGCCGCTCTGGCGGCCTTCGAGGGCCGGCCCGAAGCCGCCGCGACTCCGCGTTTGGAAAAAAACGGCGAGCTCGTCACCCTCGTCGAGCTCTTTCGGCCCAAGCCCCGGCTCGTCATCTTCGGCGGCGGCCACGTGACCTTGGCCCTGGCCCCCTTGGCCGCGACCTTGGGCTACCGGACCGTCATCTACGACGATCGCCCCACCTTCAGCAATCCGTTCCGCTTTCCCCAGGCCGCCGCGACCATCTGCGACTCCTTCGAGGCCATCGGCCGCCATGTGGAGCTCAGGCCCGGCGATTTGGCGGTCATCGTCACTCGGGGGCACCGGCACGATCTCGAATGCCTCGACTTCGTCATGGCCGGACCGGAGCCTTTCTACGTCGGGCTCATCGGCTCTCGGCGGCGCATCGCCGTCATCCGCAAGGGCCTGGCGGCCCGCGGGCTCGATCTCGGACGCCTGGAGCGTCTGCACGCGCCCATCGGGCTTGACATCGGCGCGGTCACCCCCGAGGAGATCGCCTTGGCCATCATGGCCGAGATCGTCCAAGTCAAACGCGCCTCCGAGCGCGAGCGCGGCTTGGGCCGCCAGGAGATTTACGCCGACCTGGAGCTGACCGCCTGGCTGGCTCAGCCGCCCCCCGCGGAAGGCGCGGCGCTGATCACCGTGACCGCCACCTCCGGGTCGACCCCGCGCAAGGCCGGGGCCAAGATGGCCGCCCTTTTCGACGGGCGGGCCGTCGGCAGCATCGGCGGCGGCTGCGCCGAGGCCGGCGCGCTGGCCGCCGCCCGGGAGATCATCGGCTCAGGGCGTCACGAAATCAAAACCGTCGATTTGACCGACTCGGCCGAGGAGGACGGCATGGTCTGCGGCGGACGCATGGAGCTGCTGCTGGAGGACTTGGACTGAGCCGTCCCAAGGCCGGCCGCTTCGCTGGCCAGGGCCAGAGGTCCCCCGAAAGCGCTGACGACGGCCATCTTTGTTTTCGCCGCAGGTCGTCGGCTTTCGTCAACGGGCCGCAAAGCAAAAAAGTCCGTAATTTGGCCTCAAGCGGAATTTTATGATTTGGGGCAAAGGGCCCAGGCCTCCGGCGGGGCCGTCCGCCGCGCTTGAGGCGGCCAAGCTTGAGCGACGTGCAAAAATTTCATTTTCAGGCTTGACGCCTAAAATAATCCCTTGATAATATACGTCAAAACTTGACGATTTCGTCCCTGCCCCGGTTTTTGACGCAAAGCTTGAGCCGTCATGAAACCCAAAAATGAGGAACGCCCATGAAAATCATCGCTCCGAGCCGCCTGGCGACCTGGCTGTTGACGGCCCTCTGGTGCGCCGCCTGGCTCTCTTCGGCCTGGGCCGACGACGGATCGGCCGCCGCGCCGTCCCAAGAAATTTTGGCCTTGGCCGCCGCCGACGCGGCCTTCGGCCTGGACCTCTACGGTCAGCTCGGCCGCCAGGCTGGCAACATCTTCTTTTCGCCCTTGAGCGTCTCCTTCGCTCTGGGCCTTTTGGAGCCCGGCGCCGGCGGGGAGACCGCCGCGCAATTGAGCCAAGTCCTGCGTCGGCCCCAAAGCGGCCCAGCCCTGGCGGCCTCCGTCGCCGAACTTAAAAAAAGCCTCTTGGCCGCCCGCGGCGAGGGGCTGGAGTTCGCGCTGGCCGATTCGCTGTGGGCCGACGAGCGTCTGACCCTCAAAGACAGCTATTTGCAGCTCTTGCGGACCAATTTCGAGGCCGAAGCCTTCAACGTTGACTTTGCAAAAAACTCCGAAGGCGCCAGACAGCGCATCAACGACTGGGTCGCCCAAAACACTTTAGGCAAAATTGACAATCTACTCGCCAAGCCTTTGGCCGCGAACGTCAGGCTGATATTGATCGACGCGGTCGCCTTCAAAGGCCGCTGGACGTCGCCTTTCGATTCTCAGATCACAGCTGACGACGAATTTTATGTAGGGTCAACAAAAATATCGACCCCCTTCATGAGCCAAACGCATAAATTTCCCTACGCGGAGGTCGAAGGCCTCCAGCTCGTCGAGCTGCCCTACGCCGACGAGGCTTTTTCGTTGCTCATCGCCCTGCCTGCAGACGAGTCGGGCGCCTTGGCGGCCTTGGAGCAGTCTTTGACCGCCGACAAGCTGGCTCAATGGCGAAAGGCCTTGAAGGCGCAGAAGGTGGAGCTGTCGCTGCCCAAGTTCTCCATCGTCTGGGGCGCCGCCTCGCTGCGCGAGGCGCTCGCCGCGTTGGGCTTGACCGCCCCCTTCGGACCGCAGGCTGACTTCGGCGGCCTGGCCGACGGCGGCCTGTTGGTCGACGACGTGCTGCACAAAGCCGTCATCGAGCTCGACGAAGAGGGGACCGAAGCCGCCGCGGCCACGGCCGTCATCGGCGTGACCAGCATCCGCCTGGAGCCGAGCCCGGTTTTTCGCGCCAACCGCCCCTTCGTGTTCTTCATTCAGCACGTCCCGACCGGCAGCGTCGTCTTCATGGGCCGGCTGACCGACCCCCGCGGCTGACCACCGATCGCCAGGCGAGCCGGCGGGCAGCCTACGGCTCGACGCGTCTGGGCCCTTCTCCGGAGGCGCCGCCCCTTGACGCCGAAAGGCCGCGGCTTTTTTCCAGCGGCCGGCGGCTCTCAAGCTCCGCGCCCCTGGAGGTCCGCCCGCCAGGCCCGCCTAGCGGCCGCCAAATCCTCGAAAAGCCTGAGATTGGGTCGCTCGACGAGCGCCAGCTCTTGAGCCGACAGACGGGTCAAGCCGTCCATGACGGCCGAGGCCAGGAGCCCATGCTCCCGACGGCCAGGCAGCCCGCCGAGGGCCAAGGTTTCGGCCAGCTGCCGGCTGAAAACCGCCCGTCGCCGTCCGCCGGCCCTGAGGTCCCGGCCGGCCGCGTCGATCAGGCCGGCCAACTCCAAAGGCTCGTTCTCGGGACCGTCGTCTTGCCGCCGGCCGAGCCCCTGGCTCGGCCGGTCGTCCGGCCTTTCGCCGACGCCGCCGGCCCGGCCGTAGACGTCGACGCCCCAGTGGAAGGGCAAGCCCAGCGGGCCCTTGCGGCCCAAGCGGACAAGCAGTTCCCAAATCTCCTCGCCCTCGAGGAGGCCAGAGACCGCCTCGTCCCGGAAGGGCAGCGCCTCGTGGACGTCGCCGACGGTGACCAGTCCCGCCAAGCCGCCACGCAGGGCCCCCTGATTAAGAAAAGCCAGATCGGCCCCGACGGCCGCCGCCAGAGCCCGGCAAATCAGCCGGCTCAAGGGCGAGCCGGCGCCCAGCCGGCCACCGGGGCGGCGATCGAAGGCCCCCGGCAGCCGCGCGAGAGGCTTGGCCAGTTCCAACCGGGCCGTCAGCTCGTCCGTCAAGGCCTGGAGGTCAGGATCCGGCCGGACATGCGCCAGATCGCCGTACGTCAGCAGCCGCGGGACAAAAGGCCTCCCCGGCCTGAGGCGGGCTTCGGCCACCGCCGTCAGGCCCTCGCCGCAATTGAGGTACCAGGCCCGCCCCACTTGAAGCGGCCCGCGGCGGCGGTGGCTGTGGCCGTCGACGACCAAGGCGACTCCCGACAGCCGGGCCAGATCAAAGCCCGTCACGCGTCCCTGGCGGGCGCCGAACTCGCCCAAATGCGACATGACGACCACCGCGTCGCCCGGCCGCGCGCCGGCCGCCAGGCGCCGCTCCAACCCCTCGAGCAGCCGGGCCCTGGTCGCCGGCGCCTCGTCGGGGCCTTCGGCCGCCTCAAATTCGCAGCCGTCAATGTAGGGGGCCAGGCTGGGCCGGCTGGAGTAGGGGCAAGCCACCCCGACCGCCCTCACGCGAAAGCCGTCCTCCTCGAAGAGCGTCAGCGGCCCTTCGACGTTTTGGGGAAAAGGCCCGCCGCGCCAACGCAGGTTGCAGGCCAAGACGTCCAGCGGGCCGCCGGCTTGCTCCCTGACCAGCGGGACGAGGGCGTGGACGTAATGAAGCGGATCGTTTTCGTCGCGGCTAAAATCAAAATCGTGGTTGCCTGGCGTCAGCGTCCGGCATCCCAGGCGGCCCAGCGCCCGCGCCACGGTGCGGCCGCCGTCGATGGCCCCGAAGACGTGTCCGCTGAAGACGTCGCCGGCGTCGAGATGAAAGACGGCCCTGGCGCTCCGGCGCAGCTCGTCGAGATAGGCTTTGAGGCGGGCCGCCCCGATGCGACCCCGGGCCGGATCGTCGGCCAGGCAGGCGTGAAGGTCGGAGGTGGCCGATATGACGACTGGCTCGTCCAATAAAACCTCCTGCGGCGCCGCTGGCGCAATTGACGCCGGCTCGGCGAATGGATATATTAGCAAATGTCGGGCCAGCGCCTCCAGGCCGCCCGGTCCGCCCCAGCCGAGATCCGACGTCGCCGGGCCGCGTCCGGCCCACGGTTTTCTTATGGAAACTGTTTTGACTTTTCAAAGCGCCGCCCAGGCCCTCAACGGAGAGCAGGCCCTGGCGGCCGCCGGATTCAAGGTCGGGCTGATGGCCCGGCCCACGGCGCTGGGTTCGGAATGCGGCTTTTGCCTTCGACTGGCGGCCGCCGACTTGGCGCGGGCCCTGGCGACGCTCCAAGCCGCCGGCCTCGCGTGGGAAGGAGTTTTCGTCAATGAAGCCCAAGCCGGCCAAAAAGCCCGCTACCGCCCGTTCGACGGCCACGCGGCCCCCCAAGAAGGCCAAGACGCCTGACTTGACCCGCTTCGGCGCCGCCGTGCTGTGCGGAGGCCGCAGCAGCCGGATGGGCTTCGACAAGGCCTTTCTGCGCCTGTCCGACGGCCGGCCCCTGCTGGCCGACTTGGCCGGCCAGCTCGCCGGCCGCTTCGGCCAGGTGGTCCTGGCCGCCGGCGCCCCTGACAAATTCGCCGAGGTCGAGCAGCTGCGCCCCTACCGCCTCATCCCCGACGAGCTCCCCTTCGGCGGGCCGGCCGCCGCGGCCGCCGCGGTTTTGGCGGCTTGTCCCGGGCAAGCCTTCTTTTTCATGGCCGGCGACATGCCCGTCGTGGACTGGCCGGTCATCGAGCAGCTGGCCGCCCTGATGAACCAAGGCGCCGACGCGGCCCTGCCGCGCCACCAAAGCCGCCTCGAGCCGCTTTACGCCTTTTATGGCCCGGCCGCCGGTCCCCTGCTGGCCGACTCCGCCGCCAAAGGCCGCGGCACTTTCAAGGAAATTTTTTCGCGCCTGAAAACCGCCTACCTGACGTTGGACGGAACCGCGCTGGCCGCAGGCCTGTTCGCCAACCTCAACACCCCCCAAGACGCCCGGCTGGCCGGCTGCTCGCCGCCGGACTCCGCTCCGGGGCTGGCCGCCGGCCCCTCGCCGGGACGGCGGAAGAAGGCCGAAGCCCTGAGCGCCGAAGCCTCCGGCCGGACCCCTCCGCCTCCACCGCCACCGCCGAAAAAAACCAAAGCCGCCGCCGCCGCCCGCTCCGCCGCCCTGCTCCCCGCCCAGCCGACCGACTGCCCCGCGGACGTCGTCGCCGCGGCGGGCCCCGCCCCGCGGGAGCTCCACGCCGCCCTCCGGACCATCCCCAAGGTCGACGTGATTATCCAGGCGGCCAAGCTCGAGCCGGCCTTGGCCAGGCTCAACCCCGACGCCCTCCTGGAGGCCGTCCGCGGCGTCCTGGCCCAGCGTCGGCAGCTCATTCTCAGCGGCGCCCCGGCCGACCCCTGGCCCGCGGAAGCCTGGCTCAATGAAATCGCCGACGAGGCCGCCCGCGCCGCCCTCCCTAGCCTCAGGCCCGTGGTCAACGCCACCGGGGTGGTGCTGCACACCAATCTGGGCCGCTCCATCCTGGCCCAGGAGGCGGCCGAAGCGGTGCGGCAGACGGCCTTGAGCTACTCGACCCTGGAATACGACCCGCAGGAAGGGCACCGGCGCGACCGCCAAAGACACGTCGAGGAGCTGGCCATCAAGCTCTTCGGGGGCGAAACGGCCATGGCCGTCAACAACAACGCCGCCGCCGTGCTGCTGGCCTCGGCCGCCTTGTGCGCCGGCCGTCAGGCCGTCATCTCCCGCGGCGAGCTGGTGGAGATCGGCGACTCGTTTCGGCTGTCGGACGTGCTGACGGCCGGAGGCGTCCACTTGCGCGAGGTGGGCTCGACCAACTCCACCAAGCTGGCGGACTATCAGGCCGCCGTCAAGGACGGCCAAGTCGGCATGCTCGTCAAGGTCCACGCCTCCAACTTCCGCATGGTCGGCTACTGCAGCCAGACCGAAATCTCCGAGCTGGCCGTCTTGGCCGAAGCCCACAATTTGCCTCTGGTGTGCGATCTGGGCAGCGGCTCGCTTTTCGATCTGGGCCCCTTGGGCCTCCCCGGCGAGCCCTCGGCCAGGGACGCGCTGGCCCAAGGCGCCTCTTTGGCCACCATGAGCGGCGACAAGCTCCTGGGGGCCGCCCAGGCCGGTCTCATCGTCGGCCAAAAACAATACATCGACCTGATGAAGCGCCATCCCCTGGCCCGGGCGCTGCGGATCGACAAGCTGAGCCTGGCGGCTCTCGAGGCCACCCTTCGGCTGGCGCTGCGCCCGGAGGAGGCTTTGCGGAAAATACCGGCCATGGCCATGATTTTCGCCGACGAGGCGCAGGTCAAGGCCAAAGCCGAGGACCTGCTGGCCCGCTTGGGTCGCCTGGAAGGCGTGCGCCTGGAACTCGTCGAGGTCGAGGGCCAGGCCGGCGGCGGCTCGGGCCCCGAGCGGCCTCTAAAGTCCTGGGCGGTGGCCGTCGAAGTCATCGACGGCTCGACGGTCGAACTGGAAAAGGCCCTGAGGCGCCGCAACCGGCCAGTGGCGGCCCGCATCCACCGAGGCCGCCTGCTGCTGGACGCCCGCACCATCGGCATCGACGAGCTGGCTCTGACGGCCGAGGCTCTCAAGGCCGCCGCCGCCAAGCTGCTCAAAGCCTGAGGGGACCGCCCAGTTGGCGCCGGACAAAGCCCGGCCAGCCAGCCAGCCAGCCAGCCAGCCCGAGCTTGACCATGCCTGGCCCGGCCAAGCTCGGGCGAACGGCTCGCGAAACGCGGACGGCCGAGCCGACGATGAGCCCGAACGCGGCCGGAGGCGGGTCCGGCGGACGCGACGAAGCGCTGATCAGAGGCGTACGGCCAGGACCGACGCCCAAGGAGCGACGATGACCACCCACGACTGGAAAAAATTCTTGCCTCGGGCCGAGGCCTTTCACGGACATTTATGCAGCGGACAAATATTGGGCGTCAGGCTGGCCCTCAAGGGCTTGGAGCTGCTCAACCTTGAGCCCGGCGGCAACCACCGGGATCTGGTTCTTTTTTTGGAGACCGACCGCTGCATGGCCGACGCGGCCATCGTGGTCACCGGCGTCACCGCCGGCCGCCGACGCCTGAAATTTCGGGACTACGGCAAGGCGGCCATCTCCTTTCTGGATCTCGCCACCGGCCAGGCCTTCAGAGTGGCCGCCGCTTCCGAGCCCCGGCCGCCTCACGGCCTGACGGATCTGGTGGGCTTCTGGAGCGCCTACGCGGACGAGCAAATCATGACCGCCGAAGAAGTGGCCATCGAGGTGCCGCCCGAAGATCGGCCCGGCAAGCCTTTGCGTCGCGTGACTTGCGAGATCTGCGGCGAGGACGTGATGGACTTCCGAGACGTGGAAAAAGAAGGGCGCATCATGTGCCGAGCCTGCTCCGGGACGGCCTATTACCGCAAGCTGGACGCGGCGCCGCTTGGCCCGGCGCGGTCTGACGAGGCGCCGGGCGCGGCCTGAAAAACCTCGGGCCGCCGGCTCGTCGCCGGGAGACGCGAGGAGCATCGACGCCGGCCCGAGGGGGCCCTCGAGTTTTTGAGCCCAAAGGCCGACGGCGGTCATCCCCGCCCCGACCGACCGGCGGCGCCGGAGCGGCTCAGACGCAGTCCGGCTCGAGCCTGGCCGGCGGCGACTCGGCCTCGTAGACGCCGCCGCGGCCGCCGGACTTGCGCAGCAGGCGAATGGGACCCAAGACCATGCCTTTGCCGAGGGCCTTGCACATGTCGTAAATCGTCAGCAAGGCCACGCTGGCGCCGGTCAGGGCCTCCATCTCCACGCCCGTGCGGCCGGTCGTCGTCACTCGACAGCAGACCGCGATTACGGATTTGGCTTCGTCAAGCTCGAAATCGACCCGACAGCTGGTCAAAAAAAGCGGATGGCACAGCGGCACCAAATCCGAGGTCTTCTTGGCCGCCATGATCCCGGCCGTCCGGGCCACGCCCAACACGTCGCCTTTGGCGATTTTTTGCAGGACCACCGCGGCCATGATTTTTGACCCCACGGAGATCTCGCCCCAGGCCGTGGCCTCGCGCGCGGTCTCGTCTTTGGCGGTCACGTCCACCATGACGGCGGCGCCGTTTTCGTCGAGATGGCTAAAACCGCCGGCTGGCTGACTTTGGGCGGCGGCGGCTGGCCGTTTGGTCCTGGTCACGGGTTTCCTCCCCAGTTTTTTCATGGTCGACAAGTTTTTTACCGACAAGCTTGGAACTTTGATCTTGGCGACTAATTTTTAGACCCGGCTTTCAGGAGACCAGCGTAGGCTAATTGTTTTAGTCGAATAAATATTTAACCAAGATGTTGATAACATTTTGCTTAGCAGCATTACCTACCTACCTACCTACCTACCTACCTACCTACCTACCTATTGGACCTTAACTTTTTTAACCTCAATAAATGACACTATACCATAATATTTATCACTAAACCATAACTAACTGCTTGTTATTCAAAAAATGCGATAGCTGGATTAGGTTAAATGGCCGGTCCTGGCGGTCACGGCCCAAGCAAACGGGAGGGGTCATTTTTGACGTCGGCGGACCTGACAATTGCTGTTTTTTGGCCGCGCCGCTTGACAAGCAGCGGCAGTCAGCCAGTCTGCAGCGACGGACTTGGGGGTCAGACCTAGGCCTTGATTCACGCGGACAAAAAAACCGAAGCACGCCTTGAACTGCTCGCGAGCGCCGCCGTCCAGGTCTCGCTCCTCACCGCTTCAGCCAGGGGCACAGCAGCTTTTCGGCGGCATTGGCCAGCCCATAGAAAAAAAGCCCCAAAAAGCTCATCGCCGCGATGCCCGAAAACATTTTCGGCAAGTCCAAGCCCCCCCAGGCGTCCATGATCCAGTGCCCCAAGCCCCAGTCGGTGGCGAAGCTTTCGGCCATAAACAGCACCGACACGGCCGTGCCCGAAGCCAGCCGCAAGGCCGTGGCCGCCGCCGGCGCGGCGGCGGGAACGAGCACGTGGAGGCTTAGGGCCCAGGCCTTGGCCAAACGACGGCGGCCCCGCGGCCACATGCCCTCGAAGGCTTCGAGCAGGCGTCGATCCAGGCTCAAGACGGAGTCGCGGACGACCACCAGGACCTGATAGCCCACGGTCAAGCCCACCAGCAGGATCTTGGGGGCTTCGCCCAAGCCCAGCAGGACCAGCAGAACCGGCAGCAGCAGCACCTTGGGGGCCGGATAAGTCAAAAACAGCAGCGGCGCGGCCAAGTCGTCGAATTTTTTGACCGCGCCCATGATCAGTCCCAGAGGCGCGGCCAGGGCCAAGCCCAAAAGCGTGCCGACGCCGGCCCGCCAGCCGCTGGTCCACAAATGGCGGTAAAAGACGGGCTGTCGGAGCCGCAAGGCCAAATCTTCGGCCGTCGCCCAGGGAGTCGGCAGGATGCGGTCGCCCAGCGACGCGGCCGCCAGTTGCCAGACGAGCAGGGCGGCGGCGCAGGCGAGCATGGCGCGCAGCAGCCTCATCACCGGGCTCCGCTCGAAGCCGCGGCGCGCGGGCGGGAATTCCGCCGGGGATCCTCTCGCCGGCTCGGCTGGAGGCTCGATTGGAGACTCGGGCCGAATGTTTCGCCGGAACTGACGTCGCCTGGCCCTGCGAGGCGGGCGTCGGCAGGCGTCGCGAAGCGGGTCTCGAGGCCCGCGCGAGGGCTTGCCGGCGCCGGGCCGGAAAATGCGGCCCCAGAGGAGGCTCGGCCCCGGACGGCCGCCAAGGCCAGCCTCACCTCCCGCGCCAAGGCCGAGGCCGAGGCCCGGGTCAGGCCGCCAGGCTCTCCGGCGTCGGGATTGGCGAAGGCGGCCTCCGCGACGGTGGGCGAGCCGCCCAGCACCAAGACGGTTTCGCCCAGCAGGACGGCTTCCTCGATGCTGTGGGTGGCCAAAACCATCGTCCAGCCCAGCCTTTTCCACAATCCGGCCAGATGATCGCCCAAAGCTTCCCGCGAAATGGCGTCCAGAGCCGAAAAAGGCTCGTCGAGCACCAACAGCTCAGGCTGGCCGACCAAAGCCCGGCCCAAGGCCAGACGCTGACGCTGGCCGCCGGACAAGGAAGCCGGATAGCGGCCGGCCAGTTCGGTCAGCTCCATCAGCGCCAAAACCTCCTCGGCCCGCCGGCGACGCTCGGCCCGCGGCCGGCCGGCCAGCCGGAGGGGGAGCTCGACGTTGGCGAAGGCCGTCTTCCACGGCAGCAGGCCCAAGTCCTGAGAAACCATGGCCCGGGCTGGCCGGCCTGGTCCGACGGAGACGCGTCCCCGTCCGGCTTCGATCAAGCCGGCCACGGCGCGCAAAATGGTCGTCTTGCCGCAGCCGGAGGCCCCCACCAGGGCCAGCGACCGGCCCGGCTCGAGCTCAAAGGACAAGTTGGCGAAAACCGGCCGGCCGTCGAAGCTTTGGGTCAAGCCCTCGACCTTCAGCCAGGCCCCGCCGGCCGTCACTCGTCGGCTCCCGCGGGCGAACCGGCGGCCGCCGCCTCGGCCGCGCCAAAGACGACGTCCTCATAGGCCGGGGCCGGCTTGAGCCGACCGCCGGCGCCCGGCGGGCCCAAGACCTCGTTTTTGACCAGCCAGGCCACGTAGGCGTCGTACACGGCGGGGCCAGGGAGGCTCTCGGGGATGGTCGCGGGGTTGTATCTGGGCGGGGTCCAGTCGGCCAGCGACGGAGGAATGAGGCCTAATTCCAGCATCAAAGCCCGGGTCTGGACTGGCTGGCTGTTGACCTGGGCCACGGCCCGGGCCAAGGCCCGCCTAAAGGCCTCGACCGTGGCCCGGTCGGCCAAGTCGGCCCTGAGAGCCACCACGGCCAAGGGCATGTTCAAGGTCCGGTCGTCGACGATCACGCGGCCCCCGGCCTTTTCGACGACGCTCAACAGCGGCTCGGGGAGGACGGCCCCGTCAAGCTGGCCGGCCAGCAGCGTCTGGACCCGCAAGGGAATTTTCTGTATGTCGCGGCGCTCGACGAAATCGTCTGGCAGGCCCGCCTGAGCCAAAAAGACGTCGGTCAGGAAATCGATGATGGTCCGGCTGGCCCCGGCCAGAGAGGCGCCCCGCAGATCGGCCAAAGACTTGGCCGTCGAGCCGGGCTTGACGACCAGCCCGAAGACGCGCTGCGCCGGGTCGGTGTGGGTGGTGGTGGCCGCCACCACGTAAGGCAGGCCGTGCGCCCGCTGGACGATGGCCGCGCTGATTTCGCAAAAATGGCCGTCGAGGCCGCCGGCCATGACGGCGGCGTTCTTTTCGTCGGCGCTTTGAAAAGGCACGAACTCCGCCTCCAGCCCTTCGGCGCCGAAAAAGCCGCTTCGCTGGGCCACGTGGAGCAAAACCGTGTCGGCGATGGGCAGCAGGCCCAAGCGCAGCTTGCGGGGCTCCTCCGCGGCCGCGGCGGGGGCTTGGAAGGCGGTCAGGATCGACGCGGCCAGCAGCGTTCCCCAAAAGACCCGGCCGCAGGCGGCCCAGCCGGAAAAAAGCTGGCCGAAAACCAGGCCGGCCAAGGCGACGCAAGGCGGGGCCGCGGCGTTTGAGGGCTTGGCCGCGGAACTTGAGGCGCGACAGGACGACATTTTTCCTCGCATAAATCGGTTGTTTTCTCGCGGCCGCTCCGCCGGCCGTCGGTGACGTCGGCGACGCCGTCCGCAAAGCCGGTCACGGCTCCAGCAGCAGCTCCTCGGCTCGGTTCAGCAGGCTTTCCAGCCGGGCCAGCCGGTCAGGCGGCAGGGGACGGCTCGACAAGCCAGCGTAAAGGCGCTCCAAACGACGCTTGAAGCTGGCAGCCTCCGTGACTTCGGGCAACCCCGCGGGGCGCTCTTCGGGCTGTTCCGGGGCGGGCGCCAAAGCCGGCGCGGCCGCCGGCGCCTCCCGGCCGATCTCGAGGGTTTCAAGCCAGCTTGGCACGATGGGCCGCAGCTCGGGAAAAACGGCCTTGATCTTCTCGGCGAAAGCCAAAGTGCCGGTTTCCTCGCCGTGGATCAAATAAACCGGCAGGCCCGGACGGACTTGGGGCCTCAACCAGTCGAGCAGCTCCTTTTGGTCGGCGTGTCCGGAAAAGCCGCCGATGGTGTGCACCGTCGCCCCGACGGAAACCGCCTCGCGAAAAATCTTGACCGTGTCGGCCCCGTCGACCAGCCGGCGGCCGGTGGTGCCTTGGGCCTGAAAGCCCACGAAGACCACGTGGCAGTTGGCCTTCCACAAATTGTGCTTGAGGTGGTGGAGGATCCGGCCGGCGTTGGCCATGCCCGAACCGGCCAAGACCACGGCCGGCCCGTCGGCGAGGTTGATGCGGCGGCTCTCTTCGCTGGTGCGGCTTATCCGCAGGCTCGACATGTCCAAAGGCGTGCGCCGGGCCGCGACCAGCGAGCGGGTCTCGCGGTCGTAGAGCTCCGGATGCCGCAGGTAGATCTCCGAGGCGGCCAGCGCCAAGGGCGAGTCGAGGTAGACGGGCATGTCGCGGGGAATTCGGCCGTCGTGCCAGGCCTCGGCCAGCAGCACCAGCAGCTCCTGGGTCCTTTCCACGGCGAAGGCGGGAATGAGAACCTTGCCGCCTTCGACGTAGGCGGCCCGGATGACGCCCAGCAGCTCTTCGACGGAGTCGCGGGCGTCCTTGTGGAGGCGGTTGCCGTAGGTGGTCTCCATGAAAATGGCGTCGGCCTCCGGCGGCGTCTCGGGATCTTCGATCAGCAGCTGCCCCGGGCGCCCCAAGTCTCCGGAAAACAGCGCCCGGACGGTCCGGCCGTCCTTTTCGGCCGTCAAGTGGACGCTGACCGCGCCGAGGATGTGCCCGGCCGTGCAGAGCCGCGCCGTCAGGCCCGGCGCAATCTTGACGGGGTCCCGCAACGGCAGGGGCTTCAGAAGGAGAGCCGCCTGTTCGGCCGCCTCCAAGTCATACAACGGTTCGACATGCTCTCGTCCCTGGCGGCTGTTTTTGCGGCTTTTCCAAACCGCCTCATGTTCCTGAATGTTGGCGCCGTCGGCCCACAGGATCTTCAAAAGCTCGGCCGTGGCCGCCGTGGCGTAGACCGGGCCGCGGTAGCCGGCCTTGACCAGACGAGGGATCAAGCCGGAGTGATCCATATGGGCGTGGGTGACGACGATTGACCGCACTTCCTGGGGACGATAAAGCGCGGTGTTGAAATTTCTAAGCTCCGTCTGCCGGCCGCCCTGAAAAAGGCCGCAGTCCAACAGGGTCAGGCCGCCGGCGGGGTTTTCCAGCTGAAAGCACGACCCGGTGACGGTGCGGACGGCGCCCAAGCAGCGAATTTTCATAAAAAACTCCCGGAAAAAAACATCCGGCGCAAAAAGAATCGCAAATCGAAACGTTCTGCAGCAAGCGAGGATCACGACAATTGATGCTTAAATACTATTATTAAACAGATATAGGCCAATAAATAACAACTATTAAAATATTTTACATTTATGTCTGGCGTTTATTTGGATATTTATAACTTTGAGGTCTTATTACGTAATTTTTCAGCGCCGTGCGGACGCCCGACGCCCTTGAACACGACCAAATTGTCACGATGGACGATTTCTTCGGAATGACTGTAGCCCAACGTCCCTTCAATGGCCGAACTGGGCCGTCCCATGATGCGGCCGATCTCAGGAGCGCTGTAGTTGACCAAACCCACGCCCAATTCAGCCTCGCCGACGGCCTCGACAATCGTCACCGCGTCGCCGACGTCGAAGAGCCCTTCAAGGCCGCAGACGCCGCCGGGCAACAGGCTTTTGCCGCGCTCGACCAAGGCGGCCGCCGCTCCGGCGTCGACCAGCAGGCGGCCCTTGGGCCGGGCCGCAAAGGCCAGCCAATGCTTGCGGGCGCCCCCGCGCTTGGCCGCGGGCTTGAAAAAAGTCCCCAATTCCTCGCCGTCGACGATCCGCAGCAACACGTCCCGGACCAGGCCGCTGGCCACCACGCTGGCCACGCCGCGCTCAGCCAGCCGGCCGGCCGCCCGGACTTTGGTGAACATGCCGCCGGTGCCCCACTGGCCGCCGGAGTCGCCGGCCATGGTCAGCACGGACTGGTCGACCTTGCCCACTTCGGTCAGCAGCGGCGCCGCAGGATTTTCGCGCGGATCGGCCGAATGCAGGCCGTCGAGGTCGGTGAGGTTGACAAAAAGATCGGCCTCGGCCAAGCTGGCCACCAACGAGCCCAAGGTGTCGTTCTCGCCCAGCTTGAGCTCTTCGACGGCCACGGTGTCGTTTTCGTTGACGATGGGCACCACGCCCATCTCGACGAGCGAAGCCAGGGTGTTGCGAGCGTTGAGGAAGCGGCGGCGGTCGGCCAGATCCTCGGCCGTCAGCAGGATCTGGGCGCACTTGAGGCCGAACCCGCCCAGGGCCTTCTCCCAAGCCGTCATGAGGCTGACTTGGCCGGCGGCGGCGCACACCTGCCTGAGCCTTAAGGTCGCGGGCCGCGACGGAAGCCCCAGCTTGCGGACGCCGGCGGCCACGGCCCCGGAGGAGACGACCACGGATCGGCACCCGCGCCGGTGAAGCTCGGCCAGCTGACGGGCGAAGGCCCGCAGACGCCCGGCGGAGACGCTCTCGCGGTCGCAGACCACGGAACTGCCCATCTTGACGGTCAGCAGCCGAACTTTGCCGAAGTCTGATCTTTTTTCCATGCCGCCTCGCTTGCGGGGCCTGACAAAAGCCACGCGTCTCCAAGCGGCCGCCGGACCGCGCGGCGGCCCCCACGACGCAAATAAGCGGAAAGCCCGCCGGACCAGGCCAAACGGACGCCGAGACGGACGAAATGACCGACGACGCGTCAAGCTGCGGACCGAATGGGGACCAGACGCAGACTGAGCGACGGCCTGACGTTGGACCTCAACGGACTTCACGGCCACGGCACATAAAAAAGAAATAAATCTAAAAACCTTTGAAATGATATTTTATCATTTCAAAGGCAAATATTAATATCATCTATTTTTTAGGCAATTTAAGCGTTATTTTGTTTTTCATAGCTAACTAAAGCTATTTTCAATACTTATTTAGCCATAGCTTATTATCATATTCTCCGTCTCGTATACTTCGACAAGCTCATTATCTTTTAGATTATTACTAAATATTTTATCTTCCTTCTTTATTCGCCTCCCACGAGGTTGACATCGAGACTAGCTTGGAGCCTGACATGGCGATCTAAAAAACCTCAAAGAAGCAATTGACCGCCATCTCGGTCTGGTCGACGTTTTGCCTCAGCGCGGAATAAGCAGCCTTTCGCCAAGCCAGACCATCATCTGCGGCCGGGAGCGCAGCTGAGGGTTGAGGCGCAGGATGGCCTCCGCAGTGGTGGAGTGACGACTGGCGATCACGCCCAAGGTGTCGCCGGCCTGCACGACGTAGCTGCGATTGCGCTCCGTGTCGGCCGGGGCCGCCGGGGCGGCCGCCGCGGTCTCGTCGGCGGAGGTCTGCTCCTCGGGCCTGGCTAGCGGAGCGTTGAGCAAATCCACCAAACGGTCGCGTTCCTTGTAAACGTTGGTCAAGGCGCGGTTAAGCAGATCAGCTTCGCGTCTGGCGGACGTCAGCTCAACGGCCAAAGCCGCGTTTTCGACCTTGAGCTTGCCCAGTTCGTCTTCCGACATGCCGGAACAGCCTGCGGGGACCGTCAAGACGGCCGCCGCAATAATCAGGGCCGCCGCCGGGTTGAAGCGCCCGCCCCGGCGGCGGCCGGTACGTAAAGGGTTGAACATGCTCTTCTCCGGGCCACGACGGCGGCCGCCCGCGTCGTATGTCCGCCGCCGGCCTTAAGGCCGTACGTTGAATTTTTTTTCCATATGGTCAGGCTTAAGCGATTCCTTGGAGCGCCGAAGTCCTGGCAGGCCTAAATCTTGCTCTCGGTTGACATACGTCAGATCACCGAAGCATGAACGGCAAAAAAACGAACACAAGGCAACATAAATACCTCTGACGTCGGGGTTTCCTTTTTCGACGTGCACCAAACCTGTGTCACCGCTGAGACGTTCACCTAAAGCAAAAGCTTCGATGCGGCCATCAATTCTTATAGCCAAACCGCAAGTTTCCAAAGCTTCAAAATTTTCCAATAACACGTGAACCGCCTCTTGTTCCATGCGGAGATGCGAGTCCGGTCCTATTTTTTCTGTCTTGGAGGTCAACCACTTGGCTTCAACCTCCACTAGTTCATCGTGAAGAGCCGGCGTGACCTCTATCGCCTCATAACGGTAGTTCTGGACGAAATAATTATAATGATTCTTTTTTTGGTGCATCCGCCGCCCGCTGAGGGTGACGATCTTGTCGACCAAATAAACGTAATCGTCGTTGTCCGGATCGGGCGCCAGACGCCAGCCGGGCCTGGCGGCGGCCAGTTCGACGGCCATCGCCTCCGGCGTCCGCGTCAGCAGCGGTTCGTCCATGTTCTCGAACAAAAATTCGACGGCCCGAACCTTGTCCCCGTCGCCAAGGGGCGGGAAGCCGAAAGCCGGGCGTCCCTCAGGCCGGGCCAAAAGACACAAGCAACCGTGCGCCTCCGTCCAACTGAAACGGTAGTAGCTCCGCCACATGAACATGTTGCTGAAATTCGCGTCCGAGGTCGGCAGCGGGCGGCTTTTTTCGATCTCGCGAAATACCGGCCTGTCAGCCAGTTCGAGAGGTTTGAACGTCATGACTTCCTGCAGTTGGTCGCCGCCGTCGGCTTCGAGCACCGCGCGGCTAAAGGCGTCGCCGGTCTCGGCCGAAAAAAAACGGCGCTCGCTTTAGGGTTGGAGGCGGAGCGTCGGCAGGCTGCAGCCTTTACGGCGGGCCGCCGCGCCTGAGGCCGAAAGCGGCGGCCGATCGGCTGGGCGACAGCCCGTGACGCGAAGGGCGAAGGCGGCCTCCCCCTTCGGGCACGTAAAATTATATCGTTTTGATCCCAATCATTCAAGGCCGCGTCTTGACGCCCGCCCCGCCGCGGGCCGAGGCCAGGCCGCCTGGTCCCGGCTCGGCCTGAAAAACGCCGCCTGACGGTTTGAGACGACCTTTTATGACCGCCAACAGCTGTCAACGGCCACGGAAAGGAGGCCCGCCGTCTCAGACGGGCTCAGGCCGGGGGCTGTCCTGGCGGCCCCAAACAGGTTAAGATAAATTGTTGACATGATTAGGGAGCTCGTGTAAACTTCCTAATACTCGGAAAAAATCGCTTGACCTCTTAATGCAGGATCTGGGCCGAGATAAGCCCTCCGGCCTCCGCCCTTCGCCTCCAGGCAAGCATTCTTTTTTTCATACCGGACGTCGACGGCCTCTTTTTAGGGGCGCCCGCCCGGCAGCGACCTCACGGGGCCATGGCCGCAAAGGAGAAATCAATGGCTAACGAATTCGGGTTGTTCGTCACCACGGACACCACCAAATGCACCGGATGCAAGGCCTGCGAGATGGCCTGCTTCCAGGTTCACAACGAAGGCCGCAACAAGGTCGGCCGGACGGTCGGCACCATAACGGTACCCGTGACCCCCAAGCTCTACGTCACCGTGATCCCGACCGCCAGCATGCCGATCCAGTGCAAGCACTGCGAGAACTCCCCCTGCCGCGCCGTCTGCAAGCAGTTCGCCATATCCAAGATAGGGCGTCAAATCATCGTCGACGAGGCCAAGTGCATCGGCTGCAAGGACTGCCTGGTGGCCTGCCCCTTCGGCGCCGTCACGTTGTTGCCGTTGTACTCCGACGGCCAGCCGGCCAGGCAGGCCGGCTCGCCCGACGGCAAGGTGGCCGCCTCCAAGTGCGATCTTTGCGCAGGCGTCCCGGAAGGGCCGGCCTGCGTGCGCGTCTGTCCCAACAAGGCTCTGTCCCTCAACGACATCGACGAGGAGCGCAAGCGCAAGAACATAGCCGCCGCCGAGGCCCTGGCCGTCGTCAACGCCGGCGCCCCTGAAAGGAGAGCCCTGTAATGACCGTCATCGCCATAGACCAGAACCTCTGCACCGGCTGTCAGGAATGCACCAAGATCTGTCCCAATCTGGCCATTGAAGGCCTGCCCCATCAGGCGCAAAAAATCAACGAAGACAAGTGCGTCATGTGCGGTCAGTGCGTCCAAAAGTGCAAGTCTTACGTTTCGGCGGCCGAACATGGTCTGAACGCCTACCTGGGCGTCCGCAAGGAACGCGATTTGCCCGAAACGGTTTTGGAGCCGTTGTTCGCCGCCTACAACGTCACCCACATTCAGGAAGTCAAAAGAGCGTTGGCCGACCCCAACGTCTACACCATGGTCCAGAGCGCGCCGGCCGTGCGCGCGGCCATCGCCGAGGACTTCGGGGCCCCGCTGGGCGAGCTGGCCGCCGGCCGCTTGGCCGCGGCCCTCCGGAAGATCGGCTTCGACAAGGTCTTCGACACCAACTTCGCCGCCGACGTCACCATCATGGAGGAGGGCAGCGAGCTCATCCACCGGGTCCAAAACGGCGGGGTGCTGCCCATGTTCACCTCCTGCTGCCCGGCCTGGGTGCGCTATCTTGAGATTAACTACCCCCAAATGCGCAAGCACCTATCGACCTGCAAGAGCCCCCAGCAGATGGAAGGCGCCCTTTTCAAGACCTACGGGTCCAAGCTCCTCAACGTCCCGGCCGAAAAGGTCTTCAGCGTCTCGGTGATGCCCTGCACGGCCAAGCAGCACGAGTGCAGCCGGCCCGAGATGGTCGACAGCGGCCACCGCGACGTCGACGTGGTGCTGACCACGCGCGAGCTGGCGTGGCTCATCAAGGACATGGGCATCGACTTCCTCAAGCTCAACAACGAAAAGTTCGATCTGCCCATGGGCGACTACTCCGGCGCCGCCGAGATCTTCGGCGTCACCGGCGGCGTCATGGAGGCGGCCCTGCGCACCGGCTACGAGCTGATCACCGGCAAGGCCATTCCGGCTCTGGACATCACCGCCGTCCGCGGCGTTGACGGCTTCCGCACGGCCGAAATCGCCGTCGGCGACCTCAAGCTCAAGGTGGGCGTCGTCACCGGCCTCAAAAACGTCAAGCCAGTCATGGAACTGCTGGTGGCCGGCAAGCTGGATCTGCACTTCGTCGAGGTCATGACTTGCCCGGTAGGCTGCGTCACCGGCGGCGGCCAGCCCAAGCTCATTGACGAGACCGATTTTGAGACCGCCTACAAGCAACGCATCTCGGCCACCTACGACCACGACAAGGAGCTGCCGATCCGCAAGTCCCACGAAAACGCGTCGGTGATCAAGCTGTACGAGGATTATCTCAAAAAGCCCCTGGGCCAGCTGAGCCACAAGCTGCTGCACACGACCTACTGCGGAGACAAAAAGCACCACTGAGAACCATCGGAAGCCACCGCGGCCGCTCCGCGGCCCCTTTGTCCGCGGCCCGTCAAGCCACCCCCGCGCCTCAGGCGCCAGGGTCCTGAGCTCGGCGGGCCGTCTTGGCCCTTAGGCCCAGCCGGTCGATGACGAGTTCCATCAGCCCTTGGACGTCGTCGAGCGCCAGCCGCGGCGGCCCCGTCCCGTCGCCTGGCACGTCGGTGGCCAGAGCCAGCACCAGACCGCCGGTCGCGACGGGCCGCTCGGAAATGGCCGCTCTTACCACCTCAATTTTGGGAAAAGGACTGTTTTTTCCGCCTTCCAAGACAATCAGATCGGCCCAGGAAAACCATGCGGCCGTCTCGGCGAAAGTCGTCTCGGGACGCTCGACGGTCACCAGGAAACGGCGGGGGGAAAACACGGCCACGCCCGCCGCTCCGGCCTGCCGGAGCCGAAAGCTGTCGGTTCCCGGGACGTCGGGCTCAAAATCGTGCCCGTCGCGTTTGATGGCGGCAACCTTCAGGCCCGCCTCGACGAGCCGCCGCACCAGATTGACGGCCAAGGTCGTCTTGCCGGAATTCTTCGCCCCGCAGACAGCCAGCACAGGGGGTTGACCTGGGCCAAGGGTCTCGTATACTTTTAAGGAGGGCTGATTCATTTTTTAGCCTTTCGCGGCCCTCCGGCCGAGGCGCTCGACCTCTCCGGACCGGGCCTTTTTGCGGGAATATATGGGTTCTGGTGTGCCCCCTGGTCTTCAAAACCTGTGCTGGCGGCTAATCCCCGCCTAGGTGGGTTCGATTCCCACATATTCCCGCCAAAAACTTTTCCCAGCGGTCCGCCAAGATCGCCTATTTTAAGGTCAATTTAGGAGATTTTAGAAATTATATGACTTAAACTTTTTTAAAGCTCCTTTAAACCTACTCCTTGCTTGACAACACACAAACAAAGACCATAATTTACATAAATATTTTAAACTATATCAATTTAACATTTCATATGTCACAAAATATACTAGTGCTGTACTATTTTAAAGTCAATAAGACCACCTAGTACTACAAAACACTGCTATTATCCCAATTTTTCCATACTATACTATTTAAAGACCATAAACAATATTATTAATATATTTAAGCCTAAAATATATTAATAATTTTAAAAACCGATTCCCCTTTGGCCCCTTGACTGGACAGGCGCCAGGAAAGGGTTTCCGCCGGCCGCTGACTTGGGAGCGGACACGACGCCTCTCGAAGGCGTCATCGAGCCGGCCCTCATCAAAGACGCCTTTCCAGGTCAGGGGAGGTCCACGCGCGAAGCGCCGGGCGAGCCCTGGCGACCCTGGCTTCAAATTGCCTCCGCGAGCCTAAACCGCTTGGGGCGGCATGCGGCGCGACATCGGACCGCCAGGCGCCGCCCTCCGCTTCGGAGTCGCGCCCTGATGCGCGCAGCCGCCAAAGGCCGCCCGAAACAGTCCGTCGCCGTTTCGCCTCGGGCCTCCGTGGCGCCCGCCGCCTGACGAAAAGCGCAGCGGCCTGTTCGCCGTCAACCGCAGTCAAGGACAGGGGGAAAACGTTTGGTTGTCGAGTCCGTAACGCCGCTTTTTAATGCCTTTCGTTTTGCGTATAATGAAGCGGCTGGAACGCCAACCCATACCGCTCAAAGACGGCCCAGCCCGCCCCGAAGCCGGCCCTTGAGCGTTCAAGGGGCCTGGGCGACGCTGAGGGCGGCGTACGGCATACTTACGTTTCGCTCAGTTTCGTCCAGCCGCCAGGAGATCGCATGTCCGCCCGCACCGCCGCCGCCGCCGCCGCCGCCGCCGCCGCCAAGTGGTCTTTTTACCAAGACGTCATCGCCGCCGTCAACCCCTCCGACCGCGCGGCCGCCTGCGTCAAGGGCCGCCATTGGATGGCCCTCAAGTCCGATCGGGGCGGCGTAGGCTTGGCCCATTTTCTGCCTCAAAATTCGCCGCCCCAAAGCCCTCCGGCCGAAGAACTGCTCGGCCGGCCGCTGCGCGAGCTGGCCGAGCTGATCAAATCCTGGGACTTTCATAGCGCCTCGGTTGGTCTGGCGGCCATCAACGCCAGTCTGACCTCCGATCTGCTGACCGGCAGCTTGGATCACGTCCTGACCTGCGGCAACGCCTTCGATCATTTTCTGCAAAAGGTCAAAGGCCGCCGTGCGGCCGTGGTGGGCCATTTTCCGCGCCTCGAGCGTCTGGCCCAGGCCGCCGAGTCCATGATCATTCTCGAGCGCGCGCCGTTGCCCGGCGATCTCCCCGACTCCGCCGCAGAATATGTCCTGCCGGAGCAGGACTGCGTCTTCATCACCGGGACGACCATCATCAACAAGACCTTGCCTCGGCTGTTGGAGCTTTCGGCCCAAGCCGAAGTTTTCTTGGTCGGTCCCAGCGTCCCGCTGTGCCCCGGCCTCTTCGATTACGGCTTGCAGGCCCTGTCGGGCTCGGTGGTGGACGACTACGTCACGCTGGCCTTGAATCTGAGCTCCGGGCTGGCTTTGGATTTTGACAAAAGCTTGGCCCGCCAAGTCAACCTCCTCCGTCCGGACTGAGCTTCAGGAGTCCTCATGCCTCCAGCGCACCTCCTCGAGACGCCGGCGCGCCGCCCCTCCGGCCCGTCCGTCGCCCGGCCCGACAGCCTGACGGCGTTCTCCACGCCCCTCTACGTGGTCACCAGCGAAGAAAGCCGCGCCCTGGATCGCGCGGCCATGGAAATCTTCGGCCTGCCGGGTCTGGCGCTGATGGAGACCGCCGCCCGGTCCGTGCTGGCTCACCTGCTGGACTTTTGGCCCATGCTGCGCCGCGGCGTCGCCAATGTCTTGGTGCTGTGCGGGCCCGGCCAAAACGGCGGCGACGGCTTCGTCCTGGCCCGCCTCTTGGACGGCCTGGGGCACAAAGTCGAATGCCGCCTGCTCTGCCAGCCAGGACAAAAGCCCCGCGGGGACGCGGCCGTCAATCTCGCCGTCGCCTTGCGGCTTGGGCTGCACGTCGTCGTCGTGGACAGCGACGACATCCCCCCGCCGGAGTCAGGCGACGTCGATCTGATCATCGACGCAGTTTTCGGGACCGGCCTGGCCCGCCCCCTGGAGGGGCAGGTTCTGCGGACTTTCCGCCATCTGAAAAGCTGCAAGACGTTCGCCAAGGTCGCCGCCGTGGATCTGCCCTCGGGCTTGTCCGCCGACGACGGCACGGCCAGCCCTTATCTGCTCCCGGCCGATCTGACCGTGACGCTGGGGGCCTACAAACGGGGCCTTTTCTTGCGCGACGGCCCCGCCGTCTGCGGCCAGGCGCGCTTGGGCGACATCGGCCTGCACCCGGCCATGGCGGAAAAAGTCCGACCCTCAGGCCGGCTGATCGACGCCCGAGCCGCGGCCGCCCTGACGCCCGACCGGCCGGAGTTCGGGCACAAGGGGCTCTTCGGACGGGCCTGGCTGGTCGGCGGCGCCCGCGGCAAGACCGGCGCCTTGGTCTTGGCCGCCCTTGGGGCCCAGCGCGCCGGCTGCGGGCTGGTCACGGCCGCTCATCCGGCCTCGCTCTCCAACGTCGTCTCGGCCCAGCTCGTTTCGGCCATGACCGCCCCGCTGCCGGAAGAGGCCGACGGCCGGCTGGGGCTGGCCGCGGCCGAGGCTCTGGCCGCTCGGCTCGGCGCCGGCGGGGCTTTGGGCCTGGGACCCGGCCTGGGCCTGGGGCCGGCGGAGACGGCCTTGACGGAAAAGCTGGCCGTGGAGCTCGAAGGACCGGTCGTCCTGGACGCCGACGCCCTGACGGCCCTCGCCGGCCGCCTGGAGATTCTCCAAAAAGCCCGCGGCCCCCGCGTGCTCACCCCTCACTCCGGCGAGGCCGGCCGCCTCTTGGGCCGCTCGGCGGCCGACGTCGAGGCCGATCGGCCAGGGGCGGCTCTCGAGCTGGCCCGCCGCAGCGGGGCCGTGACGGTCCTCAAGGGCCGGCGCACCATCACGGTCTGCCCTGAAAGCCTGACTTTGCATTTCAACGACTCAGGCGGCCAGCACCTGGCCGTAGGCGGCTCGGGCGATCTGCTGACCGGCCTGATCGTCGGGCTGACGGCCCAGAGGCTCAAACCGCTGCCAGCCGCGATCTTGGGCGTCCACGTCCACGGCCTGGCCGGAGATCTGGCCGCCGAACGGCTAGGCGCCTTTGGGCTGATTCCCGAGCAGATCGCCGAATTTGTGCCGGAGGTCTGGCGCCGGCTGACGACGCTGCGCGACGAAGACGCCTTGGCGAAAGCGCTGGAAGAAGCCGCGCAACGCAGACGCCTGAAGGCGGCGGCGGCTGGCGCGTGGGGTTGGCCTGCGTCAGAAGCTTGAGGCTGAAGGCGCGAAAAAAACGACGTTCGGAAAACGCCCCCACGCCAAATCAAATTTTTAACCCCTCAAGCCAAGCCGACAAATAAATTGACCGCCAAATAAGGCCGTCCGTCCTCAAAGCCTTAACTCGGCGCTGGCACGAAAATTGCTTGACCAACTCCCCGAAAGCGCGGTCTCGTAAGGCGCCGCAGGCCGAACAAGCCCGCCGCCGCAACGTTTTGGAGGTCCCTAGCCGGCCAAAGTCAGGTCTGGCGCGGCCCGGAGAGGTCATAGATGAAAAAGGCCCTGATTTTGGCGGGCTTGGCCGCCGTCGTCGCGGCGACTTTGCTGTTTTTCAAGCCCTGGTCGGACGATCAGTCGGTCAATTCCTTTCGCACCCAGCGAGCATTAATCAACCGCCTGCGCATCGCCGTCGGGGCCACCGGCACCCTCAACCCCGTCATGGTGGTCAACGTCGGCACTCAAGTCTCAGGCACCATTAAAGAAATTCACGTAGATTACAACGATTCCGTCAAGGCCGGACAATTGCTGGTGGTGCTCGACGATCAGCTGTTCAAGGCCAAGGCCGACATGAGCCGGGCCAATTTGGCCAACGCCGAAGCTCAGCTGCGTCTGGCGGCCCTCAAGCACGAGCGGCAGGAGCGCCTGTTCAAGGCCGGCTCGGCCCCCAAGGAGGACCTCGACACGGCCCTGGCCAACCTCGACATGGCGAAAGCCTCCGTGGCCCAGCATCGGGCTTCCATGGCCCAGGACGAATACAACCTCAACAACACCCGCATCGTCTCGCCGGTTGACGGCGTGGTCGTCAACCGCGACGTCGACGTCGGCCAGACTGTGGCCGCGAGCTTTCAAACCCCAACTCTGATCGACATCGCCGGTGATTTGACAAAAATGCAGATCAACGCCAGCTTCGCCGAGGCCGACGTGGGCCGCCTCGCGCCAGGGCTGGAGGGCTCTTTCACCGTCGACGCCTTCCCTGGGGAGACCTTCGCCGCCAAGCTGCGGCAAATCCGCCTCAATCCGACCATAACCTCCAACGTGGTCACCTACGACGTGGTGCTCGACGTCCAAAACCCGACCCTCAAGCTGCTGCCGGGCATGACGGCCTACGTCGACATCGAGTTGTACCGCGAAGACGACGTGCTTTTGGCGCCCAACGCCGCCCTGAGCTGGCGGCCTCGCCAGACCAACGACGGCGCGGCCGACGCCGCCGTTGTTCCTGCGCCGGCTCAGACGTCAAGCCAGGCTCAAGGTCCGGCCGGCGAAAACCGGACGCAAGACCAACGCCATGCGGACGGTCAAGCCAGCCAAGACCAGGCTGGTCAAAGAGGCCAAGGCCCAAGGTCTCAAGAGCCAGAGCTGACGACCTCCGGCGCCTCGGATCAGGCGCCGGCGCCTGGGCAGAATCTTGAAACAAGCTCGGAGCCCAAAGTCGGCGTGGTCTACGTGCTCGACAAAGCCGGCCGGCCCCAGCCCGTCACCCTCTCGCTGGGGGCGACTGATCAGCGTTACACCGTGGTCAAGTCCGGCGATTTGAAAGCCGACGACTTGGTGATCATAGGCGAAAACGCCCAGGCCGCCCCGGCCGCCGGCTTCATGACCGGCGGCGGCGGACCCAGGAGGCTGTGAGGTGGCCGAGCAGGTCGTCGCCGTCAAGGCTTTGCGAAAATCCTACCTCA
>JAISZC010000157.1 GCA_031269485.1 Deltaproteobacteria bacterium
TCTGACCTGGAGGCTCGGCCGGACCGGCCGGCGGCGGATTCGGCGGCGGCGAAAAAGCGTCTCGCCGCCAGTCGGGCGGCCCTCGCCTCGTCCGTCGCTGTGGAAGCCGCGGCCACCGACGTGCCGCCTGATCAGCTGAAAGACGCGGAGTCCTCGATGGCCTGTACGAGGCTTCAGGACGCCCATGAACCCCCAGCCGACGCGGACCGGTCGGCGCCGTCTGACCTGGAGGCTCGGCCGGACCGGCCGGCGGCGGATTCGGCGGAACCCCTTACGGGACCTTTCGCAAAGTTGCTTGCGAATTTTCTGGCGGAGCTCCCTGCTGACCACCCTGCGCTGCACCCTGCCCAGCCCTCGGCTCAGCATCTCGGGACGGCCTTCGAGCCAGCCGTCGAGCCTGATCCTTTTTCGGGTCTTTTCAGCGTTTCTCCCGCCGAGACGGTCGGCTTTCCGGCGCTAGACGCGGCCGCCGACGCCGAGCTGGCGATCATCGAACCTTCGGAGCCTTCGGAGCCTTCGGAGCCTTCGGAGTCTTCGGAGTCTTCGGAGTCTTCGGAGCATTCGGAGCATTCGGAGCATTCGGAGCTGTTGGAATTGTTGGAACACTCGCCGACCTCCGCTTCCTCGGCGCCTGAGACGCCTCCGGCCGCTGCGGCGGACCAGGCCGAGCTCCATTCCGAACCTGATCGCCAGAACGACATGGAGATCGCCTTGGAGTCCGACTCGGAGTCCGACCAGGAGGCCCGCGAGGCTTGTCTCCAACAACTGCAAGCCCACCTCTGGAGCTGGGTCGTCGCCGGAGCAAGCGAGCTCACGGCGCCGCAAGAGACCGATGAGGCCGAAGCGGCCGACGAAGTCGGCCCGTCCGTCGAGAGCCGAGCGGCCGAGCTGGCCGCCGAACCGGAGCCCCAAGCTCGGCTCGACCAACCCCCGCTCGCTCCGGCGGAGTCCGACGGCGCCCTGCGCCTAGGCCGGGACTTCAGGGCCTCCCGCGAGGAGCTGGCGGCTCGTCAGGCGCAGCAGGCCAGAACGGCTCAGGCCGATCAAAAGACCTCCGCCGGCCGCGGGCGGCTCGCCTGGCGCCGCTGGTTCGGGGGCCGGCGGCGCGTCCGGCTGCCTGACCAGGCGGCCGTGACCGGCCTCGAGGCGGCCGCCGCGGTCCCCGCCGAACTCCCCGCCGACCGGCCGGCGCCCCACGGCGTCGAGCTGGTGACGGAATCCCGCAATTGGCACTTGGGTCTCAGCGAACGGCTTTTCAAGGTCCTGCTGACGGCCATGCCTCTGCTGGCCTTGAGCCTGGGGCTCAACGCCCTGCTGCTGCTGAGCAGGCCCGAGCCCCGCTACTTCGCGGTCACCAGGGATTTGAGGGTATTGGAGATGCCGCCCCTGTCCGAGCCCGTGGTCGAGAACCAGGCCCTGATCAACTGGACCGCCGAGGTGGTCACCGGCTCCTTGTCGCTAAACTTCCTCGCTTGGCGCAAGACCCTGATGGACTTTCGGGACGACTTCGAGGCCAAGGGCTTCGACTCGCTGGTCAAGTCCCTCGAAAAAGGCGGCCATTTCAAGAAAATCGAGGAAGAGCGCCTGTCTCTGTCCTGCGTGGTGGCGGGCGCTCCGGTGGTGGTCAACTCCGGCCCGGTCAGGGGAGTCATGACTTGGCGCCTGGAGATGCCCCTAATTTTGTCCTACGAGTCCTCCACGGGCGTGGTGGCCACGCAAAGGCTATTGGCCGACGTGACGGTCGCCCGGACCCAGACCACCGTCAACCCCAGAGGCGTGGCCATCAGGCAGCTGGTTCTCAAAAAGAACGGCTGAGGGGGTTTTTGGCCTTTTTGGACCTCATGGCCTTGGCCGCCTTGAGAGCCAGCCCTTTTGAGCCTGCGCGAGCCGTCCGTCCAGCTCGGCTTCGAGGCTCAAAAGGCCAATAGGAGCTTTTCATGAACCGCCACCTTGGACCGGCGGACCCGTCGCCGGAATTGTCAGGTCTCAAGCCGCTTTTCGAGCCGCTTTTCGAACCGCTTGGCGCGGCCTCGGCGGCCAAGTCCTCGCGTCCGGCGTCGCTTGAGTCGCTTGCTTCGCTTGCTTCGTCGGCGCCGTCCGAACCGCTTGAGACTCCGGCGTCGTCCGGCCAGCTTGACTCGCTGGAGCCGTCCGGGCTTTCGCCGCCGTCCGATCGGCTTGACTCGCCTGAGCCGTCCGAGCCGCTGGAACCGCTGGCGCCGTCCGAGCCGCCGTCGTTGGGCTTTCGGGCGGACGTCGTTTGGCCTGGCGGCGGCCGAGCCGACGCCCCGCCGGGCAACTCCCGGCCGGTGGCGCCTTTCAGACGGCCCTGCCGCCGGACCCGGCTGCGTCCCCGGCGACATCCGCGGCGGGCGAAGCCGGTCGTCTGACGCCTCAGGCCGCCGTCGCCTCAACCCGCCGGCCGCGGTCCGCCGGCCGGCCGGCTGGCCGCCGCCGCCATCAGTCCGTCGGCCTCCGGGCCGACCTCGGCGCCCGCCGGCTCGCCGGCGACGCCCCAGAGCTCAAGGAGTCCCATGTCCCTGTTCGCCGCCTTCAACCGCGCCGCCTTCGGGCTTTTCCAGCTCCTCAAGGGCCCGGCCGGCAGCTTCTGCCGCTGGGAGACGGCCGACGACCCTCTGACCCTGGCGACCGACGACGGCTCGCTTTTGAGCGCCTTCGCCGTGGAGGGGACCTTGGCCCGGGCCGACGACGAGGCCGCCTCGGCGGCGGCCGTCCTGGCCGAGAAAACCCGCACCCTGCTCGACCGCCCGGGCCGCTTCGTGTCGGCGGCCTTCGCCTACGACCCGGCCGGGGCCGCCCGCGAGATCGCCCGCAGCTTCCGGCCCATGCACGTGACCGCCCAGGAGTGCTCCCTGGCCCTCGGGGGCGTCTTGAGCGACTGGGAGCGCTCCCTCGTCGAGCGCTGCGGCGCCGAGAGCCTGATTATGACGTTGTGGACCACCCAGGCGCTGCTGCCGGATCTGGAGCGCCGCCGGGCCGGCCAGGCGGCCCGCCGGGCCGCGGCCGAGCTCGGCGCGACCTTCGGGCGTCCGCCCGCCGGCCGCCAGCGCGAGGACGCGGGCCTGGCGGCCTTGAGGGAGGCCCACCAGGGCGGCCGGGAGGTGCTGGCCCAGGCCCTGGCCGCGGCGGGCCTGTCGGCCGAGCCCGTCACGGCCAGGCGGCTGGTCCGGGACGTCCGGCTGGCCCTCGACGCGCGCCTGACGCCCGAGCATTGGCGGCCGCTGTTGCCCGGCGACCCGCGGCCTCTGAGCTTGCCCGAGCCCGGCGAGGCGGCCGGCGTCTCGCTGTTTTACCCCTCGCTCGCCAGCCAGCTCTTTCCCTCGGAGGCGACGACGGTCGGCGGCGATCTGGTCAAGATCGGCGGGCGGCTCCACGCCCCCTTCGTGATGTCGCTGCCGCCCCGCTCGCCCAAGCCCTTCAGCGAGCTCTTCGCCAGCCTCGCCCGCGGCGGCCGCCGCGACCCGCTGCGGCTGACGATGAACCTGGCCCCCGACGGCTTCGCCGGCCTGACCCTCAAAGGCGCCTTGGCCCGCATCCTGTCCTTCGCCTCGCCCGACAACCGCCGCCTGGCCGCGTCGCTGGGCGAGCTGCGCCGCCTGGCCGACGCCGGGACCGCCGTGGTGGGCTTTTCGCTGGCCTTCGACACCTGGCTGGAGGTCGACGACCACCCCGATCTGCCCGCCGCCGCCCGGGCCCTGCGGCTCCAGGCCGGCCG
>JAISZC010000180.1 GCA_031269485.1 Deltaproteobacteria bacterium
AACCGTGGAGTCGGGACTGCCCCAGAGGGTGGCTGAAGTAGAGAAAACGACGATCAGACTCGTCGCCTTTCAGGAGAATAACGCGACCCGCAGCGACCTTGTGGCGGCGATGGCTAAAAGCAAGGATGAAATCAACGACGTCAAGGGTAAAATTGACATAATCAATGTGAAATTAGGCACCGTTAAGGATGACGTCAAGGGCGTTAATGGTAACATTGACAACATTAAGATGGAGTTGGGCACCATTAAGACGGAACTCAAGGATGAAATCAACGACGTCAAGGGTAAAATTGACATAATCAATGTGGAATTAGGCACCGTTAAGGATAACGTCAAGAATGTTAATGGTAGCATTGACAACATTAAGATGGAGTTGGGCACCATTAAGACAGAACTCAAGGGTGAAATCAACGGGGTCAAGTCAGAACTTAAGGATGAAATCAACAAGGTCAAGTCAGAGCTTAAGGGTGAAATCAACGGGGTCAAGTCAGAGCTTAAGGGTGAAATCAACGGGGTCAAGTCAGAGCTTAAGGATGAAATCAACGGGGTCAAGTCAGAGCTTAAGGATGAAATCAACGGGGTCAAGGGTAAAATTGACATCATCAAAGTGGAATTAGGTAGCGTTAAGGATAACATCAAAGTGGAATTCAGCGCCATTAAGGGGAGACTGGATACTCAAAGCAAGTCTTTCACCATTATCACTACCATTCTCGCTACCTTTGTCGTCCTTATAGCTACAGGCCTCTTTGCTTTATATTACGAGGTTTTAGGCACAAAAGAAAAAATTTCCGAGCTAACTGTTGATATGAATATAAGATTTTCCGACATGGACAAAAGATTTTCCGACATGGACACAAGATTTTCCGACATGGACAAAAGATTTTCCGAAATGGACAAAAATTTTTCTGAACTGACTAATTTGATTAAAAACTCTTTGGACACGCGGTTGCAGGTTTCCTCGCCGCCGCCGGGTTCTGGCGCGGCATTGCCGGACGCTCTCGGTCCGACGGGCCCTGCTCCAGTCGTCCCTTAACCTTCTTCGGAGCCGCCTGCCCCGCCCGAACCAGGCAATGGACCGGCCAGTTAAGGCCGACGCCCCCGAGGGTCGAGTCCGTCGGCCTTTCCTTCAATGTCCCCTGCTGCGTTTTGGTCCGCAAAGCTGACGTCCGACGCCGCCTTGCGCGAGGACTGCCGGGCAGGCGCGTCGTCTACGGTCAGCCAACCCCAGAGAGGCGCCTCAAGGAGCGACTCGCCCCCTGATGAAACGACGCCGATTTCATGATCGGGAGCTTGGTTTTTCTCTTTGTGGGCTTCGGGCTGATGTTCGGCAAGTCCCGGCGTCATCGGACGGCCTGAGCTCGGCGTTTCCCTGAGGTCTTCAGCCGCCTGGGGGCGGCAGGCCCGACGCGGCTTCGGGGCTCCACCGCCCCGCCCAAGGGCGATGAGGGCTAGCCGGACCAGGTGACAGAGCGGCCGCGATCTGACCCTCGCGCCAGACGAGCTCGAACGTTTCCGGGCGCCGCAGGTTCCGGGCCAGCCTGATTTGGAGGCTGGCGTTGCGGACGAGTCGCTTATGGGCGCGCGAGCTGATCGGGGGCGAAGAAATCGCTTAAAGTTTTCGCGCCAAATGCGCTCGTGGCGCAAAAATTAATCGATTTATCCGGGCCCAAGGCGCCTTTCATGTCGACTTGGCCCTCCGGCTGGCCCAAAGCCCGGAACTGGGCGGGAGGAGCAGGACGCCAGCGCGAAGATGGCCGAACGTCTCCAAGCGGTCGGCTTTGAGGTCGAGCGGCCGTATTTGGGCCTGCCGACGGCCTACCGGGCTTGTCGGGGGAGCGGCGGCGGGCCGATCGTGTTCGCAACCTCCGCAGGAATCCTCTTTGCGAGGATGTCAACGGCGCCTTTGAGAGCATGCTGCCCAACGCCGCCGGCGAGGAGGCGAATCATGGCGGAGCTGGGGATCGCCGCCCGGCCGAAGCTGACGCCGGAGGGCTCCAGCGACGTCGGCGCAGTCAGCTGGCGTTGTCCGGCCCTTCAGCCCCTGCTCGACATTTCCGGCGGCCGGCCGGCGAGCGTCCACACGGCCGAGTTCGCCGAGTTCGCCGAGCTGGCCGGGCGGCCCGCGACGGCCGATTTTTTCCTCGGCCGAGCTGGCTTGTCGAGGTTCAGGCTTGAGGATCAAACTGGCTTGGGGGCCAGAAAGGCTTAAAAACCCTCACCGGCTTTGGGGCGCCGGCTGGCTCGGGGGCCCGGCTTGGGACCCGAAGCGCTGAAGGCGGTCGAGCTGGCGGCGGAAATCAAAAGGCGGCGCTTGGAGGCTCGGACTGGTCCTTGCGGAAGGCGAGGTCCCCAGCGAGCGAAAGGAACAACGATCGAATGACCTGGCCTAACTCGCAGGCCGAGCTTGCGCCGGCTGCGCCGGAGAAATCGGGAGAGCCCAAGATTCTCTTTGAGGGCGACTCGCCGTTTCATCGAGTCACCGTGCTCGAGCGCGACGGCTTCCGCATGCTTTGTCTGGGCCAGCGTCTCTCCTCGCCTCAAACCAGAGTCTCCATCGCCGACCTCGAGGCCTCCGACGTCGAGTATCCGGGCCTGATGCTGCTGTCTCTGGCCGTCGGCCGGAAAAACCGCCGCATCCTCATGCTGGGGCTGGGCGGCGGCTTCATTCCCGGCCTTTTTAAGCGCCATCTGTCGGAGCATTTGTTGACGGTGGTGGAGATCGACCCGCTGGTGGCCGAATTGGCCGAGACCTTTTTCGGCTTTTCGGCCGGCGGCAACGTCGAATTGGTCATCGCCGACGGCCTGGACCACATTTCGGCTCTGCCGGCGGAGTCCTGCGACCAGATTTGGCTCGACGCCTACGACGGGTCAGGCGTCTCGCCCTTGGCCTCGATCGGTTTTTTTGACTTGGTCCGGTCCAAGCTGGTCGAGGGCGGCCTTTTGACCCAAAATCTCCTTGTCTTCCCGGAGGATCTCTTGGTGCGCCAGCTGGCCGACGTCAAGGCCGTCTTTGGGCATGACCCCCTACTTTTTCTCGCGCGGCACGGCGGCAACGCGGTGGCCATGAACCTCAACGCCCAAGACGGGTTGCCGCGCGCCAAAGGCGAGCTGGTCGAGGCCGTCAAGGCCTTCGGAACGGACGTTGGGCCCTACGACCTGCTCAGCGAGGTCAACAAGCTGGCCTCGCGCTACTTTTATGACCGCTGGCTCCTCCATGGGGACGAAAGTCCGCTCTGAAAGCCCGCGGCGTCGGCGAGGTCGGCCTTCGCATTTGACCGCGCTCGACTTTTTGGAGCTGGCCCAGGCCAAGCTGGTCGAGGGCGGCCTTTTGACCCAAAACCTCCATTATGATTATTAGGAGTTTGAAGCAACTGACCGTCAAGGATGTTTTTGGACCTAAGCCCCTAATATTTTTGTGGAATGCCAATTCGTTGGTTACGAGTCTCAACGCCACAAGAGACGAATGGCCGCGCGCCAACGAGGAGCTGGTCGAGGCCGTCAAGGCCTCAAGGCGGACGTCTGGTCCTATAATTTGCTGGACGAGGTCAACAAGTCGGTCCAACACGACGTCGGTCAAATTATCCTCTTTGCAGGCGACAGACGGCCGTCGCGCCGTCCTTGCTCGCTGAATGACGACCGCCGAACGTTTTTCCGAGTCGGGCGCCTTTCGTTGCCCGTCTGTTTCGTCTCGAGGCCGCCGTGGCCTCAGGCCCGCGAGCGGCCGGAACCCTACGCCCTGACGGCCGGCGGCATGCCGCTTCCCCCGTTGCAGCCGATGGCGCAGCTGAGGGCTTCCACCAGACGCGGCGCCTGGCCGGCTCTGATGGCCCCAGGCAGATTCCTCAAATACAAGTACAACGACTCGGGTCCGGCCACCTGCCGAGCCTGACGGCCCAGGCCGGGGCAGAGCTGGTCGAGGGCGGCGCTCAGGCCGCCCGGGGCCGACACTTCGCCGTCGTTCAGCTCGAGGATTTCTTCGTCCGGCTGCGGGTCGTAGGGCGTCTCGCCAAAATTCGCCAACGAGACCCCCTCGGCCTTGAGGGCCCCGACCACGCTTTTGAAGGTCACGTTGTAATCGACCAGCCCGCTGCCCTCAAATTCCCGCTTCTTGGCGTAGCAGGGCGAGACGACCGCCACGGCCGCCTTTTCCAGGCCAGGCAGGGTCTTGATTTTGCGGACCATGTTCATCAGCGGGCCGTCGCCCGGGGCCAAGTGCTTTGCCAGCTCCGGGCAATGGCGTTCGCAAAAGGAGACCACGGCCGGGCAGGCCCTGGTCAAAAGGCAGCCGCCGTCTTCGCTCTTGAGGCGGTCCAGATAGGCCTTGACGGTGACGCCGGCCCCGCAGCCCACCTCGAAGATGGCCGAAACCCCCTGAGCCTTGAGCCAGCCGTTGAAGCGCAGGCGCAGCCCCGGAAAAACGTAGGCCGCCGAAGGGGCCACCACGGCCGCCATGGCCTGGCCCCGCCGCAGGCTTTGCCGAAAATGAAAAAAGTCGTCGAGGCCGACGCGGGCGCCGTAGGCGCATTGAGACAGGCAGCGGCCGCAGCCTATGCATCGCTCGTGGTTGAGGGCGACTTTCCCGGCCGAGGCCCGAGTGGCCTCCGTCACGGGGCAGACCTTCAGACAGCGGCCGCACCCCCTGCATCTGTCGCGACGCACCTGGATGACTGGACGTTGAGAGAGCAAAGGCGAAGCTCCTTTCGAGCGGCCAGCTGGCCGATATGCGCGCCGCAAAAAAAGGCGGGTCGAGAGCCCAGGGGCGTCTCAAGGCGCGGTCCGGAGACGCCGGCAGGGCTCGTCCGACCATGGTCAATTAATTGGCTTAACAGTTTGTCTCAGGGCCACGCGCCACGGCTGGCGACATATTAAGCTTGATTTGCTGGAGCTCGGCCGATTATTGACGATTGTTCGCCGACCATCGCTTGCAAAGCCCCCTCGCCGAGTTATGATAGCATATTTTTAACCTCAAAGATCAGGAAAATTTAGGTAAAATTCATTTCGACGGCTTGACCGCCGACGCCTTGTTTGCCGACAGTTCGCGGAGCGCTCGCCGACGTTTTCCCGGAACCTCCTTCGTCAAATTTCTGGAGCGGCCGGCGTGGTCGCCCCGCCGCCCCGGGGCGCCATTGAACCAAAGGCCTCCTTTGGCTATAATTTTTGAGTTGCCGGCCGCCCGCCTCCGTCGGCCCTTGAAAGCCTGGCTCGCTTGCTCGCTTGCTCGCTTGCTTGGCCTCCCCAGGCGGAGCTTTGAAGCTCGCCGACCCGCCGGGGCCCCGCATCTTGGCCGCAAATCCGCGTCGGTCTTCGCCTTTGGGCCGCCAGGTCTTTGGACCTTTGGGCCGCCGGTCCGCTCTCCGCCCGCCAGGGCCGCTTGTCCGGCCTGTCCAGCTTTTCAGCTGGCCCTGATCGTCCGGGCCAGACAGGGCCGAGCCGCGCGCTTTTGAGGCTTTGAGGCCTCTGAAAGGCTTTTTTTATGCCTTGTTGGCCGCCCGCGGCGCCCTCATGACAGGCGTTCCTCCAAGCCTCGCCCCTATCGGCGGCGACCAGCCGCCCGGCGAGCTTCCAGGCTTCGCCGCCGTCTCCGCCGGCCCCTTGGGCGCGGCCATGATCCTCGCCGCCGGCTTCGGCTCTCGGCTCAAACCCCTGACCGACCTCAAGCCCAAGCCGCTTTTTCCGGTCCTCAACCAGCCCATGCTGCGCCGCTGGCTCGGTCGATTGCGCGCGCTGGGCGTCCGCCGGGCCGTCGTCAACGCCCACCACCTGGCGCAGGACTTGAAAAAAGCGGTTGACAGCTGGCGCGACGAGCTCGACGGCCTCGAAATCGTCGTCCTGTTCGAGCCGGTCATTCTGGGCTCCGGCGGCGGCCTCAAAAACGCGGCCCCGTTTCTGACCGAAACCTTTTATTTGGTCAATGTCGACATTTTTTCCGATCTCGACCTGGCCCTCTTGGCCCGCCGCCATTTGGCGCGGCCCGGCCGGCCGGCCACCTTGGCGGCCGTGGAGCGGCCGGACCGCGCCACGGTGAGCCTGGCGGCCGACGGCCGGGTGCTGGGCTTTCGCTCGCCTCGGCCTTTGCCAGACGAAGCCGCCAAGCTGTGCGGGGCCGGTCTGATGGTCGTCGAGCCCTGGTTTTTGCGCGAGCTGCCCGACGGACCCAGCGACGTGATCGAGGAGCTGGGGCGCTGGATGCTCCGCGGTCCGGCCCCGGGGGCGGAGGTCTTCGCGCCCGAACTGTGGCGGGACATGGGGACGCTGGAGGAATACTGGGCCCTCAACCGGGATCTGGCCCAGGGCCGGATTTGGGCCGAAAACCCTCGCGGCCTTTTGGGCCGGCTGGAAGGCTTCGTGGTCGCCCAGGCCGGGGCGGTCGTGGCGCCCGGCGGGCGGGTCGCAGATTCGGTGCTGTGGCGCGGCGCGGTCGTCGAGGACGGCGCCTCGGCCGTCGGGGCCGTGGTGGCCGGCCGCGTCCCGGCGGGCGAGACCGTCGCGGGCGGCGCGGTCAGGCCCTGAGGCCGACCTGGCGCCGTTTTCGGCGACGGCCTTTCGCGGACCGCCGTCGGTTCCGCGAGAAAGCTCCGAGGCGTCCGGTCGACGAGGCCCGAGGCCGTCGCCGGGTTTAGGCGACGATGTCTCTGGAGCGCGGACTCGATGAGTTCGTGGAATTTTTTTCGGCTTGCTTGCCTTCAGCAGGGCATTTTTGGCCCGCAGTTCGGCCTTTGCGGCCAAGGCGACCGGCGCAACGGACGCCATCTCGGACAGGCTGGCCGCCATCTTGGCAAAGCAGGCCAAAAACCAGCGCGGCATCTGCCGCAGCCGCTGAATCGTCTGAACAAGTTGCGGTGGAGAGGCTTGAGGTTGGGCCTGCGACTGACTGGGCCGCTTTAAATCAGGGATGTCGCCTGCAGGCCAACAGCTGGCCGCCGAGCGACCGACGTGCCCTTGATTGGACCCTTAATCCCGGGTTTGGGCTGGATCTGGTTTCCATCCCCAAATTTAGGCGGTCGACGAATCATGTCAAGAATAATGGTCATCATTGACGGCCAAAATTGACGGCCAAAAAAGTCAGGCCGCCCAGGGAGAAAAAAATGGTTGCGTCCGCACCTTGATGTCCAGTCATTTGCAGTGACGCCCGATCAGACCGCGACCTAAAACTGGACCAAGAGCCCAATGGCCTCAGTCTCCGGGGCCCGCGCTCGGGCGGGCGGGAGCCAAGACCCCCCGCCGCCGCCAGGACTTGATTCCAATGGGGGCGGGGCGCCCAGGCGCCGCTCGATCGACTCGTTTCTCAGCTCGCGGCGGCTTGAGGCTCGCCGCGGCTTGAGGCTCGCGCCGGCTCAGCCGGCGTCCCGCCAAGGCAGGCATGACTTTGGAGCAATGCAACGGCCGACAGGGAAGGGCGGCGCCCGGTCAAGCCGCCTCGGCCTCCGAGGGCTCGGCCGCCTCCGCGTCAGCCAGGACGCCGGCGCTGACCTCCCCCCCGATCTTC
>JAISZC010000226.1 GCA_031269485.1 Deltaproteobacteria bacterium
AGGCGAGGCTTGGGCCGCCAGCGTCGTCAAGGTCGACAGGCCCGCCACGGGCTTGCCGGCGGCCAAGCCCAGACCGGCGGCCAGGGCCAGGCCGGTCCGCAGGCCGGTGAAGCTGCCCGGACCGCGGCCCACGGCCACCAGGTCGATCTCCTGAGGTCGCCGGCCGGCCTCTTGGAGAATTTCCGCGACCTGAGGCGGCAAGAAGGCCGAATGAGATTCCGAGCCGTCGCCGAGCCGCGCGGACAAAATTCGAAAAGCCAGTTCGGGGCCGATTTCAACCAGAGCCGCAGTCGTCTGCGGGGTGGCCGTGTCCCAGGCCAGGACCAAGCATATCTCCGACCCAAACGGCCGGTCCATCGCCATGCGCCCACCTTTTTCTTTCGTCGTTTTTCGGCGTTTTTCAGCTCTTTGAGCCTCCAGGCTGCCGCGCCTCCGCGCCTCCACGCCGAGGGCGACGGAAACGATCATGGTCGGTCGCCGACCGCACCGGCGTTATATCACATCGGCCGCAAGCCATAAAGGCCGGCGAAAGAAGCGGCTTTCACTTTTGGAGGCCTGAGGAAAGGCGGCCTGACGTCGGTTTTCGCGCGGCCGGCGGCTGGCCGGGCCGAAGCGCGCCCTCGCCGAGTCTGACTCCCTGGCCGCTCCTTTTATTGATTAGCGCGGACGTCCGGCCGCCATCTTCCTTTCCGCCGCCGGACGTGCGCCGCCTTTCCGCTCGCCGCCCCAGCGGCCAACCGGGCTTGGCTTGCGCGCCCTTTGATCCGCGATCGCCCGAGGGAAAGATTCAACGTCCCGGCGCTGGCTTTTGACGCCGCCGCCATGAACCAGCAACCCGCAGGCGCCTCTGGCGGAGCGCCGAGCGGCGCGGGCCCGACGAGGCGCCCTGCGGTCCCGCGCCGGCGGCGGTTCAAGGCGCAGGCCTAAATGCCGGGCCTGAGGGGCGAAGCTTTTCAGCGCGGACCAGCCGGCGAGGCGAGCGAAGGGCGGACCGCCTTCCGTTTACCGCTATAAGGCCTGCTAAAATTATTTTAATATTAATGCTTTATGCTTTATAATATGACATATTTTTTATATTATTAATAAATATATTATTAATAAATCATCTAAATATATTAATATTAATAATAATAATATAATTAGTATATATAATTTACAGACTATCATATCTCATTTAACCAAAAAAATCAAACATATTTACTTTTTTCTGACTATAATTCAATTAATAAAAATTATGTATGATATCTGGTATCTTATATCAATAATATAATTATTTGCAAACAAAAATATCAAATAAATGTATAAAAAAACAATGACCGGGATCATGCGCCTTGAAAACGCTAAAAACCCAATCGCCACGGCCTTGTTCCTTGTTCGCGCCCAGTTTTAGCCCTCAGTCGCCAAAGACGCCCATTTTCTCAAGCGCGGCCCTCGCCATTCCTCTTCGTCGGCAGCGACCTCTTGGGCCGAAAAGGCGGCGTCAAGCCGGCCGCGCCCTGGCTTGACGCTCGACGCTCAAGGCGAGCTTTAAGGCGGCCGGCGGCGCGACGCTGATGGCAAAATCGCCAAAACCTGCGCCCAGCCGCCCGCCGCTCCAGGACCGACACGCCGGCGCCCGTCCCAAAGCTCAAGCGACTCTCCAAAAAAACTCGACCGCGCTCAAAAAAAATTAAAGTTCGGCGGCGCCGGGCCGATAAGAGTCTTGAAGGAAGCTCGAAAAAGATCGAGCCGTCATAGCCGAGTCCGGGAGGGAAGCGAAATGGGCCTGGTCCTCAATCACAACATGCCGGCGATTTATTCGGCCTACGTGCTGGACAAGAACTACGGCCGCCTGGCGGTCAACGTCGAACGGCTGTCTTCGGGGCTCCGAGTCAACTCGGCCGAGGACGACCCGGCCGGCTTCGGCATCAGAGAGCTGATGCGCTCGGAACTGACGACCATGGAGCAGGGCTTGCGCAACGCGGCCGACGGCGTCAGCCTGCTGCAAACCGCCGAAGGCGCCATGGCGGTCATCGACGAAAAGCTTCTAAGGATGAGGGAACTGGCCGAGCAGGGCGCCACAGGCACCTACACGACCCTCCAAAGGGAAATCATCAATTCCGAATACCAGGCCATGGCCGCGGAAATTGACCGCATCGCCAATTCGACGACCTTCAACGGCGTCAAGCTTCTCGACGGCACCGCCGCGCAGATGCATCGCGGCCAGGGTCTTAAAATCCACTTCGGGCTGGGCGACAGCTCGTCGGAAGATTATTATTTCGTCAGAATCGACGACGTGCGGGCCACCACCGTCACCGGCCTGAAAATCGGCGGAGACGCCAAAAACGACGTTTGGAGCACCGTCAGCCTCTCCGGTCCGGAGACGACCGACGGCTGCTGCGGCGGGGGAGTGTCCAGCCTCAGCCAGCCGGTCTCCGCCTGGACCTCCGGCTCAATTTTCTCCTACGGATACAATTGGGACGAAGGCCAAAACATCGACCAAAACCTCAGTCAAGGCCGCTACGTCGGCGGCGCCTATCAGCTCGGCTCGGGCGCCTCCCTTGAGCAGCTGCTCGACACGGTCAACCGCGGCACCCAGTCCAGGATTCGGGCCGACTTTCGGATCGGCGATTTCCAGTCCGATCTCGTCGGCGGCGAACCCTCGGCCAACGCCCACCGCATTTGCCTGGGCGACGAGGTTTATTACATTGGCAATTCAGCTCTGGCCCTGCAGGACTGCACGAGTTCGACGACGGTGACCGTGGATTTGGACAACTACCCCGGCTTGATCCCGGCCGACGCCCTGGTCCAGGCCATCAACACCAGCAGCCAAAGCTTCTGGGCCCAAAAAGAATCCTTCAGCTACCGCTCAGGCTACGTCTCGGTCTACATCTTCAACCGCCAGGGCGGCAATTACGACGATCTGACCGCCTCCGACCAGCAGTTGGGCCCGGACGTGACAGGCAGCGCCAGCTTGCAGACCTCCATTGTCTGGCACAACGACGAGACGGGCGTGGACGGGACCGACGGGGCTTTGTTCGGCAACGGCGGCGAGTCCTGGGGGACGCTGCGGGCCAGGCCCAGCGGCTACGGCACTTGGGGTTTGAGCCTGGAAGGCCGCGATGTGGGGCTCGAGCGGGATCTTTGGATCCTCAACGCCGGCGCCAGTTCGGAGAGCGCGGCCTACGACCTGAATTTCGAGGGCTGGTCGTTCGGCTCGCAAGGCTTCGGCCTGGCCGGCGCCATCGCCGGGCTGTCGCGCCAAAACTTCGTCGAAGTTCAAAACGCCTCCGACGGCGACTGGCTGGGCGCCAGCATCCGCACCCAGTCCAACGCCCAAACCGCCCTGGAGGCCGTCAATCTGGCCATCGCCAAAAAAGACGCCATCCGGGCCAAGTTGGGGGCGGTCATGAACCGCCTCGAAAACACCATGACCAACCTCGAGACGATGCACGAAACTCTCCAAGCCGCCGAAAGTCGCATCTCGGACGTGGACGTGGCGACAGAAATGACCGACTTCGTGCGCAACCAAGTTCTTTCACAAGCGGCCGTCTCCATTTTAAGCCAAGCCAACGCTTTACCGGAAATGGCCTTATCGCTTTTAAACGGCTGAAAGCCGCGATAATTACCGCCTTTCACGGCGCAAGGAGAATCATCATGCTGAAACTTCGTGACTTTGAAGAAATTAATGAAACAGCTGGACTTTTAGCCAAAAGCTTGTCCGGACCAGTCCCTATTGAAATGCCGCCCGACGTAGCTCAAGCCCTAAAAGCCGCCAAAAAGCAAATGGAGGACCTGCCGAGCGTCATTGAGGACCTCAATTTGGCCTTCTCCCGTTATTTGACCCTCAACGAGGCCTTGACTCGCATGATCAGTCTGGCCGAAGAGTCGTCCAGACTGGCGGCCGACCAAGACGAGGCTCATCGCCGGGAACTGGAGGAGGAATTCGACGCCTTGGCCAAGGTGGTGGCCCAGGAGGCCGGTCACCGGCGCTTCGCCGGCTCGGGTCTCAACGTCGCCGATCAGGGCGCGGCGACGGCCGCCGTCCGGGTGCTGTCCTACCTCAAGCCTGTGCTGGAAAACCTCGACCACGAAATTAGAGGCCAAAAGGCGCTCATCGTCGAGGCTTTGGCCGAGACCATGAACTTTCTGGGCGTGGTGTCCGTCTGCTACCCCCGTGCCGAAGGGGTCGAAAGGATCCGTGAAACCCTCAGTCGAGTCCGGCTGCCGCTCAACAACGAGGAGCCGCTGATCTACGGCCGGCTCCTGCATTGACGGGCCGTCACGACTTTGGATCATTTCAGCCGTTTTTTGGGGGGACCGCCTTGGGCCTAAACCCGACCGGCGGCCCTGGCCTTGAAACCCCGCAACGTAGTCCTTGGCCAGCGCCGGCCGCCGCGCTCTTCCAGCCGGCGGCCTCCGCCCCCTCGCTCTGGCCTGCCGCCCTCCGGCGCTCCCTCGGGCCGCACGGCCGGGGCGAGGGGACGCCGGAGGGCGCGCGGCCAGCTTCGGGCAGACCGTCAAGCTTCTTCTCGGGACCGGCGACGGCCCAGGACGGCCAAAGGCTGCTCCAGGTGCCAAAATCCCTATTTTCAGCTCGACGACTAAAAAATTTCTTGCCAATAGACCTCAAAAACTGTGATAGTTAGTTATTTGAGAACGATTTACTTTTAATTATTTATTGCCAAGAATTTATTCACTTATTATTAAAGTTTTAATAAGCATTTCTTTTCTTGGCTTATCATCATGAATATTGTGTATATACTTAATTTCTTTTGAAAATATCAAATACTTATTATCTTTTCGATTAAAAATGGCAATAGATAGCAATTAAAAAATAAAACTATTAATTGCTTTGCGAAAATATAATTGATCGTCATCAATAGACATATTATATATTTTCTATATCAATTTCTTTAAAAATTTATAGCTTCTTATAAGATATAACTCCCTTAAATTCCCACCTCTTATTCATCTTTCCATTTCCTACCACGATATTTTATAGTTATATATATCTGTCTCTTTTTACGGCTTAAATCTTTGCGGAGCTTGTTTCAGCGCCGCAGCCTGGGCGGCGACGGGCCGGACGACGTCGACCACGGCGCCCTCCGGCCGCAAGCTTCGGGCCAATCGTCCGAAAGGCCGCCGCCCAGTCCAGCGGCGTCCTTTCGGCGGCGGTCCGGCTGCCTTTCGTCCGCCCTCAGCTTCCGTCATCGACGGAGCGGGTCACGGCCGCCTTCGAGGGCGGCCAGAGGCGATCGACAATCCTCGCCACGTCGTTGTAAAAGACCATGATCATCAGGGCGGCCAGGGCGGTGACTCCGACCCATTGGCAGATTTCCTTGAACCGCTGGTTCAGGGGCTTGCGCCGGAGGCCCTCGACTAGGAAAATCAGCAGCTGGCCGCCGTCGAGGATCGGCAGGGGGACGAGGTTCAAAATGGCCAAGTTGACGCTGATCAGGGCCATCAGCGAGACGAAGTCGGCCAAGCTGCTTCTGGCGGTGCGGCCGGCGATCTCGGCGATGAGGATAGGGCCGCCCATGACCTTGGCCGAGATGCGGCGCTGGACGAGCCTGGCGAGGGTGAGATAGGTCAGCTCCACCGCCCGCCAGGTTTCGGACAAGCCTCGGCCCAAGGCGACGACGGGGCCCGTCGGTTCCTTGAGCAGCTCCAGCTTGGGGGTCAGGCCCACGACGGACCGAAAAAGGGTCCGACCTTCGATGTTCTGGCTGCCGTCCAGAACTGGGGTCATGACCAGCTGGAGGCGTTGCTGGTCCCTGAGGATGGTGAAGGTCAAAGGCTTGGGCGGCGGCGGCGCCTCAAAATCCCGGTGGCCCTCCGGGCCCACGACCATTTCCAGCACGTCCTGCCAGTCCTCGACGGGCCGGCCGTCGATGGCCTCAATGAGGTCGCCCGAGCGGACGCCGGCCAAGTCGGCGGGCTTGTCCGACAAGGCCTGATCCACCACGGGCCGGGTCCTGGGGACCAGGCCCAAGTCCCAGCCTGAGACGGGGTCGCCCAGCAGGTTGCGGCCGCTTTCGCCGACCGGAACCGCGTCCGCCGTCAACTCGGCCTCCCCGCGGCGGACGGTCAAACGCAGCTCTCGGCCGCCGGAGTCCTCGACGGCCTGTTGCAGCTCGTCAAAATATTTCACCGGCCGGCCGTCGACGGCCGTCACGACGTCCCCCGACCTCAGGCCGGCTCGAGCCGCCGGGCCGTCGGCCGGCAGCGGGCCCAGCACCGGAGCCAAATGCTGCACGCCCATGACCCAGGCCAAGATCCACAACACGAATGCGGCGAAGAGGAGGTTGAACAGCGGACCGGCGGCGACCACGACGCTCTTGACCCAGACCGGCTTGTGGGAGAAGGAGAACGGCTTTTGGTCCTCTGGAATGGTCTCGCCGGGCTCTTCGCCAAAAAGCTTGACCAAGCCGCCCAAAGGCAACCAACAGATTTGATACTCGGTCTCGCCGATTTTTTTGGAATATATTTTGGGGGGAAAGCCCAGAGAAAAGCGCTCGACGCGCACCCCCAAGAGCCTGGCCGCCAAAAAATGACCCAGCTCGTGGACGAAGATGAGAGCCAAAAGCAAAACTATGAAGGAAATCAAAGTCAGCAGCATGCCAGGTCCTGATTGGGTCCGGGGCGAGGCGCCCGGAACGGTTGCGGGCGGGAGGTGATAAGGCTGGAAACGGCGGGCGGGCCGGCCCAGAGTTGCCGGGCGTTTTTGGGGCGGCTCGCTGAAGCCGGCGGTTCGCGGGGCGACGGTTCCGACGAAGGCGACGAAGTGGCGGGCGGCGGCCTCGCGAAAGACCGCCGCAGCGCGAAAAAAAACTGTGGCCCCGCTGGCGGCGAAAGCAGTTCGCCCCTTCTCGGAATGCGAAAATATATCTTTTTCCGCCCAAAAAGTCAAAGTCTCGCTGGCCTGTCGGAGAGGGGCGGCGCAGGGCCCCGCTGACGGCCGACGCCAAACGGCTCGGGCTGCCGCCGCTGAAACGGACGGGCTCATTTTCCAGAAGACATTTCCCGCCCCACGGCCTGGGTTGTAAGCCCTGACTTGGCGGAGAGGGACCTCAAGCGGCTCGGCTTGAAGATCTCGCTAGCCCTTATGACGAAAGAGTGGCGCAGGAAGACAAGTGAAACGGCGATGTCAAAGAGATCAGCCTAGAAAATAAAAATATTTTTAAGATATAATATATAGAAGACAAAAACAATAAAATAATTAAAATATTTTTATATTATTATTAAACAATAAAATAATTAAAATATTAAGCGACAATAGAATTTAGATAAATACTAAATAAACAATATATAGCAAGTAAAAATATAAGCATATATAATGAAGATATTAAATTGGGTAGACGGACGGCGTTTTTCGCTGTTTCAGCTCGGACTTGAGGTCTGCTTCCGCAGTTATGGAAGGCATACAATCAGAAGCCCTTCCCCAACCGACTTTGGGAGGACAGTCAACCCCAAAGGACGAGCCTGCCGGAGCCCTTTCCGGCCGTCAGGAGGATAATCCCTTCGCTGGTTCAACTGCCGGTTTTTTGGGCCTGATTTTCCGCGGGCCTGTCGGGCGGCGAGCGCCTGAGACGGACGCTTGGCTCGGGCCCGCCTCGAGGCGGAACGCTCAGGCCGATTGGCGAGCCCGGCTTCACGGCCGAGCAGCATGAAGACGGCATTGACGAAGCGGCTCGCAAGGGCCAAGGGGTCAGTTCCTCCGGCCCCTGCGAGCCGGCGGGGCGACCAGGACAAAAAAAAGTCGGCGCGGGCGGGGCCGCCCGCGTGACCGCGTCCTGAGGCGAAGTCTGGCAGCGGGCCTGCGGCGAAGTCTGGCAGCGGGCCTGCGGCGAGCCGCAGCCTTAGCTTGTCCCCAGCTTAGCCCCGGTTTGACCAGCCGGCTTTCGCAAAGCCGAGCCGGCCGCGCCGTCGGCGGCGGAGGCCGGCGCGCCTCCGCCGCCCGGCGGCCTCAGAGGCGGTACAGGAGACGGGCCGTCGTCTTCAGCCACTGCAGGTAGTCCGGCTCCGTCGCGGTCGACTCGTCCGTCGCGGCCGGCTCGTCCGTCGCGGCCGGCTCGTCCGTCGCGGTCGGTGGTCCGTCTTCAAGCCCTTCGGTCTGGGCGGCGGCGGGCTGGTCGGACGCCGCGGCGGGCTCCGACGAAGCCGGCCGCTCGTCCGCGTCAGCCGGCTCGGCCGAATCAGGCGGCTCCGGCGGCTCAGCCGGCCCGTTCAAATCGGGCGGCCCTCGCCAATAGGGATCTCCGTTCACCGGCGACCCGACCTTAGCTCACCAGCCGGCGGGCCAGCTCGACCGCGCCGGGGGCGTCCTCGGAGTAGCCGGTGGCCCCGATTTTGTCGGCGAAGGCCTTCGTCACGGGGGCGCCGCCCACCATGGTCTTGACCTTCAGACCAGCCTCTTTGAGGGCGTTGACCGTCTCCTCCATGGCCGGCATGGTGGTGGTCAAAAGAGCGCTGAGGCCCACGATGGCCGCATTGTTCGTCTTGGCCGCCTCGACGAACGTCTTGGGCTCTACGTCGACGCCCAAATCGACGATCTCGAAGCCGCCGCCCTCGAGCATCATGCCGACGAGGTTTTTGCCGATGTCGTGCAAGTCGCCCTTGACGGTGCCGATGACGATCTTGCCGGCCGT
>JAISZC010000208.1 GCA_031269485.1 Deltaproteobacteria bacterium
GAGCCGGCCGAAGCCGAGGAAGGCCCAGGTTCCGCCGCGCCGGCCGAAGCCGAGGAAGGCCCAGTTTCCGCCGAGCCGGCCGACGCCGAGGAAGGCCAAGCTTCCGCCGAGCCGGCCGACGCCGAAGAAGGCCAAGCTTCCTTCGAGCCGGACGACGCCGAGAAAGCCCTAATTTCCTTCGAGCCGGACGACGCCGAAAAAGCCCAAGTTTCCTTCGAGCCGGACGACGCCGAGGAAGGCCAAGCTTCCGCCGAGCCGGACGACGCCGAGAAAGCCCAAGTTTCCGCCGAGCCGGACGAAGCCGAGGAAGGCCAAGTTTCCGCCGAGCCGGACGAAGCCGAGGAAGGCCGAGCTTCCGCCGAGCCGGACGAAGCCGAGGAAGACCAAGCTTCCGACGGGCCGGACGAAGCCGAGGAGCTGCCGGTGGCCTTTTTGGCCCGTTTTGAGCCTTTGGGTTGGACGGTCGGGGTCAGCGATCGGCAATCCGAGCACGACGAGCGGCTCAAGGCCGAGCAGCTGCAATGGGCCAGGGACGTGCCGCTTTATTCTGGGGCCAGCTTGCTGATTTTGAGTCAGGAAGGCGAAATTCTGCTCCATTCGGATCCTGAGCTCGAAGGTGTCAACGTTTTGGTCGACGATCACGGCACGGGGTTGGGCCAAGCCGCGGCGGCGATGATCGCCGCCGCCGAGAACCGCAGCAGGGATTTTTTCCGTCTGGCGCTGCGCGAGGAAAACGGCGGGCCTCTGGTCGAGCGGGCGGCCTATTTTCGGGACGTCCCCCAGTGGGGCTGGGTGGCGGTCGTCCTGGTCGACGCCACCCGGATCGGCACCGAAATGGCCGCCCGGCAGGAGACGCTCAGAGTCGCCCAGCGCCGCCAAATCACCCGGGCCTTGGCCATCACGGCCGCCATGCTGGCGCTCATCGCCTTCATGTCCCGGCTTGTGTCCAATCGGGCTTCAGAAGGTTTTTCGGTTTTTATAGATTTTTTTGAAAAAGCCGCCTCGTCCGCCGTTGAGTTGGACCCCTCCGAGCAGCATTTTTTGGAGTTCGCCCGTCTGGCCGAGGCTGCCAACCACATGATCCGCGAGCGCCAGGTGGTCGAGCGGCGTTTGAAGGAAAGCGAGTTCAAATTTAGGACCGTTTTTGAGGTTTCGCCGCAGATCGTCACCATTCTCGACCTTGACGGCCATGTTTTGGAGGCCAACGACGAGCTTGAGCGTTACATCAACGTCCCGCCGGAGCAGGTCTTGGGCCGGCGGTTGTTGGGCGATGTGCTGGGCTTGGAGGGGGACGTCGCGGCCGAGATTCACGACCAGATTATCGCCACCGGCCTGGTCAGCGGCAAAGAGGGCGCGGCCTTCGACTCCCGGGGGCGGCCGGTTTATCTGCTTTTCTTCGCCAAGCGCATGGCCGTCTCCGACCAGGAGCGGATATTGGGAGTCTGCGTCGACATCACCGACCGCAAGCTCGCCGAGCTCGAAAAGCTCGAGCTGCAGGAAAAGCTCTCGCGCTCCCAGAAGATGGAGGCCATCGGCCTGATGGCCGCCGAGGTGGCCCATGAGCTCAACAACATCCTCTCGGGCGTCATCGGCTGGCCTCAGCTGCTGCTCCAGGAGACCGGGTTCACCGAGCAGCAGCGGTCCGCGCTCAACGAGATCATGGACACCGGCCGTCGGGCCGCGGCGGTGGTGGGCGATCTGCTGACGCTGTCCAAAGGCGTGGCCTCGGCCAAGGTCAACGTGGATTTGGCCGACATGGCGGCCAAAAGCCTGGCCTCCGACACCGTCGTCGCCGCGCGAGCCGGCCTCAGCCGGCCCGTGGAGGTCAAGACCGCCTTCGAAAGCCCGGCGACGGTCAAGGGTTCGCCGGTCCACCTCAAGAAGGTGATGATGAACCTTTTGCTGCACGCCCTCGAATCGGCCGCCCGCAATCCGGCTGGCGGCCGGGTGGCGGCGAGCGTCCGCAAGGTCGCGCTCGACGAGAACCCTGGCGGCATTGAACGCTTCTCGCCCGGCGAGTACGTGGCGCTGGAGGTGACCGACAACGGGGCGGGCCTGTCGGCCGAGGAGATCCGGCGCATCTTCGAGCCCTTTTCGGCGGACCGCATTTCCGGTTCCGGGCTGGGGCTGGGGATGGCCGTGGTCGACTTGTCCGTCAGAGAGCACGGCGGCGCCGTCAAGGTCAGCTCGTCGGCCTCCGGCACGACCTACACGGCCTTTTTTCCGGCCGTCGCCTCGTCGTCGTCGTCCGCAGCCAAGACCGCCGGCGAGGCGCTCCGCCTCAAGGGCCAAGGCCAAAAAATCCTGGTGGTCGACGACGTCGACATCCAGCGCAAGCTGGCCGTCAAGATGCTCGGCAAGCTGGGCTACGAGGCCGCCTCGGCCGCCTCGGCCGCCTCTGGCGAGGAGGCCATCGAGCGCCTAAAGCAAGCTGATTTCGAACTGGTCATTCTGGACATGATCATGACCCCTGGCATCAACGGCCGCGAAACGTACGAGACCATCCTGACCTTCAAGCCAGAGCAGAAGGCCATCATCGCCAGCGGCATGGCTGAGACCGAGGAGGTTGAAAAGGCTCAGGCCCTGGGGGCTAGCCACTTCGTCAGCAAGCCCTACACCTTGGAGGACATCGCCTGGGCCGTCCATCGGGCCCTCGATCCGGAACCAGTCTGACGCGAGCCACCGCCGCCGCAAGCGAGGTCAAAGTGACGCTGGAGCTCTTCGACGAGGCTGACGCCGCCCGCGACCGTCTGGCCGGACGTCTGGCCGCCGGCCTCAACCGGCTGGTCGACGTGGATCTGCTCTTGAAGAAGCTTTTGATCCATGCCCGCAGCCTGGTCAAGGCCGAGGCCGGGACCGTCTACCTGGTTCGCCGAGGCCGGCTCGTATTCGCCATCAGCCAAAACGACTATCTGGAAAAAGCCGTCGGGATCGGCCAGGACTTGCCTTTCTTGGGCGAAAACCTCCGTATCGACCGCGGCACCCTGGCCGGCTTCGTCGCCATCGAGCAGCGGCCGCTGACGGTCAACGACACCGACCGCATCGATCCCGACTCCCCCTTCCAGCATTACAAGCGCCTCGATCACGTCAACAGCTACGTCTGCCGGGCGATCGCGACCCTGCCGCTGAAAGCCTCGGGCGGCGAAACCTTGGGCGTGCTGCAGCTCATCAACCCCCAGACCGTAAGCGGCCTCAGCACCGAATTCTCGCCTGGCGGCGAGCGGGCTTTGGCCTTTTTCGCCGACAGCGCGGCTCTGGCTCTGGAGAAGGCCCTGATGCTGCGCAAGACGACCCTTTTGACCATCAGGGCCGTCACCGCCAGCGACCCCACCGAAACCGCCGCCCACGCCCAACGGGTGGCGCGTTTGTCCGCGGAGATTTACGATCATTGGGCGAACGGCCGCAAGACGCCCGTCGTCGAGCGCGAGCGCGTGCTCAACCTGCTGCCTGTGGCGGCCATGATGCACGACATCGGCAAATGCTTCATCTCCCGAGAAGTCTTGGGCAAGCCCGGACGCCTGAACTTGATCGAACGGAAGGCCATGGAGGGTCACGTCGCGGTGGGAGCGGCCATGTTCTCCATCCCCAGGACCTATTTGGATCGGCTGGCGCTGAACGTCATCTTGGACCACCACGAGCGCTGGGACGGGCTAGGCTATCCGGGACGCCTGGGCCTGAGCGACTACGACGCGTCCGGCCGCGCCAAGGGCAAGAAGGGCGAGGAAATATCCATCTTCGGCCGCATCCTGGCCGTGGCCGACGTCTACGACGCCTTGAGCAGCCGCCGGATTTACAAGGAGGCCTTCGACGAGTCGCTGGCCGTGCAGATCATGGAGCAGGAAAGCGGCCACCATTTCGATCCCGAGGTCATCGAGTCCTTCATGGCCGTGCGCCAGGTTTTGGGCAAAATACGCCAGCGCTTTCCCGAGACGGGGGCGAACGAAGACGACGAGCCGTCGCCGGGCGAATTAGGGCAGGATTACGACTGGCGGGACCGCGGGCCGACGCAGCCGCCCGACCTCGAGGCGCCCGCGGAGGACGAGCCGTGAGCGTTCAGGTCCGTTTGGGCACGACCTTGAGGTCGTTGGCCCCTGACTACCGGCCCGCCGACGGGTTGACCGTCGAGTTGGCCTCCCCCGAGAGCGTCCAGGCTCTGGCCGAACGGCTGGGCCTGCCTTTGGACGAGATCAAGATCGTCGTGCTCAACGGCCGGCGTGTCCCGTGGTCGGCCTTGGCCGCCGACGGGGATCGCGTCGGTTTTTTTCCGGCTTTGGGCGGCGGCTGAGGGAGCGCCAGGTTTTTCGTCGCCGAAGCCGGGCTGGCTCGGGCGTTTTTTCGACCCTTATTATTGTTAAGTTTGGTTTTGGTCATGTTGCTTACCTTCTAAAATTTTATAAATACGCGTTAATAAGGTCTTATACAAATTTTTTGACAGAAGATACTGAATTTATTAGTGTGGTACGTCTTATGATGGCGTATCTTGAAGCTTAAAAAATTATGTTTTGACCTTTTCATGATGTCGTTTGACATAGCTGGTTTTATTGGTATTCAAAATGAATTAAACGATATATTAATTTTTTAATGGATAATATTGACCGACACCGTTAAATTTAACAAATATCTCCAATTTAAAGTCTGAATTTTATAAAATATTTGGATTTTTGTTAGTCTTCCCTTCAAAACGTACAGAAATAATTTTTAAATGATTTGAAATTAGGCTAAGGTCATTAGATCAGATAGCCAATCAAACTATGGCCAAGTTTAAGAAATATAGGTTAATTTAAAAATTCCTTATTTTCTTAGTAAGTAACAATTACAATATATATTAATATATAATTGCAACATGTATGTCTCGCGATTTAATAATTATGAGACCACCACGACCGTCGAAAAGAAGCCTCGAGGGCGGACCAAGACTCTCTCTTTGGACAAGCCCGGTTTTTTGGAGTTTTTTTCCGGCAGCGGCTTGGTCAGCCATGCCTTGGCGCGCCATTTCAGCTTGCTTTGGGCCAACGACATCTGCCCCAAAAAGGCTCTGGTCTTTTGCGGCAATCATGAGCGGGAAAAATTCCATCGAGGTTCCATAACCGCCGTCAGCGGGCTTGACCTGCCGCCGGCGGCCCTGTCTTGGGCCAGCTTCCCCTGTCAAGATTTGTCCGTGGCCGGGAAGGCCGGCGGCCTGCAGGCCAGCCGCAGCGGGCTGGTTTGGGAGTGGTTGCGGGTCATGGACGAAATGCCCGCGCCCGCGCCCGTTTTGGTCGCGGAAAACGTGGTCGGCCTGGTGTCCCGGCAAGGCGGCCGTCAATACCGCCAGCTGCACGCGGCCCTGGCCGAGCGCGGCTACCGCGTCGGGGCCTTCGTGCTGGACGCCGTCCGTTGGCTGCCGCAGTCCCGGCCCAGAATTTTCATCGTGGCCGCGCGCCAGACGGTCAAGACGCCGCCGGAGCTTTTGGACGCCGGACCGAACTGGCTGCACAGCAAGGCGGTCGTCGCCGCCGCGCGCGGCTTGGACGATTGGCTGTGGTGGAAGATGCCCGAACCACGGCCGCGTTCGCTTTCTCTCTCGGAGGTCGTGGACTGGGACGCGCCCTGCTTTGACGACGCGGCCGCCCAAAAAACCTTGGCGCTGATTCCCGCGAGCCATTGGCGGCGTTTTTTGGCAAGCGGGCTGCAGGCGGCCCCCGGCTACAAACGCATTCGCCAAAAACGCCAAGTTTTGGAGTTGCGTTTCGACGACGTCGCCGGCTGCTTGCGTACCCCCCAAGGCGGCAGCAGTCGACAATATTTAGTCATTCGTGAAGCGGACGGCGCTCGCGTCCGTCTTTTGACCGTCGACGAGATCGCCCGACTGATGGGCGCGCCCGCTTCGTACAAATTGCCCGGCGGCTACAACGACGTGTATAAGGCCATGGGCGACGCGGCGGCTGTGCCGGTCGTCGCCTATCTGGCCCGACATCTTTTGAGCAAGCTGGCGGCGGCCCTGTCGTCCGAAGAGCGGGCCCTGACCTTGAAGGCGCCAAACCCCGGCGGGCCCGGCCAAGCGCCAGGCTGACGTCGGTTTTCGCCGTCTTGAGCCTGGCCTTGGCCGGCTTTTGGGGGCTGGGTTTGGGGGAGTTTTGGGCGGCTGGCATGGGGGGCGGTTTCGGCTTGAGCCGTCGTCTCCGCCGGCCGAACCGCCGAACTGGCGGAAGAAACCTGGCCGGAGAGCCGAGGAGAGCCGGCGCGTCCGGCTTAAAAAACAAGAAAAAACCGCCCCGGCGCCATCCGGGCGCGGCAGGAGGGTCCATGGACGGCGAGCCCAGCCTCGCGGAGCAGGCCTCAGGGGCCGGTCCGTCATGAGCTTGACGGTCCGACTGCCGGCCGTCTGGCGGCTTTTGACCGGCGACCGCGACGTCGTCGAGATCCAAGCCCGCACGGCCTCCGAAGCCTTGACTGCCTTGGCCGGCCTTTTTCCGGCCTTGGCCGGGCGCCTTCTCGACCGGCCGGGCCCGCGGCTGCTGACGGCCGGGCAAGCGGCCGAGGAGTTCGACGACGGCGCGGAGGCCGTCTTGACGCCCGGCCGCTTCGGCCGGCGGCTGGCGGCCCGGCCCGAAGAGCCCGAGCGGCCCGCGCTCGATGAGGCTGGCGCGGAAAAAGCGCAAGAGGCGGAAAAATCGCAAGGCTCGGCCGGCTTGGAGCGGCCGTTTGCGGGCTTGAGCCGCCAAGAGCTGCTTAGGTACAGCCGCCAGCTGCTGCTGCCGGAAATGGGCATGGCGGGACAGGCCAAGCTTCGGGACGCCAGGGTCCTCATCGTCGGCGTCGGCGGCTTGGGCTCGCCGGCGGCTTTGTATTTGGCCGCGGCAGGGGTGGGCCGCCTGGGCCTGGTCGACGACGACCAGGTGGAGCTGTCGAATTTGCAGCGGCAGATCCTCCACGGCACCTCCGATTTGGAGCGGCCCAAGACCGACTCCGCCCGGGCTCGCCTAAAAAGCCTCAATCCGCACGTGGCGGTCGACGTTTTCAAGGAGCGCCTGACCTCCGCCAACGCGTTGTCGATCCTGGCCGGCTACGATTTGGTCGTCGACGGCTCCGACAATTTCCCGACGCGCTACTTGCTCAACGACGCCGCGGCTTTTTTGGACCTGCCGCTGGTCCACGGCTCGGTCCACCAATTCGAGGGCCAGGCCGCGGTTTTTTGGGCCGGCCGCGGGCCATGCTACCGTTGCCTTTACCCCCGGCCGCCCAAGCCCGGACGGGCGCCTTCCTGCGGGGAGGCAGGGGTCATGGGCGCCCTGCCGGGACTGACGGGCTGCCTGCAGGCCGCCGAGGCCCTCAAGCTCGTCTTGGGCGGGGCGCAGACCCTTTTGGGACGTTTGATGATGTTCGACTTGTGGCTGTTGGACTTTTTGATCGTCGACGTCGAACGCGATCCGCAGTGTCCGCTGTGCGGAGAAAAGCCGTCGCTGGATTCTTTGGCCGATTACGAGCTTTTCTGCGGCCTCAAGGACGACCGGCCGTCGGGCGCGGGACTAGCGCCGTTGGAGCTCAAGGCCCGGCTGGATCGTGGCGAGGCCTTGCAAATCATCGACATTCGGGAGCCCGGCGAACGGGCCCTGTTCGGCTGGACCGGCGCGCTGGCCATCTGCGTCGATCAGCTGGCCGCCAGAATCGGCGAGCTCAATCCGGCCCTGGACGCCGTGGTCGTCTGCAAGGCGGGGCTCAGAAGCGTCTACGCCATGCGGACCTTGCGCCAGGCCGGCTATCAGGGCCGCCTGTTCAATCTCCTCGGCGGGGTCGCCGCCTGGGCCCGAGAGGTCGATCCGAGCTTGACGAGGTATTGAGCAGCGTTGAGACCCAAATTACGGCCGACGGCGAGCTGGACATAGAATAATAGCCTAAACAAATTGATTTAAAGACTTTAAAAACAAAAAATCAGATAAAAATTAAGAAATCAGAGAAAAAGATAAAAATTGGTAAAAATAGAATAGCAAAGGATTAAAATTCGATGAAATCAGCTAAGAATCTAAGAGTTTAAAAAGTTCAAAAAAATCGAGACTGGCCTAATTTAACCGGAACGCCGGCCTGCTTGCCAGGTATTCCGGTGCCACGGAGAGGTGGCCGTCAGTTGAACGCTGACCGTTGGCCTTCATCAGTTTATTATTAATAATAATAATAATAATATTAATGCATGATTAAAGAAACGCAATAAAATGAAATAAAAATAAAAGCAACTTTTAACAGGAGAAACACGCGATTAGACAGTCACTCCTGCAAAAAGGCCTATCAACCCGGAATGGCAGGATAAATTCTGTGAAATGACCCCTCTGGACTCGCATTCTCGACTGGCAACCTAAGTCCTTGTAATCACGGGGAAAGGGTCCAGTCCCCGGTCGGCAACGGCCTGAGCCTGGCCTCCAACAGCCCCGAAAACCGCTGCCCTGCTGGTTGCTTTGGACATTTTCGCTTTGGAATGACAGCGACAGTTTTGACCGACGTCGCCAGCCCTGGAGTCGCGAAAAAGGCCCGCGCCGGCCTCTGAATCATCGGAGCCGAAACGTCAGCCAGGCCTGGAGGCGGCCCCCTGCCAG
>JAISZC010000057.1 GCA_031269485.1 Deltaproteobacteria bacterium
GCCGAGAATCTCAACGTCATCAACAAGAAGATCGGCGCTGCCTTCAAGGACAAAGACCCTGGTCCGGTTCGCAAGATGGCCGAGGAAATCGCCGCCACCGAACCCGACTGGATCGACATTAACCTCGGACCGGCCAAGAAGAACGGCGCGGAGCTCATGCCCTGGGTGGTCAACATCGTCCAGGAAGTGACCGACATTCCGGTGGTTTTGGACACCTCCAACATCGAGGCCATCGAGGCCGGCTTGAAGGTGTGCAAGAAGAAGTCGCTCATCAACTCGATCATGTGTCGCCCTGAGCGCTACAACGCCATGTTGCCGCTGGTGAAAACCTACGGCGCGGACTGGGTGGCCTTGATGTGGGGTCCGACAGGCATGGCCCGTGACGCCAACGAGCGCGCCGAGCTGACCACCGAGTTGCTGATGGCCGCGCAGGCGCTGGAGATCCCCGTCCAGACGGCCTGGATCGACCCCATCATCACCCCGGTCAACATCCAGCAAGAGCAGCTGATGAACAACCTCGAATTCTTCGACATGCTGCCGGACATCGTCGGGGCCATCCAGGAAGGCGGCACGGTCAAGTCCACCAACGGCTTGTCGAACATCTCCAACGGCAACCCCGACCACCTCAGGGGCATTCTCAACCGCGTCTACTTGTGCATGCTCAGGCGCCACGGGATGTACAGCTGCATCGTCGACGCCTTCGACCCGGAAATCATGGATCTGTGCAAGGGCAAGCTGCCCTGGTACGCCGAGCTGGTCTACGGGGTCATGGACGGCAAGGAGTACGATTACGGCTCGATGAAGAAAGAAGAAGTCGACATCGTCAAGACCGCCAAGGTCATTTTGGGCCACTCGCTTTTCAGCGCCAGCTGGCTCGACATCTGAGACGGCCGTCGTCTTTCTTCGGCTCGACAGTTCCCGGCCCCGTTGGGCCGGGAACTTTTTTTGGGAAGGCGCCAGGCCGTCCGCCCCAGTCGGAAATCATGGTCCCGGCGCGAACGTCAGGGCCGGCTTTGTCCGGACGGGCGGCGGGCTTTGGCCGTCGGCGCCTGGTTCGCCTTCGGGCCAAAGACCGCCTGAAAAAAAGCGCGGGCCCTGCCTTGAGCCGGGCTCGCTTCAGGCCGTCGGGCCGCGTCGAGGCGGCTTCATTCGAAATCCGCGCCAAGTCGTCGTTCGCTCCAAGGTTGAAGGGCCTGACTGAGCTGGCGGAGCGTCGTCGCGCCGCGGACGTCCTGGCCGCCTCTGGACGGAAAAACCAGTCAGATGGCGGCGAGGGCCTCCTCGGCGATGGTCAGCAGGTCGTCGATCTCGTCGAACAGCAGTCCTGCGGAGAAGAATATCGTCTCGAACTGGCTGGGCGGAAGCCACACGCCGCGCTCGCGCATGTTTCTGAACCAAGAGGCGTAGAGCTTGACGTCGCTCTTTTCGGCCGCGTTGAAGTTCGTGATTGGTCCAGGCGCGAAAAAGAGCGTCGACATCGAGCCCAGCTGATTGACGCACGCCGCCAAGCCCTTGGCCTGGATGATGGACCGCAGGCCCTCGGCCCATCTGCCGCCCATGTAGCCGAGGCGGTTGTACACGCTGGGCTCGGCTTGGAGGCGCTTGATCACGGCAATTCCGGCGGCCACGGCCAAGGGGTTGCCGGAGAGGGTCCCGGCCTGGTAGACTCCTCCAAGAGGCGCCAAAAGGCTCATCAGGTCACGCCGACCGCCGAAAGCGGCCAAAGGGAGCCCGCCGCCGACTATTTTGCCCAAAAGCGTCAGGTCGGGCTTGAGGCCGTAAAGCGCCTGCGCCCCGCCCAGGCCCAGACGAAAGCCGGTGATGACCTCGTCGCAGATGAACAAGGCCCCGTGGCGGCGGCACAGCTCGGCCAGGCCAGGCAAAAAGTCCGGCTGGGGCGGCACCAGACCCATGTTGCCGGCCACAGGCTCGACGATGACGGCGGCGATCTGGTCGCCGGCCAGTTTGAAGATGGCCGTCAGGGACTCCAGATCGTTGTAGGGGCAGGTGATCGTCAGCTCGGCCAGAGCCTTGGGAACGCCGAGGCTGCCCGGCAGGCTGAAGGTGGCCAGCCCGCTGCCTGCCGCCACCAGCAGGCTGTCGGCGTGGCCGTGATAGCAGCCGACGAATTTGACGATCTTGTCGCGGCCGGTGGCCCCGCGGGCCAGCCGGACGGCGCTCATGGCCGCCTCGGTGCCCGAGCTCACCAGGCGGACCATTTCCATGGACGGGTAGTGCTCGTTGACGAGCTCAGCCAAGTCCGTCTCGCGAGCCGTCGGCGCCCCGAAGGTGGCGCCCAGCTCGAGGGCCTCGATCACGGCCTTCTTGACAGAAGGCGGCGAATGACCGAAGATTAGCGGTCCCCAGGAACCGACCAGGTCAAAATAGGCCTGGCCGTCCTCGTCGAGGAGGCGCGCCCCTTGACCCTTTTTGACGAAGCGCGGGCCGGCCTCGACGGCCCGGCAGGCTCGGACGGGGCTGTTGACGCCGCCGGGAATCAGCCGGCAGGCGGCCTGGAAAAGGTCTTTCGAGGAGCGTGATTGCGTCATGGCGCCGGCGCCTTTCCGGCGGGTCTGAGGCCCGCCGTCTGTTGCGGCCGCGGCGGTCGACGGATCAGAGCCGAGGATCGCCGGGCAGGTGGTTGGCAGGCGCCGCCGCGTTCCGTCTTGGGAGGCGGGGGCGCGCTTTGCGGCCTCGCGTCGGGCGATCCGCCGCCGGTCGGGACGGACGCGGCCATTCGTCCAAGCGGCGGACCAAATTAGGCGCAGAGTCCGGGCCTGCCGCGCCCCTGTGGCGTCGAGGGCTTGGCGGGCGGTTCAATTATAAAGGCGCCTGGCCAAATTAGCAAGCGTTTTTATGACCCACGTATGGCGATTCATGAAAAAAATAAAGATATCTAGTCATTTTAAGGTAAAATACCAATATAATACAAAAATTGACGCTTAAATGAAATCATATATAGATAATTTACTCTATATATAATTATATCTTAGCCTTACAGAAGTAACGACTCAAAAATAATGAAAATGACGAGCTAGACTAGATCATATAACGGTTTAAATTTTCTATAACTAATTAATTTTGGTATTAAAAGAAATAGTTCATGGAATATATCCCCGATCTAGACACAGTTATCAAACAAATAATTTAAATTTCATATTTAAGAAATATTTCTTTAATTATGCTAAAATCGCTATAAAAAAAAGAAATAATAAAATATGTGAAACAAAAAAAGACTGAAAGAAAGCTAAAATTGATAAAAAAATAGCCCATGACGGCAGGAAAAAAGACTGAAAAGAACTATTGAAGGTAATTTTATGTATAAGTTATAAATAATTAGGTTAATATGATGATTATTTATAGATATTAAATATCGTAGAAAGTGAGCAAGTTCAGATTTGATTATCTAAGAGATATGACCGCATTTTTTTGCTTGGAACACATACTCCTTCTGGCCGCCATATGGCGCGTTGGGCAAAATTTTTGGGGAAGAGTGATGACAAAATCGGTTGAGACCGTTGACCGGGTCGGCGCGCTGGTCCTTCAGGCCTTCGATTTCGTGAGGCAAGAGTTGGCCAAGCAGGAAGACTTCGACGGCGAGGAGATGGTCGACATGATTTTTTTGACCATCGCCGTCATGGGGTTGTGCCGTCAGGATCCGCCCGATCGGGTCATGGACGTGCTGTCGGCCATGAGGCTGAAGGTGGAGCGGGGTGATTTTCACCAGGGCGGGGACGGGGTCCAGGGTCCGCCGGCCGTGGAGAGGCTCAGCTGATCATGAGCGCGTTCGCAGGCTTCCAAGGCGATTCGGCCGGCGTCGCGGCTGGCCCGGCCGTCCGTCGGTGTTGGCCTGGCTTCCGATGTCGGGGCGTTTTTTAGAAGAAAAAACGCACCATTAACGCTGACAGCGAGGAAGCCATGGCACAGACGATACGACGCAACGCGCCCCCGACGGCCTTGAACTCCGAAGTTTTGGCGGGCCTGATGAGGCTGTTGGCCAAAACGTTCCACGGACAAGTGTCCCTGGTGACGCAAAACTATCGCGTGGTTCAGATAGAGCGCCGCGAAAATTTCAACCCCGATGATCTGCTGACGCCCGACTTGGGCCTGAGCGCCGAGCATTTTAGGGTCGAGGCGGTCAGAGACAAGATTGCCCAGGCCCTCAAGGGGTTGGAGTACGGCCAAGTGGTGCTGGTGATCAAAAAAGGCCGTCTGGCTCAGATCGAACGGCTGCAGAAGGAGCGCTACGCCGATCTTCAGGGCCTCGCCGGCGACGGCATTTGAGCCAGGGCTACAGGCCTTTTCTGAACCTTCGCGAGGTCACGTGGTCCTCCAGCCGCCGCACCAGGCGCTCCACGCGCTCGGCGCGGGCCGACAAGCTGGCCACCAGCGCCTGCGGATCGGCTTGGCCCAAAATGGCCAGCTCCTGGCCGCGCTGACTGAGGCCGGGGCCGGTCGGCTTTTTGGTCATGATGATCGCCGCGGCCAAGTACATCAGGACGGCGGGCCAGAAGGCCAAAAAAATGGAGGCGGCCACGACGGCCACCCGCAGGCCCAGGACGGAAAAGCCGAAGTGTTCGGCCAGGCCCGAGACGACGCCCAGCAAAAGACCGTGGTCGGACTTGAACGGGCCGCGGACCGAAATTTTGGCTAAGCTCATGGCGTTCTCCCCGAAGGTTGTCCGGCGGCTTGAGGGCGGCGCCGGGAAAGACGGCGAACTGAAGCCGCCGGCTTCACGGGCTCCAAGAGGCGCCGGCGGGCTCGCGCGGCATGATCATGGCAGCCGCGAGATAGACGACCAGCACGACCCAAAAGGTCGTCAGGACGGCCAAGCCCAGGACGACAAGCCGCGGGAAGAAGGGCGAAAAACCGTAGTGGCGGCAGAGGCCCGCGACGACGCCCAAAAAGAGCCGGTTTTTGGCCCGGTAGGGACCAGGGGCACGAGGCGAGCTGCTCATGTTCAATTCCTTTCCAACGCCGGACGCGGGCCGGCTTTTTTATTGGCCTGGCGGGAGCGAAGGACGCGGCCCTCACAGTTCGGCCGGCCGGGAGCGGGCGGCCCGGGCCTCCTCCGGCGTCATGAGGATGTCCTCCAAGGCCGCCAAGCGGGTCTCCAGGCGCGAGAGATCGGCGTCGATCTTGACGGCCAGCTCCAGCAGCCGGGCCTGGTCGTCGCGCCGCCTTGAGGTCAGCAGCCAGCGCAGGCACAGCAACGCGAAACCCAGGCCGACGAGAATGAGGGGCGCGCCGACGACCAAAAAAAAGAGGGTGGCGGGTTCCATGTTCGTCTCTCGGGGTTTTAGGATTTGAGGGCCTGGAGCTCGAGCTCGATGGAGTCGTCGAGCTTCTGGAATTCCGCTTCGAGATCCTTGTCGGCGGACAAGCGCCCGCGCAGGTTTTTCTCCAGCTCGGCCTCGGCCTCGAGGCGGTCGAGGCGCTGATCGAGCCGATCGAGCTTGATTTGCGAGGCGGCCAAGTCGTAGCGCTTCATCTGGCCGCTGGCGTCCAAGCTCTGCTGGGCTTGCCGGCGACGCAGGGCGAAGAGCTTTTCGCGGCCGCGGGCTTGGGCGATCTTGGCTTCCAGCTGGTCGATCTCGTCGCGATGCTTGTTGACGATGACGTTGAGCTCCTGGAGCTGGCTTTCGACCGCGGCGAGCTCCTCGTCGGCCTTGCGTTTTTCCAGCAAGGCGACTCGGGCCAGATCATCGCGTTTTTTCTCCACCGCCTGCTTGGCCCGGGAGAGCCACAGATCGCGGGCCTCGGCGACGCTGGCGCGGCGTCTTTCCAAGTGAACTTGCTCGGCCATGGCCTGGGCGGTGGCGGCCTTGATTTCCACCAAGGTGTCCTCCATCTCGCCGATGATGAGCTTGAGCATCTTGACGGGGTTTTCGGCTTTGTCGAGCATGGCGTTGATGTTGGAGCTCACGATGTCGGTGAACCTGGAAAAAACGTTGGGCATGGTTGCCTCCTGTTGCGCAGCGGGAATAGGTTGGCCGACGGACTGGCCTGTAATAGGCTGTCGGGAACCGGCGGCAGGCTGTTGGCGCGCCGCGGCTGCCACTGAGGCCAAGCAAAAGGCGGGCCAAGAGGGAAACGCCGGAGCAAATAGCCTAAGTAGGCTATTTTTATGAATATTAGGCTTCGGCTCACTTTGGGCGGGCGGTCCGGGCGAAGAGGGGGCAGGGCATTTTGGCTGATCATTAGCGAAATACGCCAACGAGCGGCTAAAAAAACCAGTCAGGCGACAAGGCGCGACGGCCTGAGGCCGGCCACATCGTCGGCGCCCCGTTTGATCCGCCGCGCGACCGGTCAGCGTCAGGCGTCAAGGCGGGCCAAGAGGGAGGCGCCGGAGCAAATAGCCTAAGTAGGCTATTTTTATGAATATTAGGCTTCGGCTCACTTTGGGCGGGGGCCGCTCGAAGAGGGGCAGGGCCTTTTGGCTGATCATTACGGCGGGCCAAGAGGGAGGCGCCGGAGCAAATAGCCTAAATAGGCTATTTTTATGAATATTAGGCTTCGGCTCACTTTGGGAGGACGGTCCGCTCGAATAGGGGCAGGGCCTTTTGGCTGATCATTATGGCGGGCCATGAGGGAGGCGCCGGAGCAAATAGCCCAAGGAGGCTATTTTTATGAATATTAGGCTTCGGATCACGTCGGGGGGGCCGGTC
>JAISZC010000110.1 GCA_031269485.1 Deltaproteobacteria bacterium
AAATAATTGGCTTTTAATAAAACCACATTTGAATATGCTGTGGTGATAGGATAAATTTATCATAAAACTGTCATTTAATTAAATATACATAAATTTCAAAAAAAAATTTCCGAAGAACCGCTATTTTTTCTTTTTTTTCGAGCCCCAAAAAACCATTTTGCATAGGCGACTAATTACTCTTTAATCGTTTAATTGATATAAATATTTAAGCAGCACCAACCATATCATTAAACAGAATCTTTTACCAGGTTGACCTATATTTTTAGAATAAAACTGTATAAAAAATGCTCTAATATTTTCCAATTAATCTTTTTGGCTAAAATAGCTAGTTCATCTTCAGGATCAAGATCTTGAAAAGCACATTTTTTAGTTATATCAATAATAGTAGGCAAAACAGCTAATTTGTTATCAATAAATCGGAGCATATTGGACTCCAATTTTCCCCAATTGAGCAGCTGCGGCCAGTTTGACAGCGATGGATTCTCACCTGGTGGCATCTGGTTACAGGAGCCATATTACACCAGATAAAGAGGCCTGTCAAGTAAAATTTACCCCGAAAAAAATATTTGTTTCTCCTAATCGAGAGATATTAGCATGAAAATCGCTAGTGAACGTTGGCACGGAAATTGCTTAACCGCTCTGGTGAAGGCCCTTTTCGAAAAAATGAGATAAAATTGAACAGGCAGGCATTGTCAATCTGTCCTATTTCTACCTGTTCAGGGCGGTTTTCGGGGCTGACGGAGGCCAGGTTCAGGCCGTTGCCGACCGGTGATTGGACTCTTTCCCAGTGATTACAAGGAGTTAGGTTGCCAGTCGAGAATGCGAGTCCAGAGGGGCCATTTCACAGGATTTATCCTGCCATTCCAGGTAGATAGGCCCTTTTACAAGGGCGACTAATTAATTCTGAATAAGTCGGTACATATTAGTCTCCAATTTTCCAATTGAGCAGCTGAGGCCCGACTGACAGCGGGGAATTCCCAACTGGCGGCAACTGGTTACTGGAGCCATACTACACCAAATAATGAGGCTTATCAAGGGAAATTTACTCCAAAAAAAAATTTTTTCTTCTAATCGAGAGATATTGGCACGTAAATTGCTAGAAAGACTGTTGACATGGAAATTGCATATCTGTTGCAATGCATATGGCCAAACAAACCCCAACCTTCGCCCAAGATGATCGGTCGCCCACAAAGGACCACTTGCAAGCTTTATTGTCAAGCAGCCCCTCAGCTCGTAGCCCAGCGCCGCAGCAGGTGGAAGCCTCAGGAGGCGGAAGAAAAACCGCTTTCTGGCTGGACTGATTTGCTTTCCAGCCTCTCCCTGGTGGGCTTGGAGGCACCCAAAGCGCCACCAGGTGAATTGTTTTTCCCGTTTTGCCGTCCAGCTCGGATGTTGACCAAAAAATTTTCTCGTCGACCTCACTGGCACCAACAGCGGACGCCTAGACAGCTCAAACGGCGGTAGAGTCGGAGACGAATTTTCCCGGCCTATTCGTCCCGGCATTTTTTGTCCCGGCTTATTCTTCGCCGTCGGACATGCCCGGCAGTTCCGTGCCTAGCGCCGCCAGAGACTTTCCCAAGTTGATCTCCCCGAAAACCCGCCGCGGTTCGCTGGCGATCTCGATACGGGCCACCTTCATGATAAAATGCTTAAGATCGTTGAACATCTCGGCGAAGGAGTAGGGAGCGTGGTTGCCGAGATATTCATGGACTCTTAAGTTTATACCCGTCAAAACACTATGCATTATGATGGTAGCAGCCGTTTTGGTGTCAAATTGCTGAGCAAAACCCTTTTCGATGCATTTATCGAACCAATTTTTAAAGAAATTTATACTATAATCTAGAAATGTATTATTATATACCATAGCTGCCCGCTTATCCCGGAATTGCTCAGTCTGCATCAGCGAAAAAGCATAGCATGTGAATGTATTGGACATTTTTATCGGTTCGAGGAATATGACGTCAAGGACCTCCGACAAGGACTTCGCAGAATCCATCATCGTGTCTAGACGACTAAAATACAGCAAATATAGGTCTTCTGCGTGCTTTATAACGGCTTCAAAGAGTGCCTCTTTGCTGCTAAAGTGGTTATAGAGTGACGATGGTTTTATGCCTATCTTGTTAGCTATATCGCGGACTGATACGGCCCAGTATCCGTTTTTAGCAAACATGATGGTTGACTCTAGAATTATGAGTTCCTTCGTCTTGGAAGCATCTTCAAGAAAAGGTAATGGCACTACCTCCCCGAAAATTTTATACCGACGCTCAGTTTGAAGCTTATGATTCATTTAATTCACCTACGAGGCCCTAACACAACGGGACTCAAAAAAAGCTGCAGGCGACCAGAGGGGTCCGGCGACGTTTCGTGCAGCCAATAAAGCGCAGTCTCGACAGGCCTGACGATCGCGAAAAGCTTCCTGGCGTTGTGACGGACGGTCCAGGCCCTCCGGATTCCGAGTCTCCGTTGGTCCCAGGCGCCCAGCTGAAAAAACCCGTCGGACCCTCAAGCGGCTCGAAAGCAGTCCTCGGGGCAGGGCCGGCCTGAGGGGACGGCAACAGTCCGTTTTAACTGACATTCGTGCCTAGACGACAGCCTAAGCCGCCACCTGGCTCCGCCTGCGGCGGGTCGACGTTGACGTCAAAAAAAACGTTGAGCCTCGACGCCGAGCGGGCGACAAGCGGGCAGCCTTTCGGCCTCAGCCTGCGGCCGATGGCCACGCCATCCAGCTTTTTGTCCCCACCTGCAACCCTGGCAATAGCTCGACGAAAGGAAAAGATATCATAACCGTTCGAAACTGTCACCAGAATTGCGAGCGCCGCGCCCCGTCGAAACCCGTCGGAGGGCCGTCAGCCGACCCCGGCTGTCGCCCCTCGCGCCGCCCTACTAACCTGCTTGGCCTTCAGGCCGGCCAGCAGCTGGTCGAACGTTCGTCTCGACGCATCGTTATAATACTTGTTTTATTTGGCTTGTCAACTTTTTTTTTAATTTTTTTGAACCTGTCAATTGAGAATCGTGAATTTTTTTGTCTTAATTGAGAGACGCAAAACTATCAATTGAGAGACGCCGACGACTCGACTCCTGAAGAGCTGATCCCCAGATGGACCACGGCTTGGAGGCCTTCGCCCGGGTAGCTCTGAAGATTTTACTGTCAAATGAGAGGGTCGACTGTGAGGGCAGTGAGAGAAAATACTTGCATTTGACAGGCGCCTGGAGGTTCGGCGCCGCGCAGGAGGCTCCCATTTGAGAGCGAAAACTCTCAGCGGACAAAAAAATTATTTTTGCCTCTGAGGTTTTTTTAAAGGCCAACGGCCGCTCTGGTCCACCAGCGACCACAGCCGACGAAACCAACTTGGTCATGTCGAGGCGGTCGACTCCTGCCTCTGACGAAAAAACGTGTTCGCTGGCGAGCGCGAAGGCCTTGTGGCGACTTCGCAGTTGAGGCCGACGCGGTCTGGCGTCTCTCCCGCTTGGCGGCCGAGTTTTCAGGCTTGACGACGGACGGACGGCTGGGCCTCATGCGCCGCTCCCCCAGGCTGGCACCGCAACGCCGACTGGCAGGCGACGGGCCCGGCCAGCCAAGAATCAACGCGGGCTTAGGCAGCCGACAAGCGGCGGCCCGCTCGCCCGGCCGTCGCCTGCCTGCCTGCCTGCAGGACAAAAAACTCCGCCATATTCTTGGCGGATTGTTTTTGAGGCCGCCGATTCGTCCGTTAGCCGAGGCTCAACCGCCGACTGGCGTCAAAGTTCAAGTGGAGCGGAATGCAGATCTTCACCACCGCCCGATTATACCAGTCAGGCTTGTAGAGTTCGTAACAAGGCAACTTCCAGTTCAGAACGTAATAGTCCGGCGTCTGCCAATACTGGCCCAGACGGCCGTACATCATGGGCAAGGGCCGCGCCGGCTTGTCGACCCGGCTGCCATAGGTGCCGGCCCCCAATGGGATGGGGGTCAGATCGGCGGGCGCCTCCAGACCCGGCTCGACGGCTACGGCCGTCCAGTACTCAAAGAGCCCGTTGAATTGCAGGTTGGTACAAACACCGTACAATTCACGATCCTGCAACCCAGGTATCTCATATATACGCTCCATAAATTTAGTCCATACATAATTATAGTAATATGAAACTATATTTGAATTCAAAATTGAGCAATAACCAACCAATAAACGCTCAGGCAATAATTCAATGGCACTTATTTTAAGTTTTTGTGTCATAAATTACTCCTACTGGACACATAATATCTATTAAAAGGCGTTTGGGAAGCTAAAGACGCTGGTTGAGCCCCCAGCTTTCGCGGGGCCCGGACCGCAAAAAAAACCGCCGAGACCCGGAAGGTCACATTATCCAATCCGGAGGCCGGTCAGGCCACGCAGAATTGAGACTTTCCGGGTCATCGGCGATCGCCGCATCGGTGGAGATCGTAAGCCTGATGACCTTAATTGCCAATCACCACTCAGGTTGAGGATAGGTGGAGACGGCTCTGTTCCCGCAGGTTGAGCCGTCGGATGAGGACGGCGGCGGAATGAGGTTGGGTAACGGAAGTCATGGAGTTCGGCTCTTTCGGTTAACGGTCAGGCTAGGCGCTCTGCGACCGGAGCGCCGATCAACCCTGTCGGTCGGGCTGACTAGCGATCGTTCGTAGATCCTATATCATGTGTCTTAAGAACTCAACAAAAAAATTTCTCACCCCCTGACCTGATTGCGCCCTGACCTTGCCCTCTGGCGAGGCTAGCTCCGACAATAAGTCCTTGATTTTAAACGTATTTTCTGACGAGTTGACCTTGAAGCACGTCAGGGAGATCAGGCCGGACGGAAAAAAAATACTCAACGAACTGTTGTACGTCCAACAATAATGACATTCCCCCGCCTTAATAAGCTCCCTCTCGGGGCAACGCCCACGCAAAAAAAACCCCGGCGGAGCCGGGGCGAAAACCGTACGCGGACCCTGCCGCGCACGCCGACGACAATCACAGGACTTCGACGTAAACCTGATGCTTGCCGCCGCAGATGGGGCAGACGTCGGGGATCTGGCCTTCGGCCACGTGGCCGCAGACCTTGCAGACGAACAACTTGGGAGCGGCCTGGCCAGGATTGGCGGCGGCCTTTTTGAAGAACTCGGCGTGGACCTTTTCCGCCTCGTTGGCCAAGTGGAAGCCACGCTCGGCGTTCTTGTCGGCGGCGGCCTGGGCGTCTTTGAGCATCTCTGGATACATCGTGGTGAACTCGAAAGTTTCGCCCCCGATGGCGTCCTGCAAATTGTCCGACGTCGACTTGACGCCGTCGAGCAACCTCAGATGGCTGTGGGCGTGGATGGTTTCGGCTTCGGCGGCGGCCCTGAACACCTTGGCCGCGTAAGGCAGTTTCTCGGCCTCGGCTTTGGCGGCGTAGGCCAAGTACTTGCGGTTGGCCTGCGATTCCCCGGCGAAGGCGGCCTTGAGGTCCTCGACGACCTTAGGATTGGTGGACGGCATTATGCAACCTCCCATGGGTATGATTAGTTTGTTAGAAACGTTCTAGCTTCACGCGTCGGCGACTCTTCGGCGGCCGGCAAGCGCGATCCGATGGCTGGGAAACCTTTCCCAGCCGCTTGAAAAAAGACGGAGACCGGCTGGCCTGACGGCCGAAGACCTGGTCTTGGGCCAAGGCACCGAGGCAAACGTCAAAAAAAGGCAGAAGACCCTGGCCCGGCGGCCTGATCCGGCGAACAGCCTATCACAAGCCGTCGCCGAGGGCAAATTTTTCTTGTCGTTTAGGCGTTGTTTTGAGCTAATTTGACAGTCCGCCGGGCTCAAATCGCTCTCGGCACCGCCTCGCGGCCTGCGCCCCGCCTCGGTCTACGGGGCCGCGAGGCCGACGGTCGGCCTCGTCCAAGCCGAACGAAAAAGCGCAAGGACAAAAATTGACGCAAAGCGGACCGGCCGGCGGCCAACCCCGCTATCAATGATCTTTATATTTCCTCAAAAAATCCCAAACCAACCAGAATCCGACCACCCCGGCGCCCAAAAAGCCGGCCAGGCCCAAAATGGGCAGACCGCGCCAAAAAGGCGGCAATTTGGCGTGGATGACCACCGACGAACCGATGACCAGCGCGGCCAAGACGAGAGCGAAGGACAAGCGGTAGCTGGCCTGGTTGATGGACTGGCTAAGCTTGTCGACGTCCTTGACGACCAAGTCGCCTTGGAGCCGGCCGCTTTTGAGCATTTGCCGGAACGGCCCCAGTTCGGCGGGCAAGTTCTCCAAAAAGCCGAGGGCTTCCAGACCGTGGCGGCTAAAGACCTCTAGCCAGAACCCAGGCGACAGGCGTCGCCGGTAGATGCGGCTGACGACCGGCTCGGCCTCCTCTACGAACTTGAAGTTTGGGTCGAGTTTCTGACCCAGGCTCTCGTACTGGGACAAGGCTTTGACCATGAGCAGCAAGTTTGGCGGGATGCGCAGCTGGTGCTGGCTCATCAGCTCGAGAACGTCCCGCAAAATCTGCCCGAGCCTTAAATTCTTGAGGGCGCCCGTTACGTGGTTTTCCAAAAAGACCTCGACCTCCATCTCGAGGCCTTCTCGATCAGGTTCTTCGTCAGGCTTGACCAGGCTCAGCATGGCTCGAACCACGGCCGCCGGATTGCGGCGGACCACGCCGCGGGCCAAGGAAAGCAAACCGGTCCTGGTCCGGCGATCGAGCCGGCCCACCAGCCCGAAATCCATGAAAGCCAGCGTGGGCCCGGGCTGGACCACGATGTTGCCAGGGTGTGGATCGGCGTGAAAGAGGCCGATCTGCACCATCTGCTCCAAAGCCAGCCTGGAGGCCAACCTAGCGACGGCCGTCGGATCGAAGCCTTCCTGTCTGAGAGTCTGCGGCTCGTCGATCCTCAGGCCCTTGATCCGCTCCATGACCAGGATGTTTTCCGTGCACAGCGAGTTGTGCACGACGGGGATTTTGACGTCGGGATTCCGGGCGTAAATTCGCCCGAACCTTTCTATGTTGACGGCTTCCCGGCGGTAGTTGAGCTCCGAGTTGAGGCTGCGCCGGAACTCGGCCGCCAGATCCGGCGCGTGGATAAACTTGAGAAACGACAGGTGCCGGTCCGCTTGCTCGGCCAGCTCGGCCAAAATTTCCAAATCAGTGTCGATCTGCTTTTGCAGGCCCGGCCGGCGGACCTTGACGACGACCTCGCGGCCGTCGGCCAAAAAACCGGCATGGACCTGCCCGACCGAGGCAGCGGCCAAGGGCGTTTCGGACAAGTCGCGCACCGCGTCGGACTCTAGCTCCTCGGCCAAAATCCTGGACACCTCGGCCGCGTCGATAGGCGGTATGGCATCCTGCAAGAGGATGAACTCCTCTATGTACTCGTGTGGCAGCACGTCCTGGCGGGTGGACAAATACTGCCCAAGCTTGACGAACACCACCCCCATCTCACTCAGGGCCTGCCGCAGCCGCCTGGGCCTGGTCGGCCGGCTGTCGGTAACGGTCAGCCCCACCAGACGGCGGGCTCGGACCAGTATGTCGCCCAGGCCCAGGCGATCAAAGAGATCGCCGAACCCGAACTTGACCATGATCCTGATGATGTCCGTCAAACGTTCCAGGTGACGGTAGGCCTTGGTCATTCTGGCAATTGGACTGGAAGGGAGGCTCATGATTTCCTTGGGAGCGCCGAATTCAGGCCGCAGACGACATTGACCGCGAACCGGCGGGCGAAAAATGGCCATTGCCCGCTCTTAGCCCATTATGGTAGCATAAACGATGTGGAAAATGGTCGGCGCCTCCGCGCCCTAAGCGCTTGCCGCGGCCCGGCCGACGTTCGTCGGCCCTCGCCGCCGGCCCCGCGTCTTCTTTGGCTGGACGCGCCAACGGCCACCAAGGTTCGCCTGACCACACCTCGCCGTTTTCGCTGGCTGGCTAGACCTCCCCGGTCCGACGGTTAAGCAATAATTTTGTTTTGAATTTTTATTGTCTTTAATTCTCCATAGACTGAAGGCAAGGGCATTCTTAGGTGGTTATCATGAGCAATATACCCACTGACGGCGAAAACATCGAGGCCGCCACCGACGAAAATTTAAAAGTCGATCATTCAGATGCCTTTCTGGAAGATATTTCTCTGGAAGGCCCAGATCTTGAGCCATCGGTCGCCGATTCTGCGCCAGGCACCCCCAAAAGCCAGGCCGTGCGCGACCTTGAAGGTCATGAAAGCGAAGCCGCGACTTTGAGCGAGGCGCCGCCGGTCCTCAAGAAAGCCCGCAAAAAAACCAAAAATCCTTGGCTCGACGCTCCGGCCGACGACAGCCGCTATCCGTGGTTCTTCGCCCACGCCATATGCCTGATCGCCTTGGCGGCCTGGACGCTGGGGGCCTACTTGGGCGATCAGCCCCTGTTCCCGTGGGCTTTGGCGCTGACGGCAGGCGCTTTTTTGCTGACCGTGCCGACCTTCAAGATGTTCCACGTCCGCACCAGAGCCGGCCTGGCCGGCCTGACGGCGGTTCTGGGCTTGGACTTGGCCGGCCTCTACGGCCCGGACGCCCAGTTCATGCCTGATTTGCCCTTGGCCGTCGTCTGGGCCGTTCTGCTAGTTGTCGTGTGGCTGTGGCTGGAGATCGCCGTCTGGCGCCGACCGGACTTTCGCAAAAACCGCGTGGCACCGATCTTGTCGATTCTGCTTGCGTATCCCGTGGCGGCCCCGGCCTTCGCCTTCGGCAAGTTCTTCGCCGGCGGCCAAGATTTCTCGACCTTCACTCTCGAAGCCCTCAACCAGAGCCCGGCCTTCCTGACCAATGCCCTGCCTTGGTTCTTCTGGCCTCAGACGTTGCTGGCCTTTTTGGTTCCGCCGCTGGCCGCCGTCTTTTTGCTGGGCGATCAAATCAAATCCTTCAAGGCAGCCGCGCCCGACAGCCGTCACTTAGGCGGCTTATGGCTGTCGTTGGCCGGCGTTGCGGCGCTGATCTTCAGCTTCCTGAGTTTGGCGCCCCACTCTTTGGAAGCCTTTCCAGGCGCGGCCCCGGTCTTAAGGGCCCTGTGGCCCGCCGCCGCTCAAAACCGAGCCTCCCTGGAGGCCACCGTCGCCTTCAAGCCAGCCAACCGCGCGAGCGCCTCGGTCCGCCAAGAACCTTCCGAAGCCGCTCAAGAAATCGCCGCTTCTGCAACCCACGCCGAAACCGCCGCGCCAGACGACGCGGCCTCCTCCCCGGCCGCCGCAGGACCTCCAGCGGCCGCCTCGGAAGCAGCCGTCTCGGAAACGGCCATCTCGGAAGCCGCCGCCTCGGAGGCCACCGTCTCGACGACGTCTCCAGCCGAGACTTCGGACGCTTCAACGGCCCAACCTCCGACTCCCAGCTCCGCCGAGGCACCGGCCCCCACGGACTTGGCCGAGCCGCTCCAAAGCCCTGGGCTCCTAGCGTCGGCCAACGAGGTCTTCGCCGACGTGCCCGCCCCGCCGTCCTCCCACTCCGCGCCGGCGGGCGAGCCCTCTGACCCGCCTTTGCTGGTGACGGCAACCTCGCTGGAGGTCGGCGCCGGCTTTGTGCCCCTCGAATCCCAATCCCTCCTGATCGCCGAAGCGCCGCCAGCCGCCGAGCCGCTAAAGGCACCGCCGGCCTTGTTCGACGAGCTCGCGGCTTTGACAGCCGAAAACAATGCGCTTAAGCAACGCCTGGCTGTTTTGGAGACGGAAAACGAACTGCTCAAAGATCGCCTCCATTTCAACGACCAGCTGTTGCTGAAAATCACTCCGTCCAATTGAGCGTCCAACGCCGGTTTTTCGCCATTTCCAGGCGCTTGGCCGGCGCGACCGGAGCTTTATGACCACTACGCTCGGAGAGCTGGATCAACGACTCCAGGAAAAAGAAATGGCCGACGTTCTCAAGCGTTTCGGCCAAAAATATCTCATCGTCAGCGGCAAGGGCGGCGTAGGCAAGACGACCGTGGCCGTCAACTTGGCTTGGGCCAAGGCCCAAGCCGGCTTCCGTGTGGGCCTGCTGGACGTCGACCTCCATGGGCCGGACGTGGCCGAAGCGCTGCACCTCGACGAACGCCTGACGGTCGATGAACAAGGCCGCCTGCTGCCGGTCCAGGCCGCGCCTAACCTGTGGGTCCTGTCCATGGATCTGATGCTGGCCCGCAAGGCCGAGGCGGTCATGTGGCGCGGCCCTCGAAAAATGCGGGCCATCATTCAGTTCATCGGACGGACGGCCTGGCCGGAGGTCGACTTTTTTTTCATCGACTCCCCGCCAGGCACCGGTGACGAGACCCTGACGGTGGCGCGCCGCATCCCCGACCTCAAGGCCCTGATGGTCGCCACCGGTTCGCCTTTGGCCCTTGCGGACGTGGCCAAGGCCGTCACCTGCCTACAAACCTGCCAGACCGCCCTCCACGGCTTCATCGACAATTTTTCCAGCCTCATTTGTCCGGGTTGCGGCCAGCAGACGCCACTCCACGACCCTCAAGCCGTGGCGGAACTGGCCAGTTCGGTCGGAGCGCCTCTGCTGGCCCGCCTGCCGATGGATCCGGCCGCCGTGGCGACGGCCCGGCAGGCCCGGTGCCCGTTGGTCGAAGCTTCGCCCGACAGCCCTTTGGCCCGCCAATTGGCCGTCTTGGCCCAACGACTGTAGCCCAAAACCGTGTCGCCACCCTGCAAATCTTTCTGGACGGCGTCACGCGCGTGCGCCTCAAGAGTCAGCGCACCAGTTTTTTGCGGTTTTCGGCGGTGGTCTCAGGACGGTCGCCCGGTTGCTGCGGCAATCTGCTGACGTGTCCGTTCACGCCCCCACCTTGCGGGGGAGGACCAAAAAACATCGCAGCATCTGCCGCAGCCACTTGAGGCTGAAGAAGTTGTGGCGGAGAGGCTTGAGGTTGGGCAGACGAATGACTGGGCCGCTTGAAATCAGGGGAAGGTCCTCCAGGCCAATAGCTGGCCGGAAGACGTGCCCTTGATTAGGCCCTTAGTCTCGGGTCTGGGATGGATCTGGTTTACATCCCTAGATTTGTCCAGTCGGCGAATAATGTCCAAATAATAACCATCATTTCCAAAAATTCAAGATCCCTGAAAAAAAATGGGCTCCCCCCACATTGATTCCTAATTATCAATGTTGATACCCGATCAGACCGCGGCATAAAACTGAGCCAAGAGCCCAATGGCTTCAGTCTCCGCCTCTGGGCCCGATCTCGGGAGGGGGTGGGCCCCCTCCATGTCTTCACATGGACCAGACCCCAGAGGGGCGTGAATGGGTGCCCTATTCCCACCTGTTGAGGGCGGTTTTCGAGACAGGTTGAGACCCGGCGAAGGCCACCGTAACCCGGAGTTTGGGCGTTTTCCCCATGATTACGAGAACTTAAGTTTCCAGGCTGGAATGCGACTCCAGGGGGCCTTTTCTCAGGATTTCCTCAGCGATTTCGGGCAGGTAGGGCCTTTTGCCAGGGCGACTGATTATTCCAGTTTAAAGCCATCTTTTCCTCAAAAAAAAGACCCATAACGAGCCTGAAAGCAGCAAACATAACGCCATTATTGTCCAAAATGCCCAATGATTTTTGGTTAAAGGTAATTCCAAATTCATACCATAAGCCCCAACTATTAAAGTTGGAACCATTAAAATAATTGTCATACCTGTTAAAAATTTCATTATTTTATTGAGATTATTATTAATTATCGTTCCAAAAGCATCGGAAAGACTGCCTAAAACCTGTCCAAAAATATCAGCCATGTAAATTGCCTGCTGATTTTCAGTCATGGCATGATCCAGCCAGTCAGCCTCCTCCGCCGAAAATTTAAAAATTATTCCATCGCTGAGCTTGCTCATGATGTCCCGATTGGATTTCAAGGCCACAGTGTAGTTGATCAAGGCCTTGTCAATGCTCAAAAGAGTCATGATCTGCTCGTTGTGTTGGGCCTTAGCGAGAGAGTTTTCTGCCAAGTCGGTGACGTCCTCCATAAGCTCCAAATGGCGCATGAAGTCGGCCGAGCTTTCGATGAGGATCTTGATGAGCATCTTAAAATGAGACGACGGCCGAGGCTTGCGGCTCCAACGGCCCATGATCTCGCGGACCAGACCTGGTCGGCTGCAGACGGTCAGCACGACGCGATCGACGACCACCAAGCCCAGCGGCACAGTGGCGAAGGCCGGTCCGTCCGGGGCTTGGGCCAGATACGGCGCCCGGATAATGACCATGGCCGCCTCGTTTTCGACGTCCAGCCTCGGCCTTTCTCGAGGATCCAAAGGGTCGGCCAAAAACGACGGCGGCAGACCAAGCTCGGCGGTCAAGGCGGCCAGTTCCTCCTGGTCGGGGGTCTCCAAGTCCAGCCAGTCGGCCGGCTCGTCGGCTCGGCAGACGACGAAGCCTGGCGCCTCGTCGCAGCAACGCAATCTGGTCAGCATGGGCCCATCCGAACAAAACCAAGTTGGATCATCAAGGCCTCAGCAAAATGTAGCTGGCCCCGCTCCCGCCGTCGACGGGCTTGGCGGTGGTGAAGGCCAAAATGCGGTTCTTGACCGCTTTTCTCAACAGAAGATTTTCCAAATTCCGCTTGATGATCGGTATGCCGTCTGGGGACCGGTGGCCGCGGCCGTGGATGAGCAGCAGACAGGTTCGTCCCAAGGCCGAGCTGCGGGTTATGAAGCGAAAAATGGCCTTTTCGGCTTCCTCGAGGGTTAAGCCGTGCAGATCTAGGTGGTCTTGGAACGGAATACGGCCTTGCCTGAGCTGGTTCATCAAAGCCGGCGGAAAGCCTTTAACATGGGCTTCGACGCATTCGTCGGTGGCGGAAAAGTCGAACTCACCCCGTCCGCTGATCAAATCGGTCAAATCACGCAAAACCATGGCGTCGTCGTCGCCTAGGTCGGGCCGTTTCCAGCTGTCGGCCGGCGGCGGCGGCGGCGTCAGACGCTTCCCTCGGCAGCTTAAGGGTTCGACGTCCTGCATCTCCCGCTTAAAAAGCAGTTCTTCGCTCAAAGGCGGCGCCTGAGCCTGAACCGGCGGCGCCTGAAGCGGCCGGACGATCTTCATGGCGGTCTTCAGGCCCGCCAAGGCCGCAAAAGGACTGTCGGCGGCGGCCGAACTGTCAGCGGGGGGCCGGTCGTCCTGGGACCGCGTCCGAGCGGCGGTAAATCGCTTACGCCTCGCCATCTTGCGCCCCTTTCGCAGCTGCCTGATTCTTACAGCCCCTCCATGATACGCCGTGGCGGGCACCTTTTCCAGCCCCGCCGAAAGCAAAAACGGCCGGCTTTGGAGAGGCCGGCAAAAAAAACCGCCCGCCGCCTCGTGGCCGACCAGCGCCAAGCAACCGGAAAAAGCGTCCCTCAAATCGCGGACGCCTTAGGTTGAGGCGCTTTTGGACCGGCCGCGTCGGCCGGCAGTTTTTTAGCCTCCGGCTCTGCTCCACCTTCCGACGCAGAACCAGGTTCGGGCGGAGCAGGCGACGGCGCCGCAAGTTCAGTCTGCTTGGCGGGCGTCTGCCGATACGAGAAAGTGAACCGCGTGGCCACAGTTTCGTCGCGGCAAAACGTCTCGACTTGAACCGACTCCGGCGTCGCTCCGTCGCGGTAGTTTAGGCTCAGCCTCAAACGATCCGGGTGACGGCCGAAACGAGTCAGCCCCACCGGCCCTCGGGTTTGCTGGAGCGATTCAATTTGATGATCGAAATGGCCGAAAAAATCCACGGCTGAAACGTTGCCGGCCTTTAAATTCAAATAATGACGAGCCTTAACCTCGCCCAGCTGGCCGTCGAGCCGCCAAAACACCAGATAACGGCCTTGAGCGTCGTAGCGCGCGCTCAAGCCGGAGACTGCGCCTCGGCCGGCTTGGTCTTTCGGGCAGGCGGAATAACCCGCCAATTCTCCGTCGGCGACGGCCGTCCCCGGAGTCGGCTGACCGCCTTGGCCAACCGACGCGTCCGCCGTTTCCGCCTGACCAGCCTCCCGCGCCATCGCGGCCGACCCGGAGGCTGGGGACGAAACAGAGCTCGACTGAGGCTGGGGCTCGAACGAATACCTCAAAACCAGCTCTTCGCCCCGACAAAACAACTCGACGCCGACCTTTTGGGGCGCTTGCCGATCTCGAAAATTTAGACTCAGGCGTAAAAAGCCCTTATGGCGGCCAAACTGGGCCAACCGCACCGGTCCGTCGGCTTCCAAAAAGTCCAGCCGGTCGACCTGATAGGTTCCGGCGACATCAACCGCCGTGACATTCTTGCTCGGCCTGCCCAAATAATGACGAGTCTGAACAGCCCCCAGCTGGCCGTCCAGCTTCATGATCACCAAGTAGCGGCCCTGATCGTCGTAGCGGCCCTGCAGGCCCTTGACGTTGCCTTGGCCGGTCGGCCGATCAATCGAGCAGGCTTGAAAGCCGCCCGGTTCACCGAGCTTGGCCGGCGCCGCGGCGGCTTCTTGAGGCTGATCGGCCGCTTGAAGCTCAAACCCTGTTGGTGGCGCGGCGGGGAGCGCGGCGACTGTTTCAGCCGTCAGGTCAGCCAGTGTCTCGACCTCAGGCCGACCGGCTGGCTGGGCGGCCGGCTCTGGAGGCGGGGTCTCAGTTGGGGACGTCGGCGGCGCCGGCGAGACGCCGGGCTCAAGGTCAGCCGCCTTCCGACGCTCCGCCGCCAGGTCAGCTGGCGTCTCGACCTCAGGCCGGCCGGCTGGCTGGGCGGCCAGCTCTGGAAGCGGGGTTTCAGTTGAGGACGTCGGCGGCGCCGGCG
>JAISZC010000205.1 GCA_031269485.1 Deltaproteobacteria bacterium
CAGCCCAGCACAGCCCAGCCAGACCCAGCCAAAGCCAGCCCAGCTCCGTCGCTGTCGACTACGCCCAGCGCCCTAGCCGCCCATCAAAGCCGATCTGGCTCGGCGCCCTGCGGCGTCGACCGACGAGCCGGAGTGCAGCCTTGACCGGCGACGGCCAGAAGCAAAAAAGCCCGCGTCCCGGCTTGAACCAGCCGACGACGCGGGCGAACAAAAGAAAAAGGCGAATCAGCAGGTCGTGTACCCGCAGCTGCCGCATTTACGGCAGGAGCCCTCGCGCCTGAGGGTCAAATGCTGGCATTCAGGGCACAAATCGTAGCTGCCGCAGTCGTGGGGCGCCTCGACCTGGCAGCCTTTCTCCAAAAACTCCTTGCGTTGGCTCATGAGCATGCCGATGGCCTGGGGCAGGCTGTTGCCGACGATGGGATCCTGGCTCATGTTGGTCCGGACCAAGACCCGCTGATCCATTTTGACCTTGCACAGCACCTTGACCAGCGGCTCGAACAGCGCCGGGGCCCGCCGCAAGGCCACCGAGAGGATCATGCCGAAGGCGGTGAAAAGGGCGTTGATGTCGGCCCCCACGTCGCCGACGGCCACGAAGACTTCCCTGATGTTTTTGCTCAAGTCGTTGGTCAGCGTGATGTGAGCGGTCAGGCTCGAGCTGCGGGCCGTGAAGGTCCGGGCCTCGCGCTCGTCGCCCAAATCGGCCTCGCGGTCATCCAGCGGGAAACCCTCCGACTGGCGCTTCGGCGGTTCGGCCGGAGACGCGGAGGCGACCGAGACCACGCCCTCCAGGGAGCTGTCGCGGTAGACGGTGAAACCTTTGAGCCGCATGTCGCGGCTCATGACGATGAGCTTTTCGATCTCCTCGGGGGTGGCTGCGGCCGGCAGGTTGACGGTTTTGGAGATGCCGGTGTGGTTGTGGCGCTGGAAGGCGGCCAGCATCTGCAGCTGCTCGCTGGGGCTGAGCTTGAGGGCCGTCTGGGCCTCGGCGCGCTCCAAGAGCTCGGGATGGGCGTCAAAAAGATCGCCCAGCTCCGAGGGCCGAAGCGTGAAGGTCAGCCAGCCTTTCTTGACGTCGCGGACCCGGCGGTCCACGGCCAAGGCGTAGAAAGGCTCGATGCCGGTGTCGATGTTGCGCAAAAAGGCCGAGACGCTGCCGGTGGGCGCCTGGCTGGTGGTCAGGCAGTTGTAAAAACCGCCCTTTTCCTCCACCAGCCGGCCCAGATCGGCCAAAGTCGGCTCGGCCACCTCGGCCAGAGGGCCGGCGCCCAGGGTTTCCGCCAGCTCCGCCAAGTGGCGCCGCCAATAATCGGCGTTTTCGTAAACCTCCCCCGTGCGGCGGGCCAGATCGGCCGACAAGGTCAGCGTGCCCAAGGTCAGGGCGGCTTGCGTCCCGTTGGCGAACTTGGCCGCCTCCGAGTCGCCGTAGACGGCCCGACCCCAATAGGCCAAGATGAGGGCCGTGTGAAAGCCCGACATGCCCACGCCCACGGGCCGGCGGGCCTGGGTTTTCTCGCGGATCTCCGGCAGGGGATAACCCTCGTCGTAGCGCAGGATCAGGTTGCCCAAAAAGCAGGCCAGCCCGGCCGTCCGCCCCAGGCGGGTCCAGAAGGCGACGAGGAACCGCTCCGTCCAGGTCGGATCGACAGGCCGGACGCCTTCGCCCAGGAGCTGCCCCACGGCCAGACGGGCCAGGCGGGCGGCGTTGACGGTCACCAGGTTGCAGGCCGTGCCGGCGCTGGCCAAATACTCCCCGCAGGGGTTGGAGAACCTCGGCTCGTCTTCGGCCCGCAAAGGCGAATATTTGATCATGTTGTCGACGAACAATAGGCCTGGATCCCCTGTGCTCCACATGTTTTTGGCGATCAGGCCTATAAGTTCGCGATCCTTCCAAAAGTCGCCGAAGGCGTTGACGGAAATGTTCATGTTCGACAGATGCGGGCTCTGCGGCGGCCGTTCTTCCGGCGGCAAGGTCTGAATGAAACGGTTGAGCTTGAAGTTAAAATTTTTGACCTGCACGAACTCCCGGACGTCGGGATGATTCCAGTCCATCTGGACCAGCAGGGCCCCGCGGCGGCGGCCGCCTTGATTGGTGGTGCCGGTGACGGCGTCAAAATCCTGCAAAAAGCCCACCGGCCCCGAGGCGATGCCCTGGCCGGCGTCGACCGGAGCGCCTTTGGGCCTGAGCTTGGAGACGTCGATGCCGACCCCGCCGCCGGCCATGTAGATGATCCGCATCTTGCGGCGCATGTCTTCGATGTCCTCCAAGCTGTCCTCGACCCAGCCCAGGGGGTAGCAGGAAAAGTAGCCCGGCCGGCGGGTGTGGGGGTTGCCGAAAGACATCAGCAGCGGCGAGGCCGGAATGAGCTGGCGGCTCAGGAGGGCCTTGACCAGCTCGTCGATCAGGCCGGTCCCGGACAACGGGTTCTCCAGGCCTGCCAGTTTGGGGATCAGGCGTCCGGCCACGATGGATTGAAAATTCGACTCCAAAGGCTCGCCGGTTTGGGGCTCGCGCACCGCGTAGCGGGTGGCGATCAGATATTCCTCCAACGTGCGCCAAGATTGCGCGACGTCGTCCAATGCTTCCGCCCCTTGAGGGGCCTCCTTCATATCGTCCGAAGACATGCCGACAGTTCTCCTAACCCCCCTATGGAGGGGAATGCCAAATATAAACCAAGTCGCCAATTTAAAAAAGCTTAAAAAATTAAGCCTTTTTTAAGAGGTAGAACCTGACACATTAATTTTTGAGACAAACTCGGAACCCGCCGCCCCCCAAGAGGGAGCGACGGCTGCGGCGGCAGCATTGCGATGGCAGCTGCAGCAGTGGCGGCTGCGGCAGTGGCGGCTGCGGCTGGCCGCCGGGCGCGGCGGCTTGGCCGTCAGGCGCGTGGTTCGCCTGGCCAGGCGGCGGCAGGACGGCGCGATTATTTTTGACGCCGCAATGGCGTTTCGGTCCGACGCCGGCGGCGCAGTTTTGGTCCGGTCCCGGCTCGACGAAAAAGGCCATCGTCGACTGCTGGTGGCGGGCGACGAAAAACTTACCACATATCGTGGTCGACGGCCAGACACTTTTTTGGCGGCGCAAAAGCTACGTCAATTCGGAACGTTTGAAAGACCTCGGCCGCGCCCCGCTAGCGGCGGTCAGCCGCCAAGACGACACGCGCGGGGCGTAGACCTTGGCCGTCGTGGAAGACGAGCGAGCTGACGGTCAAAACCCCTCTGGGGCGGGGGAAAGGTCTCGGCGGCCTTCAGCGCCTCCTCCTCCCGGCCGCGGCCGGCGACGGCGGGCCTCAGCCGTCTCGACGGCCCTGCGACATGGGCGTTCGACCGCCTCGCCGGCCGCCGCTTGAGCGCGTGAACGCCGCCCCGGCCGAGACCGCCGCCGGAACAATCGAGGGCGCGGCGGAGTTGCGTTGGGCGGCGCAATGGGGTATTTTGCTCCTAAGCTCCTAGGCCCCGCTGCGCTTGGGGCCGCAGGCCATAAAACTGGGGACGACATGCGACGGCGCGGGCCTGAGGGCTTTGAGCGCCGGCCCGTCCATTTCCGCCGCCGCGCGACGAGGCCGCTCCGCTGGGCCATTCGTCGTGAGCGGCGAAACGGGCCGAAGAATCTTGGCCGCCTGACGGCGCAGCCAGAGCGAGCTTCGGGAGCCCCCAGAGCGGACGGCCGACGCCGCTTCCTCGCTCAGCCGCGGGGACCGGCCAGCGGCGGACTAGTCCCTGCAGCCGCTTTCCGGCCGCTCAGCCCCCGCTGACAGGCTCAAGCAAAGTTATTAGTTTATTTTATACATCTTTTCAAGATATAACTGATAAATTACAGGACCTTGGCAACTTGATACGCTATGATGGATTTATCATCTGAACTTAACCACTTGATTGATATTAGTTTGGATTTAGCATATATTAAGATCTACGGATTCACTTTAAAGGCCTTGTTCTATTTTTTGGCGATCGTTATGAATATACATTGGAATTTATGAAAAATAATAAATATTTGCCTGACTCCGCCTCCAAGACCGATCTATGGTAAGATATTCTTAACTGGGATGATATATATAACTGGGATGACCATAAAAGGTTCCTAAATCCAATATCAATCCTTAATTTTTTACGAAATATAAATTTAACTTATATTGTTCGAACATTTCCCGTTCTCTAAGTTTTTTAAAAATATTATAGAAAACAATCTATTGTCCTTAAATTTCGATAAGTTAAAAGGTTTTTCTACCCTTATGCTTTGCGTAGCCACAGGAGGAGACCTCCAAACAGTCCCTTAATTATTTCAGACTGGATATTTAACCATTAAAAAAAATATATCATTAAAAAACAATATAAATAAAAAAATATGAGAAATATTGCTGTCTTAAAGAAAATAAATAATTGATGTATGGCTAATAATTGTTGATTTCGCCAAACCAAAACCATTTTTAAAGATAATTTTAAACTTAGTAATAATAACTAATATATTTTAATAAAATTATAGTCAATCTTAATTTATAATATTATTTAATTTTTCGGCTATGTATAGGATATATCATGGCCAAACTAAGTTTTTTATCAAAATTATTGCAGCTTATTCGCTTGTGGCAGCGTTTGACCCGGCCCGTGAGCCGGCAATCGCGAGGGATCTTCAGTTGGGGAACCCGACGACGCTCCAACCGCAGACGCTGGTTCTAACGCCGCCCGGCGGCGGCCGGCCTTAAGGCCGCCGACCGCCCCGCTTCCGCCGTCGTCCGTCCAGGAGACCTTCCCATGGCGCCCAAGGGCTTTCGCGCCGCGGCCGTGGCCGCGGAAATGAGATATAAGGGCCGTCCGGATCTGGGCCTGATCGTCTGCGATCAGTTCCAAGCCTCGGCCGCGGTTTTTACGGCCAACGTCTGCCAAGCCGCGCCGGTGCTGTGGTCCAAGCCTCGGGCCGCCGCCGGCCGGGCCGTTTTGGTCAACGCCGGGCAAGCCAACGCCCAAACCGGCGCGGAGGGCCTGGAGGTCTGCCGCCAATCGGCCGAGGCCGCCGGCCGGCGGCTGCAGCTGCCGGCCGAGCAGGTTCTTTTGGCCTCCACCGGCGTCATCGGCCAGCCGGTCAACCTTCAGGCCCTGCTGGGCTCTCTGGACAGCCTGACGGCGGCTCTTTCGCCCGACGGCTTGGGCGACTTCGCCCAAGCCATAATGACCACCGACACTTTCGCCAAAACGGCCGAAGCCGAGGCGGCCTTGCCGGCCGGGCCGACGGCGTCGGTGTGGGGCGCGGCCAAGGGCTCGGGCATGATCGCCCCCAACTTGGCCACCATGTTGGCCTTCGTGCTGACCGACGCCGCCGTCGAGCCGGCGTTGCTCCGCCGGCTTCTTTTGGAAGGCGCCGAGGCCACCTTCAACCGGGTGACCGTGGACGGGGACACCTCCACCAACGACTCCCTCTTCGTCTTCGCCTCCGGGGCCTGCGGCGCCCCGCTCGTCACGGACGGGCCGGCGGCCGAAAGCTTTCAACGAGCCCTGCGGGCAGTCATGGACTCTTTGTCCAGACAGCTGGCCCGCGATGGGGAAGGGGCCACCCGCTTGGTGGAGGTGGCCGTCAGAGGGGCCCAAAACACCGGGGAGGCTCGCCAGGCGGCCCGGACGGTGGCCGAATCTCCCCTGGTCAAGACGGCCTTTTTCGGCCGCGACGCCAACTGGGGCCGCGTCTTGGCCGCCTTGGGCCGCAGCGGCGCCCGATTCGACCCTTACCAGGTGGATCTGGACCTCGACGAGGTCCCCTGGGTCCGCGGAGGCCGCGACAACGGCCGCGAGGCCGAGGCCACGGCGGTCATGAACCGCCGCGAATATCGCCTGTCCATCGACCTCAAGGCCGGGGAGGCGTCCTACGTCATGCTGACGTGCGATTTTTCGCACGACTACGTTTCGATCAACGGCTCATACCGCTCCTGAAAACGGGCCGCCGCCAAACTCAAGCCGGCTCGGAAGCCGCCGGCCTGCAAGCAAATCAGCCCGCCCGGCGCTTCGGCGGTCGAGCCGGCCTCCGTCGGGGGCGCTCCATCTTCGGCGGCGTGACAAGGTCGCCGACCTGGCGGGTTTTATTCAGAAATTGCTCAGAATCAATTCAGAATTCCTGAATTTCTCAGAATTCCTGAATTTCCGAATAAACCAGCCCGCGGACAAAGAACCTGGGGCGCCAACGTCGCCCGGCCAGCGTTTGCCGACGACGGTCGGCCGCGGGAGCTGTCAGGCTTGGCCGCCGACTCCGCCTTCAGGCCGCCCGGCGCTTCGGCGGCCGAACAGGCCG
>JAISZC010000117.1 GCA_031269485.1 Deltaproteobacteria bacterium
TCTGTGGAGAGGAAGGCTCTGGCCTTGCGGGCAGTCACAAGGTGAAACCGGCCTCTATGAAGCAGAAAGTCAGCACCAAATCAGATGGTTAGATTTGGATAGGTCTGACAGAACGGTCAGCCGACCGTCCTCAGAGCACGTCGGCGACGCTGAACGCGGCGCGGAGACTGACGTCGAACGCCGCCCCGGCTTGAGTTCAAGGGGCCGCGGCTGAAGGCCTCTCAAGGGCCGCCTCCAGCGAGGACGGCGCGAAACGCGGCAAGAGGCCGGCTTTCCACGTTGGCGCCCAATTTCCACGTTGGCGCGCAGACGAGGCCAGGCTCTTTTTTTGGGCGATTCGGGCGCCAGGCTTGCCCCTCAGGGTTTTTGGGCCTGTTGCCGTGCCTCGCCAAATGGGCGACGAAGACGAAAGCCGGGAAACAAAGACGGAAACCGAAGCCGGAAACCGAAGCCGGGAACGGGCTCCGTCGCGGACAAACGCGGCAAGCGTCCGCCAGGCCGAAGCACCCGCCGTCCCGAAACAGGCCCAGCGGCTTTGGCGGCGAGGGCTGGCCGGCCTTGGCCGATGGGCCGCGGCTGGCGCCGCCGGACAAGCGTGGGGGCTCGAGCGCGGGGGCTCGCCGGCCCCGAGCGTTTTCGCCGCCGTCTGCGCCGCCAAACGTTCCGCCAGTCGCCAAACGAACCGCCGGAACCGCCGGAGGCGCCGCGGGCTCGCGGCCGGGGACCGGAGGCGCCCCAGCGCAGCCGGCTGACGCCGGACGAACGGAACAATCGCGGGCCGGGAGCGGACGGCGCCCGGTCCGGAACGTCAAGCCCGTTCCAAGAAGTTGCCGTGGCGTCCGAGAGGACCCGTCCCGGAAGTCGGCGACTGACGGGACGCCATGATCAACCACCTGAGCAGCTGCGGTATTCAATGACCGTCTCCCTAGAAACAGCCGACGCGCCCGTCGACGAAGCTTGGAAAAAAAGCTCCTTCAACTCCGTCGAAATCGACTTGGGGGCTTTGGCCGACAATTATCGCCTTCTGGCGCGCCACGTCGCCGGCCGCCTCATGCCCGTGGTCAAGGGCGACGCCTACGGCCATGGCCTGACGGCTTGCGCCCGAACCTTGGTCGAGGCCGGCGCGGCCGACTTGGGGGTCTTGGACGTCGCCGAGGCCGAAAGGCTCAGAGCCGACGGCGTCCAGGCCGAGCTCCACATTTTGGCGGGCCTCCACGGCCCGGAGCAAATGGACGCGGCCCTGAAAATCCGGGCTCGGACGTTGATTTACAGCCGCGGCCAGCTTGAGGCCCTGGGGGCGCGGGCGCGGGCTCTGGGCCTGAAAGCCGCCGGGCGCTTGAAGGTCGACACCGGCATGGGCCGGCTGGGCGTCCCCTGGCCGGAGGCCCCGGCCGTCATCGAGTCGCTCGCCGAGCAGTCCGACGTCGTCGTCGAAGGTTTGGCCACCCATTTGGCCACCAGCGGCGACGTCTGGGCCGACCGGCAGCTCGAGCGCTTCGCGGCCCTCGCGGCGCTGGCCGACCGGCGCCTGGGCCGCCCCCTGCGGCACAGCGCCTTGGCCAGCGGCGGCCTGCTGACCAGCGACGACGGGCCCGGCGACTTGTCGCGGCCGGGCCTTTTGATCTACGGCGTCTCGCCGCTGGCCGCCGACGACCCGGCCCTGGCCGCCCGACCGGCGGCCCGGGCGCTCGTCGGCGCCTTGAGGCCGGCGATGTCCTTCAAAAGCCTCGTCGTCCAGACCCGAAAGGTCCGGGCCGGCGAGACGATCAGCTACGATCGGACCTTCGAGGCCCCCGCGGATTTGACCGCGGCGGTCGCCCCGGCGGGCTACGTCCATGGCCTCAGCCGCCGGCGCTCCTCCCGCGGCTGGGGCCTGATCGAAGGCCGCCGGGTCCCGCTCCTGGGCCGGGTGTGCATGAATTTGACGGTCTGGGACGTCTCCGGCCTGGACCGGCCGGCCGACGGCCAAGCCCTCGTGCTGCTGGGCCGCTCGGGCGAGGCCGCCGTCGACGCCGTCGAAGCCGCCGCCTGGCAGGACACCAACGCCTACGAGCTTTTGTGCCTGTTGGGCCGGCTCAACCCCCGGACCTATCGGCCGGCGCCGAGCTCGACGAACCCAAGATAGGCGGCCCGGCGCCGAGCCTGCCAAGAGCCGCCGGGCGGCCTGCAGACGGGCCGCAAGCCAGGCCGCCGCCAATTCAGGTGACGCATGAAAGAGATGATGAGAACCAAGCTCGACGCGGCTCTGAAGTCGCTGGCTCGCAAGCGCGGCTGGACCGCCTCGTTGGACTTGGGCGGCTACGCCTTGGAGGAGCCTCGAGATCCGGCCTTCGGACACTTGGCGGCCAACGCGGCCATGACCCTCGCCAAGGCCGTCGGGCTCAAGCCGCGCGAACTGGCCGAGCTCATTGCCGCCGAAATCGACGACCCCGAGGGCTTCATCGAATCGACCTCGGTGGAGGGGCCCGGCTTCATCAACTTCCGGCTGTCGATCAAATGGTGGGCCCGGATCCTCCGAAACGTCCGCCTGGCCGGCGCCGACTACGGACGCGGGGCCCCCGACGGCCGGCGCGTCCAGGTCGAATCTGTCTCGGCCAACCCCACCGGCCCGCTTCACGTCGGCCACGGCCGCGGCGCGGCCTTGGGCGACGCGCTGGCCCGCCTGCTGGCCTTTTTGGGCCACGAGGTCGAGCGCGAGTATTACGTCAACGACGCCGGCCGGCAGATGCGCGTCCTCGGCGGCTCGACGCTGCATCGCCTGCGGGAGCTCGAGGGCCGGACGGAGCCGGAGCCGGCGGAATTTTATCGCGGCGAATACGTGCGCGACTTGGCCCGGGAGCTGCGGCCGCGGCTCCCGGCCGACTTCGGCCAGCGACCGCAGGACGAGCAGACGGCCCTGCTCAGCGAGCTCAGCGGCCAGGCGATCCTCGCCGGCATCAAGGCCGACCTGGCCGCCTTCCGGGCCGGGCACGACGTGTGGTTCGCCGAGTCGTCGCTCTACGCCGACGGCCTGGTCGAGGAGGCCTTCGCGGAGTTGGACAAGGCCGGGCGCCTCTACCGCCAGGACGGGGCGCTGTGGTTCAAGACCACCGACCTGGGCGACGACCGCGACCGGGTGCTGGTCAAGTCAAGCGGAGAGAAGACATATTTTGCGGCCGATCTGGCTTACCACCAGCACAAGTTCCGGCGCGGCTTCGATTTGGTCGTCGACGTCTGGGGGGCCGACCACCACGGGTACATCCCCCGCATGAAGGCCGCCGTCGAGGCGCTGGGGGCCCGGCGCGACCAGCTGGCCGTGGTGCTGGTCCAGCTGGTCAACTTGCTGCGCGACGGCAAGCCGGCCCAGATGAGCACCCGAGCCGGGGAGTTCGTGACCCTCAAGGAGCTCGTCGACGAAGTCGGCGTCGACGCGGCCCGCTTCATCTTCCTGACGCGCAGCTGCGACTCGACCCTGGATTTCGATTTGGAGCTGGCCAAGGCCAAGACGCGCGACAACCCGGTCTTCTACGTCCAATACGTCTGCGCCAGAGCCAGCAGCGTCCTCGCCAAGGCCTCCGTCGACGGGCCGCCCGCCGACCTCGAGCTGCTGAACACGCCCGAGGAGCTCGAGCTCGTCAAGCATTTGGCCGGCTTCCCCGAGACCCTCAGAGCGGCGGCCAAGCGCCTCGAGCCGTGCCTGCTGGCCTCCTGGCTCACGGGCCTGGCGAAGCTCTTCCACCAATATTACGGCCTCCAGCGTTTGGTCGACGAGGACAAGCCAGCCTTGACGTCGGCCCGGCTCGAGCTGGTCGCGGCCGTTCGTCAAACGGCCTCCATAGGACTGAACCTCCTGGGCGTGACCGCTCCTGAAAAAATGTGAGCGGACCGGCGCCCTGGCCGGCCGCACGGCCGTCCAAAGCCCGCGGAGGGCAAGATGACCTCGAACCGCATTGACGAGCGAGGCGCGCCTCGCAACCCCGCCCCGCGGCCGAACTCCGACGAGCCGAGTCCCGTCGTGGGGCGCCTCGTCGATCGCCTGCTGTCGACGGAGACGACCTTCTTCGACCACTGCCGGCTCAAAAACCTCGGACGCCAGCCAAGCTCGCCGCCCGAGAAGACCGACCGCAGCCAAACCGCCAAACGGATCCTGCAAGGGGCCTTGGCCGCGGCGGCGGCTCAAGGCTGGCCAACGGCGCAGGCCGTCCCCAGGCCGGAGGCCCCGACGAGACCGTCGGACCAAGCCGCGGCGACGGCTCAAGGCTGGCCAACGGCGCGGGCCGTCCCCAGGCCGGAGGAACCGACGAGACCGTCGGACCAAGCCGCGGCCGCGTCGGCCAGCCCGTCGCGTCAGCCCCAAGCCAGCCCGGCGACCACGCCGGACAAGCTGCCGGGCAAGGCGAACGGCGGGTCAGAATCACAGGCCGCCCAGCCCGCCGAGGCGGCCCAGGCCGTCGGACCGGAGGCGGCGACGCCCCAGGCCCCCAAGGCCGCCGACTCCCGCTGGCTGACGGTCGTCAAGTGGCTGACCCGTCTGTTTTGCTCTCTGCTCTTTCTGGCCTGCTTTTTCGCCTTGGGCGTGCTGGTGGGCCGCGGCTCGCTTTTCTCGGAAAGCCCAGCTCGAAGCGTCACGGCCGAAGAAACCCGCGAGCCTGTTTTCACGGACTACCCGGTGGTCGTCGAGCTCGACTTCGCGGCGCCGGAGCTCGACCGCAAAACGGCCGGCGAGGCTCGGCCGCGCCCCGCCGCGCCGGACGCCGCCGATTCGGTCGAGAGCGCCCAGGCCGAGCCGACGGCCGAGGCCGCCGCGAACGCGGAGACCGCGCAGCTCGAGCAGACCGCGCAGCCGAGCCAAGCCGCTCAAGGGCCGACCCCGCGCTCCACGCCGGCCGAAGAGGTCGACGAAGTCCAGTCGGCCCGCCAAACGGCTCCTCCGGCCGCTCAGACGCCACCCGCCCGCTCCAAACCGTCGACCGAGCCGGCCGACGACGCCCGGACGGAAACCGCCGCGTCGGCCCCCAGCCAAACGGCGACGAGAGAGGCCCGACCCGAACCGACGGCCGCCGCTCAGGCCTCGGCGACGGC
>JAISZC010000178.1 GCA_031269485.1 Deltaproteobacteria bacterium
AGCCCCTGCTCCTCCAAGCTTAGCCCCCACAACCTCGTCCAAGACCTCCTGAGCCGCTCCGACGACTTTCTGTGGGGCGTCGCCACCAACGGACTGAGCCTGCGCCTGCTGCGCGACAGCGTTTTGTTGTCCCGGCAGGCCTACGTCGAGTTCGACCTGTTCAACATGATGGAAGCGGAGGCTTACAGCGACTTCCATCTGCTCTTCCTCCTGTGCCATCAATCGCGCGTGGAGGTCCCCGCCGGCCATGGCCCCCAAAGCTGCTGGCTGGAAAAATGGCACAACGCGGCCGCCCGCCAAGGCGTGAGAGTCCTCGACCAGCTGCGCAACGGCGTCCAAAAGGCCATCGAGACCCTCGGCGGCGGCTTTCTGGCCCATAAGGCCAACGAAGCCTTGCGGGACAAGCTGCGCTCCGGCGCTCTCGCGAAGCTGGATTATTACCGCCAGGTTCTGCGCTTGATTTACCGCCTGATGTTCGTTTTCGTGGTCGAGGACCGCCAACTGCTCTTCGCCCCGGACGTTCCGCCGGAAACGCGCCAGTTGCACGCCGACCATTACTCGACCCGGCGTCTGCGCGCGATGGCCTCGAAAATTCGCGGAACCCGCCACCCCGACCTCTGGCGCGGCTTGAAGCTGGTTCTCGCCGGGATGCACGGCGGCTGCCCGCAGTTGGGCCTGACGGCCCTGGGCGGCTTTCTCTTTTCCCCCGAAGCGACCCCGGAGCTGAATCAAGTCGAGCTCGCCAACGTCGATCTGCTGGAGGCGATTCGGGCCCTGGCCTACACCGTGGACCGCAACGTCCTCAAGCCGGTCGACTACCGCCATCTCGGCGCCGAGGAGCTCGGCGGCGTTTATGAATCTCTTTTGGAGATGCGCCCGGAAATCCACCTCCAGGCGACCAGCCCGGAAGATCGCTTCAAGCTGACCGTCGCCGCCGGCTCCGAGCGCAAAACCTCCGGCTCCTACTACACGCCGACGAGCTTGATCAACAGCTTGCTGGACTCGGCCCTTGAGCCGCTGATCGACGAAGCGGCCCAAAAGCCGAATCCGGCCAGGGCGCTCCTGGAGCTCGCCGTCCTCGATCCGGCCTGCGGCGCCGGACATTTTCTCATCGCCGCCGCCCACCGCATCGCCAAGCGTTTGGCCAGGATCCTGGCCGGCGACGAAGAGCCGACGCCGGCTTTGGGGCAACATGCCCTGCGCGAGGTGATCCGCCGCTCGCTCTACGGCGTGGACCTCAACCCCATGGCGGCGGAGCTCTGCAAGGTCAACCTCTGGCTGGAAGCCATGGAGCCGGGCAAAGCGCTGACCTTCCTTGATCATCACATCAAGTGCGGCAACAGCCTTCTCGGCGCGACTCCGGCTCAAATCAAGCGAGGCATCCAAGATGAGGCCTTTACGCCGCTTGAAGGCGACGATAAAAAACTGTGCACTACGTATAGAAACCGCAATAAAAAAGAACGAAAAAATCGGGGCAGCGAATTTCTTTTTGCCCTAGATGGCACGACATGGCAACAAATAAATAATTTACAAGATAAATTTACTACAATTAATGATATCGATGATTCTACTTTTGACGGAGCCCAACAGAAAGAAACGATGTACTCACACCTAATTAATTCTAAAGAATATAAAAATCAAAAATTAATTTATGATGCATTTTATACCGCTTACGTGATAGAAAAACAACAAGTCAATGATACATGCTTCCCCATAACACAAGCCGTCTTTGACCGGATTAAATATAACCCTGATAGCATTAACCAGTCATTACGTGAAATGATAAATCGAACCGCTACTGAATATCAATTTTTCCATATTCATTTAGAATTTTTATTCAGATTTACTATAAAAAACGATATCGATATTCACGATGACGAAATAACTGGATGGAATGGTGGCTTTGATTGTATATTAGGCAATCCTCCCTGGGAAAAAATTAAATTTCAAGATAAAGAATTTTTTTCACAACATGATACAGAAATTGCTAATGCTAAAAATACATCAATCCGAAAATTGTTAATTAATAATTTAAAAAATACTAACAAATATCTCTATAATTTATATAAAAAAGAAAAATATCATAAAGAAGCTATAAGTAGACTAATGAGGGTTTCTAATAGGTATCCGCTCTGCGCTCGCGGTGATTTAAATACATATTCCGTCTTTACTGAGCTTAAACGTAGTTTATTGACTCAATCAGGACGAATAGGCTGCATAGTGCCCTCAGGCATTGCCACAGATGATACAACAAAATTTTTCTTTCAAGATATAATACAATCCAAATCATTAGTATCCTTATATGATTTTGATAATAGCAAAGCTATTTTTATAGCTATTCATCGTAGTTCAAAATTTTGTCTATTGACCTTAACTAATCCAGAAAAACCGCATGAAAATCCAGAATTTGTGTTTTTTGCTCATGAAATTGAAGATATAGCAGATCCAGAACGGCGTTTTACTCTTTCATCTGAAGATATTGCCTTGCTTAATCCAAATACGCACACTTGTCCGACTTTTCGTTCGAGAAAAGATGCAGAATTGGCGAAATATATCTATCGTCGAGTGCCAGTTTTCATACGCGAAAGTCACGATGATCAGCCAGAAGAAAACCCCTGGGGCGTCAAATTTCAGAGCATGTTTCATATGTCTAACGATTCCGCCCTTTTCCGTACGCATGCGCAATTAGAGCTTGATAATTGGCGGTTGGATGGCAATATATTCGAACGTGATGATAAACGATATTTGCCACTTTACGAAGGAAAATTATTTCATCAATATGATCATCGGTACGCTACATTCGTGACAAATGAACAAAGTGCAGATGAAACTCAAAATATACCAGATGACCTCAAAAAAAATCCGGCAATGGTCATACAACCACGATATTGGGTTTCTGAAGAGGAAGTAAAACAATGGTTTAATAATAGCATAAGTTCACTATCTGGATTCATGCCAAGGTCAGTCAGTCAGTCAGTCAGTCAGAAAGCCAGCCCGTATTATGTCAACTTGTCTAACTTGTCGTTGGATTCTGGTCTTCAGAGACACAACAAGTACAACAAACGAACGGACAGTAATTTTTACTCATATTCCGACATTAGAACTTGGCCATACAGCCTCAATGTTAATACCATTAAACCTGTACAAATAGTATTTCGAGATATAGCTAGATCAATAGATACCAGAACAATAATCGTTGATTTAATACCTTTTTCACCTATAGCTAATACCGTTTCTATATTAAAAATCATCATAAATAGCTAATTACTGGCGATATAATAAATCCAATATAAAGGATTATCTGATGAATGTGAAATCAATTTTGACATCTTCTATAGGTCTAACTAACTCTACCAATGAACCAACAATGCAAACTTCTTCATTAGTTAATTCAACTATTGCTAATGATGCACCTATTTATGAATTACAGTTTAAATATGCAACAGCTTCCATGATATTATTAGCAAATTTTAATAGTTTTATTTTAGATTGGACGGCTCGTTTTTCTGTTGGTGGTACACATTTAAATTTTTTTATTGTTAAACAACTTCCTATTCTACAACCAATAACATTCATGAATAATTATAAATATAATATGACATATATTGATTTTATCGCGCCACGTGCGCTAGAATTAATATACACAGCTTGGGATATGGAATCATTTGCTAATGAATTAGACTATAATGCCCCTCCATTTATTTGGAATGATGAACGCCGATTTTTAATTCGTTGTGAATTAGATGCTATTTTTTTTCATCTATACCTTGGCGATAAAAATGAATGGAGACAAAATAACAATCATGATTTAAATAAATATTTTGCCACTTCACATGATGTTGTAGATTATGTAATGGATACTTTTACTATTGTCAAACGAAATGATGAAAAAATTTATAATTCATACCGTACTAAAAATATTATTCTCGAAATATACGATGAAATGGCTGAGGCTATACATCAAAATAATTTGGCCGAGGCCAACGGACAGCCAGCTACGGCAAATTACAAAACACGCTTAAACCCGCCGCCGGGGCCGCCATTGGACGTTGACGGCTTCTTTATACCTCTGGACAAATGGGATCCGGCTCATTGGCCACCGCACATTCACCGGCCCAGGTAGGCTATTTTGCAAGGCAGATGTATTTTTGTAGCGATAATGCCTATAAATATTACAATTAAAACCAGAATTAAGCATATTATGGACCTTTCGTTCGTGTCCAGTTGTGATCTGCTTGTAAGCTTGTGACGGCGCCTCTACGACACGTCGAACTCAAAAGTATTTAATTTACAATATTCGACAGTTGGGGCAAGTTGTTTCCCGGCCTTTGAAGTTGGCCAAATCAATGCGTATGACCCAGATCACTGCGCTCTGCATCTGGCATATTTGAGTCTTGCCAGAATTAAAACGACACCTGAAGATGGAGGACGAGTTGATTGGCCTGAGGCACTAAATTTAAAATTTCATAAAAATCATTTATGGCATATAAACATAAAATTATTTTGTCTTTTTAATGATAAAATATTATTAATAGTAATATCAAATAAATAAATCAATAAATATTTAATCTTAGTTTGCACATTTAAATAAATAATTTAAGGGGAAATCGGTCTCCGCGAGCCTGACCGGCCTCCGATCGGAGTCCGCGAGGCCTTCGCCGGCGGCTCGACCGCGAGGCGGGTGAGCCGCCAAACCTTGTCCCCTGAGCTTTGTCCCGCGCCTCCGCTCCACCCCCGAAAATAAACTGACAATCTCGCCTGGGAAGCGGTCGGCATGCGCGCCGGCTCGGGCTGGCCGCCCGGTTGGGCCGGCCTGCCGCCGGCCTGCCGACTTCTCCGCGAGATCGTCTTCGTCAACTCCTTGATATCGCGTGATATTTTTTTTGGGCTCCGGCGATTGTCGGCGGCCTTGAAATCAGCCTAAATATGTTTTATGATCCAACTGCGTTGTTGACGTCGCGTCAGCTGCCGAGCGTCCGGCCTTCGGCCTGACAGGGCTGCTGATTTTTAGCTCAGCCGCAGCGTTAAGGACGCTTAAGCGCAACCTGACGGACTCAAGGAGCGTCAGGCCCGTCCAGGCTCCGATCAGGCCGCTTAAAGGCCGCTTAAGCCCGTTGAGAGGCCCCTGAAAGGCCCTTTGCAGGCCGCTGAATGACCGCTCCAGGTCATCCAGCCGTCCGTCCACCCTGATTAAGACCCATAGGCTTTTTTGACGGTTTTGATCTCTTGTTTTTTGTCTGTGTTTTAATGTCCATTATTTGTTTTTTTTGCAAATATAAGCTCAACGACCATGCCCTGCCGAACCAAAGCCGCGCGTCAGCCGTCCGCGTCGCCGGCCCCTTCTGCACGGAACGTTTCCATCCTCATTCGTTGCCAGCGGAACTGACTGCGGACTTCGTTCGCCGCGACCGACGCGTTCGGCCCGTCCAGGCCGCTGGCGGGAGTCGAGCGCCTGGGCCGTCGTTCGCGTCGTCGTTCGCGCCGTCCGTCGCGGCGTTCCGCGCCTCCGTCCGACGTTCCGCCGCGGTCGGTCTGGCTACGGCTGGCGTTCTCGCTGACGTGAGCGGCGTTTCGCCAGTCCACCCCAGTCGCCCAGTCCGCCCCAGTCGCCCAGTCCGCCCTGCGCTGGCCCGCTTGCGCCGGCCTCCGCAGGAGTCAATTGAGGGCCGCTGGCGGCTCTGAAGGCGGCCTGCGCGAGCGGCCTTTGGGGACGACCTTTGAGAGGGCGGCTCGTTTTTGAGGCCCCGGCCAGCCGGTCGGCCTGTCCAGGCGGTTGGCGTCAGGCGCGCCGCCGAACATTCGCGAGGACCGCATGTTTTCTGTCACAAGCCCGGCCCGCCAGGCTTTCAAGCCGGGATTGACCATCGTGGAGCTGTTGATGGTCATGGCCATGTCCTTCATCGTCGCGGCCACGGCTTTCTCCATTTACCGCGTCAACGTCAGCCATTACCTGCGGGAGGAGGCTTTTCTCCAGCAGCAGCAGAATCTGCGCGCGGGCCTCTACGCCATCACCCGGGACCTGCGCATGGCCGGCAACGGCTTCAACGTGCTGGGCCCCCACGTCAAGCTCGTCCAACTCCACGCCCCCAGCCGCGAGACCATCGTCAATGGCGTGGCCGGCGTCGTCGCCGCCCCGGGCTGGTTTCGGCACCCCGACACCGCGACGCCCGGCGCCCGGGCCGTCTTCGGGGTGGACGGCGGCGAGTCCCGGCCCGACACCTTGACCGTTTTTCGAACCGAGCTGGAATACGCCGTCCCCTTGGGCCTGGTGAAGACCATCTCCAACCGGCGCCTTGCGCTGGAGCAGCCCCGCCACCCCGACGTCTTGACCGGGGGCGATCTGGTCGCCCTGGTCCAAGGGACGCAGGTCGTCGTCTTGGAGACGGCCAGCGAGCAGCCGACGGACTTGGGCGAGCTCGACTACGTGCCCGGCGGGCGTTTCACCGGCCCCGCCGGCCCGCCTTCCGGCTTCAACGCGACGGGCGCGTCGGTCTACAACGTCCGGGACGTGAGCCTGGTCACCTATTGGGTCGACGAGGCCGAAAGCCGTCTGATGGCCGCCCGGCACGACGCGTCTCGGCCGGGCCTCGACACGGCCAGCTCCGAGGCCGTGGCCGCCAACATCGAAGATTTGCAGATTTTTTATTTCTTCGACGACGAGACGGCGGATCTGACCCGGACGTCGGACGAGCCGAACGTCAGCTCCGCCCGGCTCGACGCGCGGGCCGTCAAGTCCGTGGCGGTGGCCTTGAGCTCCAAATCGGCCTACGGGGACGGTCCGCGCAGTCGTCGTCGGCCGGCCCTCTTCAACCGCCTCCGGGGCGGGACGCTCGACGAACGCCGCCGCAGCGCCCTGCTGGAGCTGGTCCACTTGAGGAATCAGCCATGACCGTCCTCCGTCGTCTCGCCCGCCCGCGCGCCGCCTGCTTCGCGCGATCCGACCGGGCCGCGGCCAGCTCCAAGAACTTTCGACCCGGCTTCACGATGCTCGAGCTGCTGTTGGTCATCGCCGTGATCGGCCTGCTGGCGGCGCTCTCCTATCCGGCCTTGAAGCGTCTGTTGCCCGACCAGCAGGTCCGCTCCGAGCTCAGGCGGCTGGAGTCCCTGATGCAAAAGGCCCGCCAAAAAGCCTCCAACATCCAAAAGCCCGTCCGGGTGGTCGTCAACTGCGCCCGCGCCCAGGCCAAGACCTGCGTGGCCGATCTCCAGACGGCCGTCCGTCGGGGCTCGGAGGTGAGCGGCTGGGAGACCAGCCTGACCGACCGCCGGGCCTTCAACGCCCAGGTTTCGGCCGCCGCCGCGCCGCAGGCCGGGCCTGCGGGCCACGACGGCGAGAAGACTTTCCCTCAGGTCCACTGGGCCATCTTCATGCCGGACGGGCGGGTTTTTTCCGATCCGCGCCCGTTTAAGCTCTTCATGCGCCATGACAGCCAGAGCGCGGAGCTGAAGAAGGGGTGGAGCCTGTCCGTGGGCAACGATTCAGGCCGCGTCTTCGTCGAGCGGGCCGAAGTCGCCAAGCCGTGACGTCAAAAAGACGGCTAAATATGGCAAAAGACAATAATTCAAGGAATCATCATGTCAAGTTTGCGCAACATAAAGGCCGCTCAAGGCGAAAACCGCGGACGGACGCCGGGTCGCCGGCCAAACGCGCGCCCGCGGGCCGAGAGGCTGACGTCCAGGCGGCCGGGCTTCACCTTGGTGGAGCTGCTGGTGACCATCGTCGTGCTCGCCTTCGGCTGCTTGGCCGCCGTGAAGATGCAGGGCGACGCCCTGCGGGGCGGCGCCCTGGCCGATCATTTGACGGTGGCCGCCTTGCTGGCCGAGTCGGAAATGGAGCGGCTCAAGTCTCTGACCCGCTCCCAGCTCGACGCCGAAGTCGCGGCCGGCGACAAGGAGGAGCCGCAGCTCAACCGCTTGGGCGAAGCCTGTCCCGACCCGCCCGACTGTCCGGGCTACATCTACGGCCGACGAGTCAGGTTCTTCGCCGGGATGCCGACCACTTTCAGCCATCAGGCGGAAATTACGGTCAGCTGGAACGAGGCCGCCGGCGCCAAATCGGTGCTTTACAGCGGGGTGATGACTCCTTTGTCCTTCTGAGCCGGCTGGCGGGCCGGCCGCCGCGGCCGGCCCGCCGAACGCGGACGAGCGAAATAAACGCCAGCCCTCGCCGGACCGAACCTCCGGCGGGCCGCCTGGCGAAAAAAAGGCGCCCAATGATGCAAAATAGCCGCTTTCCGGTCGCCAAGGATCAGCCCCAGGGCATGATCTTGGCCTTCGCCCTCATGATCATGGCGCTCGCCAGCCTCATGGGCGCCATGATCCTCGCCAGCACGAGGACCGAACTGTCCATCGCCGGCAACAACCGCGTCGGCCGAGAGGCTTTCAACGCCGCCGACGCCTCGGCCCGCGTGGCCATCCTGCTGACCCGGGCGCTGGTCCATCCGGAGCTGGGCGATCCGGCCGAGGCGCTGTCTCGGCGTCACGACGGACCGGCTCAGCCCTTGACGGTGGAAATCAACGACAGCCGCTTCAACCTGCTGGCTTTGCTGAAGGAGTCCAACGAGCGCGACTTCGCCAAGCGCTACCTTGAGGTCGCGGATCGTTCCGGCGACTTCGAGACGCCCCATTTGACGTTCAAGATCAAAGACCGGGAAGTGGCCTTCGCCGTGGTCAATTTGGCGACCGACGAGCCCATCCCCGCCGGCATGTCGCAATCCGTCTTGGATCGCTACGACGCCGCCGGGGGCGCGAACATTGAGTTTCATCTGGTCATCACCGTCAACGGAGTCTCCATGGCCCCCTACGAGGGCTCCGCCGCCGACGTGCCGCATTCGATCATCACCACGATTTTCCGGGACGCCGTCTGACCAGCTTGGAGGTCGGCCTGGGCCCTGGCCGGGGCGGGCCGGGCGAGGGCGCCCGCCAGGGCCAACGGCCAGATGGCCGCCGCCCCAAGGCCGCCGGCCAGGCTGACGACGGCGCGGCCGGCGGCGCCGTCCGTCCCGCGCCGGTCCGACGTCTTCGCCGCCGTCGCCTCGAGCGGCGCCTGAGGGCCTCGCGGCCCGCAAGCTCCGCAAGCGCGCAGTCGAGCGGGGCCTTGTCGGCCGGCGGCAAGGGTCGCCGGCCGACGCCGCTCAACGCAGCCTGGCCTTGGGCCAATTGGTCGCCGGAGGGCGCCTGCTTTCGTCGAGGTCGTCGCCTGGCTTGCGGTTCTCCTCCTCGGCCGTCGCCGGATCGCCGAAAGCCTCCGCCGCCGGAGATGTCAGCTGCGCCCTGGAGGTCGCCTCGAGCCACGCGATGAACTTGGCGGTGGCCAGCTGGTCGGACATGGTCATTTCGTCAGCCTCGCCGGTCGGCCCGTCCGGCGCCGGGCTGATTGCCGCCTGGGCGGCTTTGGCCGCCCCAGACGCCGCGGCGGCCCGCCGGGCCGCCGCCCTTTCAGCCGTCCTTTCAGCCGCCTTGGCCGCCACGGCCGCCTCGGACCGCTCGGGCTTTTTGGACTTTTCGGACCGCGCCGGATCGGCCGGCTGGGCCGCCGTCCTTTCAGCCGCCTCGAGCGGCTCGGCCGGGCGGACGGCTTTGGAGCGCTGGGCGCCGTCGGCCAGGCCCGGGGAGGGCGCGACCAGCCCAGGGGCGCTTTTCTGGCGCATGGACCGCGCCGCCGGCTTGGGGAGCGCGGCCTGGCGGCCGGCTTGGTCGGTTTGGCGTCCGGCCTGTCTCTCGGCGTCGTCTGAACCCAGCTGCCCATCGGACGTCGGTCCTTCGGATGTGGGCTTCGCGGCGCTGGCCGCGGCGGCCGAAGTCAGGCTGGCTGGCTGGAGGACCGGTGTTTTGGGCGTCTGCGTTTCCGGCGTCTGCGTTTCCTGGACAAGCGTCGGCTTGGCCGCTGACGGCGCCGGGCTCGAAGCGGGTTTGGGAGACGAGGGGCCGGCCGCCTGACTCCGAGCCGAATCCTGGGCTGGCCTCAAGCTTGCAATTTCGTCCGCCGGCCGTTCCAACCCTTTTTCGAAGTCTTGACGCGCCAGGCTCGGCGTCTTGAGGCTCGGCCGATCGCCTCCCGACGCCACCGGCGCCCACGTGGCCGACGGCGCGAAGCCTTCGTCCTCCTTGAGGTTCTTCTCCTTCTTCTCCTCCTCCTCCTCCTCCTCCTCCTTGTTGTTGTTGTTGTTGTTGTTGGTGCTGCTGCTGCTGCTGCTGCTGCCAAGGTCGTCGTCCGCCTTCAGCGTTCTCCGCAACACCTCGCCCATCGTCTCCAGCGCGTCCTCGGGCGCGTCTTCTGGCAACGAGCAAGGCGCCACGATGGCCAGCCGCTCGAGCAAGGCCTGCCCCAGCTCCGGCGAAACGTCGTCGGGGACGGGCTGGCCCTCTCTTTGCCGCAAAAGCTCCAGCCAGCTCTCCGGCCAGCTGGCGCCCAAGCGCGGCCGCAGCCGGACGTCGTCGAGCCGGCCGAGGCCAAGCCGATCGTAGCAGGCCTCGCCGTCGAGCCGGCGGGCCAAGATGACTCGGCTGTCCCCCAAGATCCTCGCGTTCGTCTCGTCGTCCGTCCCGGGCGAGAGCGCGACGACGGACGAGCGGGGAAAGAGGCTTTTAAAGACCAGCCCCGAGAGGGGCTCGTCGACCAAGAAAAGCTGGCCGTCGTCGCCGTCGAGCCGCCACGGCGCGCTTTGGAAGGCCTGCGGCCAGGCTTGCGGCCAGGCCTGCGGCTGGCCGGCGCCGTCCCAGACGAAGCTGGAGCCTCCGGCCGGAAAAAGCGCCCGACCCTCGGCGTCGGCCCGCGCCAGCCCCTGGGCGTGGAGCGAGTCGATCAGAGCCGGCGAGAATTTGGTCCGCTCGACGAGGGCCTGGCGGGCCGTGGCCCAGCTTTTCGCCGCCAGGGCTTCGGCGGCCGGATCCGGCCGGCCGTGCCGCGCCCTGCTGGCGGCCATCCTTTCCACCAGCGCGCTGGCGTAGGCCCTTCGAGGCCCGAAAGTCATCTCCAGCTCCCACAAGGCGTCCAGGGGCGACTTCAAGCCCCGAAAATCGGCCAGCAAGGAGACGGCGCTCTCCCCGACGCGGCCGGTGAGCTCGTTGCGCCACTCGAAGCCGTCCCAGACGTAGCTCGCGCCGTCGGGCAGAGTCGCCCGTCCGGAGCAGGGGCCGGTCCGGACCGTCTTGAGGCTCAAGACGTCGCTAAAAACGTCCTCCGGGGACGGGGCCGTCTCGCAGACCGTCGTCAGCGCGTAGAGCCGGTCCATTTCGTCGCCCACGGACAGATAGGCGCCGCCCATCTTCGCGGCTGTCTCGTAGATGGCCGCCCGCTGCTGGTCTTCGAGCTGCTCTTCGAAGGCCTGGCGGCGCGCCTCCAGCTCGGCGCCCTCCAAGCCCGCCAGGGCGTCCGCGTCGCCGAGGGCGGCCAAGTCCAGCTTTCCTCGAAGGATGGGCGACGGGCTCAGGTCAAGCTCGACGACGTCGTCATACCAATGCTTAATTTCGTCGCCGAGCCAAAAGCCTTTGGTCTTGCGGTCGGGAAGCGTCAGCCCCAAGGCGCCGGCGACGTCCGCGAGACTGGCGCGCAACGCCAAGCGGCCGGTCAAGGTCAGGAGCTTGTCCTTCTCGGCCGGCTCATGATGGCTCGAGGCCACCATCAGGTGCATGTGCGGGCTCGTCTCGTCGAGGTGCACGACGGCGGCGAGCAGATTCCGGCCGAACTCCCGTCTCGCCCAGCCCAGCATGGTCTCGCTCCACAGCTCGACCCGTCGGAAATCGACGGGCCGAGCCGATAACAGGCCGGCGGACGGCGCCCAGTCCAAGTCCGCGATCTCGAAAAAGCCTCTGGTCGTCGCGAGGACTAGCCTATGCATCAAGGTCTGCGGCCCGCCGCGGCGCGACGACGGGCCGCGGCGGGCGCCCGTCGAGTCCGGCCGCGGCTTGCCGAGCCGCTGGAAACGGCGTTCTTCGGCGACCCGGCCGGCCTCGAGGACCTCCTCCGCCGAGCCGGCCAGGATCATGTTCAAGTCGCGCCGCCGCGGGTCGGCGTTCGACGGGGTGGCGAGACGGAAAATGTAGTCGACGGTTTTATTGATTGCCGCCCGACTGTTGAGGAAGCTGGAGGCGATCGTCAGACGCCAGATCATGCAGTCGCTCCATTGACGCTCCGGCGGTCCGCCGGAGGCTGGGAGTTGAAGGCGCGCGAGCCCGGCGCCGCTCTCCGCCGGCGGCGTCCAGGACGGGCCGGCGGGCTGGAAAAGATAATATAAGGCTTCGTCGGCTTCGGCGGAATACTTCAGGGAGCGCCTATTCAAGCGATCATTTGATGATGCGGCGCGCCAAAGTCCTTTGTTTGCGCGGTTTGGGGAAAAAGCGTCCCGAAATTTTTTTTTGACCACCGAAAAAAAGATTGTCGCCGATTGCGCCGTTCGGGCCGCCGCCGTGTCCAGGACGGGCCGGCGCCCTGGCAAAGACAATATAAGGCTTCGTCGGCTTCGGCGGAATACATCAGGGAGCGCCTATCCAAGCGATCATTTGATGAAGCGGCGCGTCAAAGTCCTTTGTTTGCGCGGTGTGGGGAAAAAGCGTCCCGAAATTTTTTTTGACCACCGAAAAAAATATTGTCGCCGATTTCGGCGTCCGGGCCGCCGCCGCTACGCCGTCATCGCCGTCGCCTGGGCCTGGGCGGCGTCCTGGCGGCCTCCGTGTCCAGGACGGGCCGGCGCCCTGGCAAAGGAAATATAAGGCTTCGTCGGCTTCGGCGGAATACTTCAGG
>JAISZC010000214.1 GCA_031269485.1 Deltaproteobacteria bacterium
CAGAGGGGCCATTTCACAGGATTTATCCTGCCATTCCGGGTAGATAGGCCCTTTTGCAAGGGTGACTACTTATATTAATTTATTTTATAAAAAATAATAGAACTTAAAAATAAATTAAATTATAACAAATAAATAGACCATAATGAAAGTTAATCTATCAAATATATATTGTAAAACTTCTAAAATGATTAAAAAACTAAAAAGGACTGAACGTCGTCCCAAAAAACCTTCTGACGACAGCTGAAAGGGGTCAGCTCGAGCCCCGCCGCGCCTGCTTTTTCGCCAATTCCGCGTGCCAGGGGGCCGGGTTTTCCAAGCTTGTCGGCCGGCGATTCTGGCCGCCCGAGGCGCCCGCCGGAAACCTGAAGCGTCGCTGACGCCGACGTCCTGGAGCCGGCCGACGCGCGGTGGTCCAGCGGAAATTTTTTCTTGACAACGCTCCATTGCCGTCATATATTGACAGGCATGCGGGGGGACCGACCCTTTTGGCGAAACCGCCGTTGGAGGCCGGCCAGCCTACAAAGCGCCGAGGTCGACAGAAACATGAGCTTCGCCCTCTTCAAAAAAGCGGCCTGTTCGCTGGCCTTGACGCTGGCGATGGCCCTCTTTTGCGGGCCGCCGGCCGCTGCGGCCGACGACGCGGAGGCTCGAACTTCTTTTCTGACCGATAGCCTTGCCTTGTCTGGCCCTTTGTCTGGCCCTTTGCCCGGCCAATTGCCTGACTCGCTGACCATGCCGGCCGACTCCGCCCTCGAGCTGAGCCTGACTTCGTTGGACGACCCCAGCCAAGCCCTTGGCGGTTCCGAAGAAAACACCCCGAGCTACCGCGCCTTCTTTGAATTTCCAAGCCTCAGCCGCGCCAAGCTGTTCGACGGCCAAACCAAGCCCCTCAAGCCCCTCAAACCTCTGGGCCCCATGACCTTCGGCGGCTTCGGCTTGGCCGACCCGACCGACGGGCCCCCGGCCGCGCCCGCCCGGGCGGCCGCCGAAGCGCCCGAGCCTTTGGTCCCCTTGGCCGCCGACCGCCAGCAGGCTTACCTGTCGGGCGGCCGTCTCTTCAACGACGGCCGGCTGGCCCTGTCAGGCGGGCTGCTCTGGGAGCGGCTCGGCTACGACGCCTACCTGACGCGCAACGAGCGCCCGCCCATCAGTCACGACGCCCTCACCTTCGACTTCGGCGCCGGCCTGCGCCTCGACGACGATCTGACTTTGGGGGCTTCCCTGAGCCTGAGCGAAGTCGACGAGCTCTCCGCCAAGGTCAGGCTTTTGGACTCCAGGCTGTCCTTCGCCGAGCGGGCCGGCTCGGCCTGGCTGGGCCGGGCCGAGCTGCGCTACGACGACCGCCGCCGCGGCCTGACTCTCGGCGTCAGCGGCTACGCCGGCTCGCGGACGTCGCCGGCCGACGGAGGCCGCCTCGACCTCCAAGGCGTGGAGGTCAACGTCCAGCGACGCCTGCTCGACGGCCAGCTGACCGTCATGGCCGCGGCCATGCTAAATTATTTCAACGACAGCCGGGCCATCCTGTCCCATCGCGGCGAGGGCCGCCTGTTCAACATGTCGAGCTATCTGGGCCTGACGTACGACAACTCCTCGCTGATCAACGCCTCCTTCTTCCTGCGCTACGCCGGCGACGGCAACTACCTCCAGCAGGAGCTCATCCGTCGCATCGGCCCCCAAGTCTTCTTCGACGCCCGCCTCTGGCGCGACTGGCCGCTGTCGCCCGCCCTGACCTTGTCGACCCAGTTCTACGGCTCCAACTTGGCCGACGATTACGCCGTCCCCAACCCCGCTTCGCCTTACCTCGAAAGCCGGGTGACGATGAGCTACTCGTTCTGAGGCCGCCGTCCGCCGCCCCGTCCTCGCTTCTTTCCCCTCCTCTCGCCGCCCTCAGGCGCGCCGCGGTCCGAGCCTTCGATCCGCCTCGCCCGTCGGCCTTTTTCGGCCGCTTCGCCATCTTTGTCCTTAATTATGGTTTGTTGAGACCTGTCGAGACCTGTTGACGGAAGTTGTCGGCCAAAAAAATCCGGACGCGCCTTCCGCCGACTGGTCGCGGCCCGGCCGGCCGCGACGGTCCGGTCCAGGCAGGTCAAAGCCAATAGGCCGCCGCGACTAAACTTTTCGGCGGCGGCGCGGCCGCCCGGCCGATTTCGATCCGTCAAAAAATCTTATTGACAAATAGGGGCTTTTTGAGTAAAATCCTTGAATCAACGCGAGTTCGGGCCCCGCCGACGCGGGACTGACGCATCAGTCACGACCTGGCCTCAGGACGGCGGCCGTCGATTGCTAGGGGGGGGAGGCCCTCGGTCTTGAAAGCGCGTGGCCGACGCGACGGCCTGCCGAAGTTTTTTCGGGCCAGACGAACGTTGACGAGTTCGCCGCCCTGGCCGCGAACCCCAAAAAAAACGCCGGCGGTTTTTGACGACCGCCAAGATTTTCCGGCTGCCTGAGCCGAAGGTCAGGCCTTCGTTCACGAGCCGGCGCCAGCCCCGACGGCCTGCGGGGCCAGCCGACTCAAACACCCCTTGAAGGTGAGACACAGCATGACAACCAAAACTGACAAATCGGGCGCCGTTCTGGTCATCGGCGGCGGCATCGCCGGGATGCAGACGTCTCTGGACCTGGCGGAGATGGGCTATTTCGTCCATTTGGTGGAGAAAAACCCGGCCATCGGCGGGCGCATGGCTCAGCTCGACAAGGTTTTTCCCACCAACGACTGCGCCATGTGCATCATCTCGCCCAAGCTCAACGACGTCGGCGGGCACATCAACATAGAGACCATGAACTGCGCCGAAGTTTTGGACATAACTGGCCAGCCGGGCAATTTCAAGGCCCGCGTCAGAAAAAATCCCCGCTACATTGACAGCGCCAAGTGCACCGCCTGCGGCGACTGCGCCAAGGTCTGCCCGGTCGATCTGCCGTTCGAGTTCAACATGAACCAGAACACCAGGACCGTGACCTTCAAGTCCTACGCCCAGGCCTATCCCAACTCCTATTCGTTGACCAAAGAGGGCGTCAGTCCCTGCGTCGTCACCTGTCCGGCCCACGTCAACGCCCATGGCTACGTCTCGCTGGCCGCCAAGGGCCGCTTTCAGGAAGCCCTGGAGGTCGTCATGGACGTGCTGCCGCTGCCCGGCACCCTGGGCCGCGTCTGCGCGCACCCTTGCGAGACCGAGTGCCGCCGCCGCCAGATGGAGGCCCCGCTGGCCATCCGCGACATCAAGCGCCTGGTGGCCGACAAGGGCGATCTCAAGGCCGCCGGCGCGACCTTCACGCTGGAGGCGCCCAAGGAAGGCAAGGTGGCCATCATCGGGGCCGGGCCGGCCGGCTTGTCGTGCGCCTACCATCTGGCCCGCCGCGGCGTCAAAAGCGTCATCTTCGAGGCCGCGCCGGTGGCCGGCGGCGCGCTGAGGCTGGGCATCCCCGACTACCGCCTCCCCCCGGCGGTGCTCCAGGCCGAAATCGACTTCATTTTGGAGTTCTCCGGCGCGGAAATCAAGTACGACACGGCTTTGGGCCGGGACGTGACCATCGAGGGGCTCTTCGAGCAGGGCTTCAAGGCCGTCTTTCTGGCCATGGGCGCCCACAACGACGCCAAGCTTGGCGTGCCCGGCGAGGAGCTGCCCGGCGTGGTCTCGGGCGTCAAGTTCCTGCGCGAAGTCAACCTCGGCGATCGGCCGAATTACAAAGGCAAAAAAGTGCTGGTCCTCGGCGGCGGCACCGTGGCCATGGACGCCGCCCGCTCGGCCATCCGCCTGGGCGCGCAAGTCACGCTGGCCTATCGCCGCGGCAAGGGGGCCATGCCGGCCTGGCACTGGGAGGTCGACGAGGGCATCGAGGAGGGCATGAGGCTGGTGACGCTGCGCTCGCCCTCCAAGTTCGAGGCCAAGGGCGCCAAGGTCCTCGCCAGCCTCACCAAGGTCATCTGCTCGGGCGATCCCGACGACCGCCGCTCCAAGTTGACCGACGACCCCTACGACGTCCTCCAGGAGGAGTACGATTTGGTCATTTCGGCCACCGGCCAGACGCCTTCCAGCGATTCGGTCAAGAATCTGCCGGGCCTGGAGATCGGCCGCGGCTCGACCATCAAGGCCGACCGCCTGACGCTGGCCACCGGCCACCCGGGCGTGTTCGCCGGCGGCGACGTGCAGATCGGCCCGGCTCTGGCCATCGACGCGGTGGCCGCGGGCAAGGAGGCGGCCGTGTCCATCGCCCGCCACTTGGCGGGCCAGGATCTGGCCGAGGGCCGCAAGCCTTTGGAGTTCACGGGCCGCGAAAACTACCGCGAAGTGCCCCTCCACGATCCGAAGATCCCGCGGGCCGCCATGCCGACCCGGCCGGCCGCCGAACGGGCCAAGGACTTCGGGGAGTTCGAGCTGGGCCTGCCCGAGGAGATCGGCGTCAAGGAGGCCGCCCGCTGCATTTCCTGCGGCGCCTGTTGTCAGTGCTACCGCTGCGTCAAGGCTTGCCTCCCCGGCGCGCTGACCCTTCAGACCCACGCCCAGGAGCCCGAAATCGTCGAACTCGACGTGGGCGCCGTGGTGGTGGCCACCGGCTTCGACCTCTTCGATCCCGCCAGCTCCGAAACTTACCGCTACAGCCAATGGCCCAACGTGGTCACTTCCATGGAGTTCGAGCGCATCCTGTCGGCCTCGGGCCCCTTCCAAGGCCACATGATCCGGCCCAGCGACCACAAGGAGCCCCAAAAGATCGCCTGGCTCCAGTGCGTGGGCTCGCGCGATCTCAACCGCTGCGACAAGCGCTATTGCTCGGCCGTGTGCTGCATGTACGCCATGAAGGAGGCGTACATCGCCAAGGAGCACGCCTCCGGCCAGCTCGAAGCCTCGGTCTTCTACATGGACATCCGCACCTACGGCAAGGATTTCGAGAAATATTACAATCGGGCCAAGGACGCGGGCGTGCGCTTCGTCCGTTCGCGCATCCACACCCTGACTCCGCAGATCAACGGCGACGTGGCTCTGGAATACATTGACGAGCAGGGCGAGCGCAAAACCGAGTATTTTGACCTGATCGTGCTGTCAATCGGCCTGACCCCCGGCTCGAGCCTCAACCAGCTGGCCCAGGGGCTCGACGTCGAGCTCAACGAGGAAGGCTTCGTCAAGACTCATCCCTTCACGCCCGTCAGCAGCAGCCGGCCCGGCGTGTTCGCCTGCGGCGCGGTCAACGAGCCCAAGGACATCCCCACCACGGTCATGGAGGCCTCGGCCGCGGCCGAGGCGGCCGGACGGGAGATCGCCGAGGCCCGCGGCACGCGCACCAAGTCCCGCAGCTACCCGGAGGAACGCGACATCGCCGGCGAGGTCCCGCGCATCGGGGTGTTCGTCTGCCACTGCGGCATCAACATCGCCTCGGTGGTGGACGTGCCCGCGGTGGTCGAATACGCCAAGGATCTGCCTTTCGTCGAGCTGTGCCAGAACAACCTCTTCACCTGCTCGTCGGACACCCAGACCAAGATCAAGGACGCCATCATCGAGCACAAGCTCAACCGCGTGGTGGTGGCCTCCTGCTCGCCCCGCACCCACGAGGGCATGTTCCGGGAAACGCTGGCCCAGGCCGGCCTCAACAAATACCTCTTCGAGATGGCCAACATCCGCGACCAGAACTCCTGGGTCCATCAGAAGGAGCCTGACAGGGCCACCCAGAAGGCCAAGGACCTGCTGCGCGGGGCCGTGGCCAAGGCGGCCCTGCTGGAGCCGATGTACCAGACCAAGATGGGCTTGACCCGCGAGGCGCTGGTGGTCGGCGGCGGCGCGGCGGGCCTGAACTCGGCGCTGTCCATCGCCGAGCTGGGCTTCCCGGTCCACCTGCTCGAGCAGACCGGAACCCTGGGCGGCAACGCCCACAAAATCTTCTCGCGGGAGAAGGACGTGCGGGCCTACGTCAAGGAGCTCGTCGCGCAGGTCGAAAAGCACCCGCTGGTGACCGTCCACAAGAACACCGTGCCCAAGAGCTCCAGCGGCTTCGTGGGCAATTTCGAAACCTTGTGCGAGGGTCCCGAGGGCGAGTTCTCCCTCAAGCACGGCGTGACGGTGCTGGCCGCCGGCGGGCACGCCCACCAGCCCAAAAGCTATCTCTACGGCCAAAGCAAGCGGGTGATGCTCTCTTTGGACATGGACGAGCTGCTGGCCTCCAACTCGCCGACGCTCACCAAGCCCGGCCAGACCTTCGGCTTCGTCCAGTGCGTCGAATCCCGCGAGCCCGAGCGGCCCTACTGCTCGAAGATCTGCTGCACGCACTCCATCGAGAGCGCCCTGACGATCCTCGACCGCAACCCTGACGCCGCCATCTACATCTTCTACCGCGACGTGCGCTCCTACGGCTTCCGCGAGGAGCTCTACCGCGAAGCCCGCAGCCGCGGGGTGCGCTTCATCCGCTACGACACCGAAGACAAGCCCGAGGTGACCGAGTCCGAGCCGGGCGGCCGGCTGCGCGTGAAGGTCACCGACCACGTCCTGAAGCGGCCTTTGCTGATCGACGTCGATTACCTGACGCTGGCCAGCGGCATCGATCCCACTCCCATGAAGGAGGAGATCGTCGAAGTCTTCAAGGGCCAGCTGACGGCCGAAGGCTTCCTGCTGGAGGCCCACATGAAGCTGCGGCCGGTGGATCTGGCCACCGAGGGGCAGTACCTCGCCGGCTTGGCCCACTATCCCAAGCCCTTGGAGGAGACCATCGCGCAGGCCAAGGCCTCGGCGGCCCGGGCCGTGACCATCTTGGCCAAGCCGCACATCATGGTCGGCGGAGTCATCGCCGTGGTCACCCCGGAGAAGTGCGCCGTCTGCTGCACCTGCGTGCGGGCCTGCCCGGTCTCGGTGCCCAAGATCGTCCGCAACGAGGAGGACGCCGCCCTGCGAGGGCACGCCTTCATGGAGCCGGCCATCTGCCAGGGCTGCGGGGTGTGCGTCTCGGAATGCCCGGGCAAGGCCATCAGGCTGCAGTTCTTCACCGACGACCAGCTGCTGGCCAAAATCGAGGCCATGGTCCAGGAAAAGCAGGCCGCCAGCGCCTGAGGGCCGCCCTCGGCCTCCGGTCAGGCGCCCGGCGCCCTCCGGAGGCCGGCCTGCGGCCTTGCTCGGCCTGACTCTTTGCGCGGCCGGTTCGGCCATCGTCAACGATTCGTTTCAGCGGAGCGGCTGAGCCGCTCAGGAGCCCGTTTATGAGCGAAGAATTTGAACCGCGGATCATCGCCTTCTGCTGTCAATACTGCGCCTACAGCGCGGCCGACATGGCCGGGTCGATGCGTCTGCAATACCCCAGCAACGTCGAGATAGTCCTGATTCCGTGCACCGGCCGCTTCGACGTCATTTTGGCCCTCAAGGCCTTCGAGTCAGGCGCCGACGGGGTCTACGTGGCCGGCTGCCTGGAGGGCAACTGCCACTTCCTCGACGGCAACATCCGAGCCAAGAAGCGCGTCGCCTACCTGCAAAACGAGATCAAGGCCGTCGGCCTCGAGCCCGAAAGGCTGGCCATGTACAACCTGTCGGCCTCCCAAGGTCCCAGGTTCGCCGAAATCGTCAAGGAATTTTCCGGCATCATCTCTGGCTTAGGGCCCAGTCCCATGAAAAAACTGGCGGCCTGACGGTCCCAGTCCCGGAAGTGGAGAACCGACATCATGATCATCGCCGAAAGAAAGCCGATCGATGAAATCAAGAGCTTCATCGAGGGCAAGAAAAAAGTTCTCGTGGTGGGTTGTCGAGGCTGCGTGACGGTCTGCAACGCCGGCGGAACCAAGGAGGTGGGAATCCTGGCTTCCTTGCTGCGTCTTGACGCCCAAAAGGAAAACCGGGAGCTGACCGTCGACGAGCACACCCTTGAACGCCAATGCGACCCGGAATACATCGATGAGCTGCTGGAATTCGTCGAAAAGAAGTACGACGCCATCCTTTCCATGGCCTGTTCGGTCGGCCCGCAGTTTTTGTCGCGCCGCTACCCCAAAGAAAAGGTCTACCCGTCGCTCAACACGTGCTTCATCGGCGGCGCCTTGGCCCACGGCATCTGGTCAGAGCACTGTCAGGCCTGCGGCAACTGCGTCATCCACAACTTCGGCGGCATGTGCCCCATCAGCCGCTGCTCCAAGAGCCTGCTCAACGGACCCTGCGGCGGCTCGGCCGGCGGAGTGTGCGAGATCAGCAAGGAAGTCGAGTGCATCTGGCATCTGATCGCCACCAAGGTCATGGAAGAAGGTCGGCTCGACGACTTCGCGCCCGTCCAGCCTTTCAAGGACTGGTCGTCCAGCCGCGACGGCGGCCCCAGAAAAATCGTCCGGGAGGAGCTGGTTAAATGACGCGCGAAATCAAAACCAAGAGCAATCTGGAAAAAGTTCTGGCCTCCGGCGCCTTCGGGGTGACCGGCGAGCTCGGTCCGCCGCGTCACGCCGACGCCCACGAAGTGGCCGAGAAGGCCAAGCATTTGGTCGGCAACGTCGACTCGGTCAACATCACCGACAATCAGACCGCCGTGGTGCGCATGTCCTCGCTGGCCGCCGGAATTCTGGCCCAGAAGGAAGGCCTGGAGGCCAACATGCAGATGGTCTGCCGCGATCGCAACCGCATCGCCATGCAGTCCGACCTGCTGGGGGCCTACGCCCTGGGCATCAACAACATCCTGGCCCTGTCGGGCGACCACCAAAAGTTCGGCGACCATCCCCAATCCAAGAACGTCTTCGATTTGGACTCCATCAACCTCATCCAGGCCATCAAGATGATGCGCGACGACGGCCGGCTGCTGTCCGGCCAGGAGCTGCCGCCTGAGGGCCGGCCCAAGCTCTTCATCGGCGGGGCCTACAACCCCTTCGCCGATCCCGAGGAGTACCGCGTGCACCGCGTGGCCAAGAAGGTGGCCGCCGGCGTGGACTTCCTCCAGAGCCAGTGCATCTACGACATGGACCGCTTCCGCCGCTTCATGGCCCAGGCCGTGGACATGGGCTTGACCGAAAAGACGTACTTCTTGGCCGGCGTGACCCCGCTGAAGAGTCTGGGCATGGCCAGGTACATGAAGAACAACGTCCCCGGCATCACGGTCCCGGATTCCTGCATTGATCGCCTCAAGGGCGTCCCCAAGGACAAGCAGGCCGAAGAGGGCATCAAGATGGCCTGCGAGCAGATCCAAGAGTTCAAGGAAATGAAGGGCGTGGCCGGCGTCCACCTGATGCTCATCGAGTGGGAGCACATGGTGCCCACCATCGTCAAGCAGGCCGGCCTGACCCCCAGGCCCAAGCTCTAGGCTCTTTCGCCGCCGCGCCTCCGAGGCGCGGCGGCGGCCTTCTTTCCCTCTTTCGTTCGCCTCCGGCCGGCGGGGGCGGCGAAAACTCCTGCTCAAAAATTCTTGCTTTCACGGCGCGCTTGACTTAATATGTTGGCAAGGCGGCCGCACGCGGCCGCCGGACGCCGCCGCACGGCCGGAGCGCCGTCCACTGCCGGCCGACAAGCCTAGGCTTTGGCTCGCCGCGTTTTTAAGCCCTTAAGTTTGTTTAACAAAAATGCGAACGCGCTGGCTCCGGCCGAGACATTTCTGACTCTAACCTGGTTCATGGGCCTCAAATAAGATAGTCGCCCCTCCAAAAGGGCCTATCTACCCGGAATGGCAGGGTAAATCCTGTGAAATGGCCCTTCTGGACTCGTATTCTCGACTAGCGACCTAAGTCCTTGTAATCACTGGGAATAAGTCAAAGTAAAATAATTGGCTTTTAATAAAACCACATTAGAATATGCTGTGGTGATAAAATAGTTTTATCATAAAACTGTCATTTAATTAATTATACATAAATTTCAAAAAAATTTTTCGAAGAACCGCTGCTTTTTCTTTTTTCGAGCCCTCGAAAACCATTTTGCATTGGCAACTAATTAAACATTGTTTAATTAATGTTAGGAAAATAATGACTCTAAATATTTCCTCTCATAATCAAGATCTGTTATTAAAAGCACTATGTCAAATCGACTTGGAGACTCTAATTGAAGCTTTACATATCAACGTTGGGTCATCACCAACTAAAGTTAAATATTCTCCCATGTTTACCGAAATGCCATCAGTGTGGGCAGATATAAAAATATCTGATTTTATTTTTGAAAAAGTTGACTCTAATGAATATTATATAAATGAATTTGAGAGCTCTGCTAATTATGGTTATCTTAGTAGATTTTTTTCTTATGTCGATAGATTGCAAAGATATCTTTTGGAAAAAAATAAAAAAATACCAATATTACATTTTACTGTAATTTATACTGGAGGAAATAGATCAGCTAAAAAAATATATAATATTGGCTGTGCTAAATTTGAAGTTGATCAAATTTTTTTAAAAAAACGTAATGGAGATTACATATATCAAAAGGTCAA
>JAISZC010000003.1 GCA_031269485.1 Deltaproteobacteria bacterium
CGGCCAAGCCGCCGCCGGGCCCAAGATCGAGGCTCAAAAACCGGCCCCGCCGCCCAGCCCCCAAAAACCCGCGGAACCCCGCAAGCCAGCCGCCCCGCAAGCCAGCCGCCCCGCAAGCCGGCCGCGCGCCTTGAGCTTGGGCCGGACGGACGAGCCGCGTCTTGCTCCGCCAGGCCTTAAGCGTCCGTTTTCCCGGTCTGGGGGCGTCCGTTTTCTCTTGTCAGGAAGCGGCCTATGGTCTAAAATAACGCCTGCAGGGTTCAACAGCAGCAGCGTCACGTCGCCGCAACGCCAAAGTTGCCTCCCTAGCCCCCGCCCTTTGTTTCAAAGGCCCGAGTGACAATGAGCATGGCGCCCCCCGAAGAAATCGTCGACCAGGAAAAAGCCGAAAGCTCGGCCAAAGCCGCGGAACTGGCCCGGCTTAAGGCCGGCCTGCAGCAGTTCGTCGTGACGATGAAGAACTTGAGCCTCTACCCCGAGACCAGCAAAGCCAACAAGGAATCCCTCAAGGCCCTGCACCTGTGGTTCGACGAAAGTTTGAGAGCCAAGTCGCCCTTGATCTTGGAAGTGACCCGCGACACGTTGATCGACGAAGATGGCGAAATCGCTTATCAGGAAAAATCCAACGAGCAGATTTTCACCGGTCCCCTTTTTCGCGACGGCATTCAAACCCTAATTTTTGAATACGGAGTGACCGAGCTCGAGCTCAAAACCTTCATGAGCGTGCTGCTGCGCTTTAGGGTGCTGAGCGAAGACGAAAACGAAGATCTTGTCACGGCCTTGTGGGAAACTTCCCTCAACTGCATCAAATACGTCGTTTCCACCGAATACGAGCAGGTCGCGCCCGAATTCGAAATTTCGGCCATGAAGGCGGCCAAGCCACCCCTCACGCGGCCCGACCCCAACTCCCCCTGGGGCGACGAAGCCGACGCGCCCATGGCCGCCGACGGCGCGGCGCCCGTCGCCAAACCCATCGCCAGCCTCTTCGCCCTGGCCAGCGCCGTGACGCCCCAGCTCCAGGGCCCCGACGACGGCCTGACGTTCGAAGACGGGCTGGCCAGCTTCGCGTCCGTCGCCCAAGGGCCTGGCGGCTTTGAGCCCTTAGCCGACTCGGAAGGCGGCCAAGGGGTTTTTGACGCCAACGGCTTCGCCGGCGAGGCTGACGGGTCGGTTGAGGACGACGAGGAGGACGACGGGGAGCTCGACTTGAGCTCGGCGGTCCAGGCCCTCATGGACATGGAGTCGACGTCGCTGTCGCCCGGGGCCAATACGTTGAATCTGGGGATGTTCAAGGAACGAAAGCCCGGCAAGGCTCGAAAGTCCGCCCCGGAAGTGCAGGCGAGGTTGGCGTCCTGGGGCTTGTCGAGCCATGAAATACAACAAGTTAACGCCTTCATCGGCTGGGACGAGGAACGCAACTACTCTTTCGACAGCTTAGAGATCATACTCACGATTTTCACCTCTCCGGCCTACAAAGAAGAATATATTCCTCTAATAAGTATTTTTTTAATTAATGAACTCAAATTAAGTCTTAGAAAATTAGATGTTAAATATTTTAATAATTTTTTAGCTCATTTCCGAGAGATATTACCCATTCAGCCGTCCCTATCTGTCTTGGATGAAAAATTAAACGAAGCGATAAACTCAACCGAATTTTTGGGACTGCTTCTTGAGCCGAGTCACACCGAAGCGGCTTGGATCGCGGCTTTTGAGGACTTGAGATGGTTTCTCTACCAGGTCTCGCCAGCCGGCGTCCAAAAGCTCCTCTCGTTCCTGCCCAAGACGACCAACTATCGCCTATGGAACCTCATCATCGAGGTAACGGCCTACACGATGCTCCAAACCCCCAACCGGGCCCTGGAGCTATGCGCCAAGCTCAACGACAAGGCCTTGACCCAAGTGATCCGCCTTTGGCGGGCCAGCGTCAAAGGCCTGCCCGCCTCGGTCATGACCGGCCTGCTCCGGCACAAGTCGCCGGTCGTGCGCGGCGCCGCGGCCAAGGCCCTTTTGGACCATGCCCGCGCGGCCTTCGAGCAGTTTTGCCCGGCGCTGGTGCTGGATCCCGACCCCACGGTGCAGAAGGTGGTCAGGTCGGGCATGATCCTCTGCAAAAACCGCGCCGCGGCCGCCAATTTGGAGAAGCATCTGCAGGAAGCTTATCAAAACGACCGCAACAGCGTCGATCCCGGCCTTTTGGACTGTTACCGCACCTACGGCCTGTGCGCCGGGGAGTCGGCCCTGCCTTTCTTGGGTGAAGTGCTGCTGCACAAGGATTTCAAGTCCATTTTGAGCCGCTCCACCGACTCCCACCGTCTGGGCGCGGCTCTGGCCTTGATATCGATGACCAGCTCCTCCGAGGCTCAAAGCATTTTGGCCCGTGCGGCCAAGAGCTCTTTTCGAAACATCCGTCAAGCCTGTCAGGAAGGCGAAAAAGTTTTCAAGGAACTCAGCTCGTGAACGCTCCCAAACCCGCCGCCCAAGCTTTTAAGCCGGCCGAAGTGCTGACGATGTCGTTGCTGAGGCTGCCTCAGCTGATCAAAATCCATCAGCACAACAACAAAATCCTCGTCGAAAATTTGGCCGCTTTCCGCCAATGTTTGCAAACGCTCTGGCAGGAGAGCGAGATCGTCGTCTTCCGCGCCCACCGCGGCCGCGTCTTCCTCAACAACCGCCGCCTCGTCCTCAGCCAGACCGTGATGGCGACCGCCGCCAAGCTTGTCGAGTTTTTGGAGGCCCGCGGCTTTTTCGGCTACAGCTTCGCCAAGGTCGACAACCTCGTCAACGCCCAAATCATCGAGCTTTTTCAGGCCGTCAACCAATGCGCCGGCCAAAAGGAGCCAGGCGCCTGGCTGGCCGCCAAGCTGGCGTCGAACTGGGCGACGCCCGTGATCGATCAGGATTTCAAGATCGCCCTGGATCTCGCCGACGACGGCACCGGCCAGAGCCGGCCGATTTTATGGGACCCCGACGTCAGGGCGATGGCCCTCAAGGACCGCAAGTCATATTCGCGGGCCTTGTCCGAGGTGACGAACCTCAACGGCCAGCTCGACGAAGGCGGCTCGACCAAGCTCTCCAAAACGCGTCGAGTGGTCCAGGACATGGTGGAAGGCCTTACCAAGAACGAAAATCTGCTGCTGAGCCTGTCGACCATCCGCGATTACGACGACTACACCTGCACCCACAGCGTCAACGTGGCCATCTTGTCGATGTGCCTCGGCAAAAGGCTGGGCCTGGGCAAGGTCCAGATCATGACTTTGGGCTTAAGCGCTCTTTTTCACGATTTGGGCAAAGTCGACATTCCCATTGAATTAATCCGTAAAACTTCTAAATTTACCCCTGAAGAGTATGAAGTGGTTAAAAACCACTCTTTACACAGTGTTTTACGGATTTTGCGCCTCAACGTCGACCACAACCTGAAATGCAAGCTGATGGTGGCCCCCATGGAGCACCATCTGGGGGTGAATCTCGGCGGCTATCCCAAGACTCAGCGGGCCTCGCCGCTGTCGCTCTTCGGACGCATCGTGGCCATCGCCGATCATTACGACGCGCTGACTTCCAGCCGCTCCTACCGGCCGGTGCCCATCAGCCCCGACGAGGCTCTGAACATCATGCTCAAACTGTCGGGCACCGAGCTCGACACCTTGCTGCTGAAGGTCTTCGTGAACATGATCGGCATCTACCCGGTGGGCACGCTCTTGCTCCTCGACACCCAAGAGGTGGCCATGGTCTCCCAAACCCCGCAGGGGGCGACGCAGGCCCGGCCGCAGTGCCTGCTGCTGGCCTTCGAAAACGAAGAGCTCATCCGCGGCGAGTCGATCGACTTGACCGAAAAAGGCGCCGACGGCCGTTTCTTGCGCAACGTGGCGCGCTGCTTTCACCCCTCGGAATTCGGCCTCAACCCCGCCGAGCTGCTGACCTGAGCCGGCCGCTTGGCGAGCCCCGAAAACCCGCAAAAAAAACCTCGGCGGCGCGGGCAGTTGAACTTGTTTCGAAAAAAACTTCAGCTTGACCTGAAAAAACCCTCAAGATTTCCCTCCAGAAAGCCGATACGCTCCATAGGAAGCTTGAAATCCGTCCGGCCGCCGCGCGGGACGGACCGACGTCTCCCGCCCCGGCCCGCCCGAAGCTCGCCGGGCGGCAACAGATTGATCGCCGGGCTAAGCGCCTTTTTAGCCCCTGCAGGTGATTTTTATGAAAATACTGCCTTTCTCCCCGCCGCCGGACGGCGTTCGCCAAGGCCCGGCCGCGACGAGGCCGTCTCGGACGATGGACTTCGCCGCCCAGCTGGCCCGAAGCCCCAAGCCGCCGACGCAGATCGCCAAAATCGCCGGGGAAAACCGCCTGGCCTGTCAGCTGCCGTCCCTGGACGACGTCGACGCCGCCGGCGATCTGCTCAACGCGCTCAAGGCGCAGCTGACCGGGACCAATCCGGAAACGCTGAACCGGCTCCACAATCTCGACGGCATTCTTTGCTTCTTTCAAATTTGACGGACCTGAGCTACACTGGACTGGCGCCCGGCCGACAGCCGAGGAGCGGCCATTTTTCGCCCAATTTTCAGCCTGGCAAAAATCAATTTCGGCATTTTTTATAACATTATATAAAAAATGTTTGGCGTCAGAAGTAAAAATGATAAGGAGGGCGCATGAGCGACAACGCCAGCTCCGCCGAACTGACCGTCGCCACCGGCTTGGCCCAGGTCAAAATGGCCTCGGCGACCGATCGTCATCTGGGCGCGCTGCGCCGCGAGGTCTCGGATCACATGGCCTCCCAGGCGCAGTTCATTCAGGAAAAAAATTTGCGGGAGGCGGCCAACATGGAGATCGGCCGCGCCCGCAACCTCAGCCGGGTGGTTTGACGAGCCGCCGAATCTCTCCCGCCTTCAACCCGCCTCAGCCGCCGAAAATGTCCGAAGGCTGCCGTCTCTGACGAGGCGGCGTGGGCGGCAACCTGAAATATGGCCCGTAAAAATCGGCCACCGGCCCTCCGCAGCCGCCCGGATGCAGGCAGGCGTCGGTCAGGCTCAGCTGAGGCGTGACCCCTTGGCAAAAGCCCATGACCGTGGTGGTGCGGCCGGGGCGGACCGTTTTGACGGCGTCGGCCTCCCAATTCCACAAGTAGACGATGATAGGCTGGTACGGACCCGAATCAATGGTCATGAAGGGATAGGGATGGACGCGGTAGGTCTGATCGGGCGGAAAGACGGACTTGATGCGTCCGGTGACGACCAGCAGCCGGCCCGTGTAACGGGCGTCGGCGGCATGGAAGTCGTTGAGGTAGGCCTCCATCAGCTGCCGCGGGGAGATGACCACGGGCTCGAGCCAGACCTCCTGGGCCGCCAGAGGCGAGGCGCACAGCGAAGCCAAAAGGACCGCGGCGGCCGCCAGAGTCCGGCCGAAAACGTCAGCGGACAAGCGCAAAGCTCCTTTGGCCGCGGCGCCGCCGAGCGGCCGAAGGCCGTCAGGTGTCGATGTTGGAGCGGTAATATTCCATGACCTTGGCCACGAAGGACCTGGTTTGGGAAAAAGGCGGCATCTGGTTGCCGTAGCGCCTGATGGCGTCGGGGCCGCAGTTGTAGGCGGCCAGGGCCAGATACTCGTCGTCCCCGAACTCCCGCAGCAAGGTTTTGAGATAGCGGACCCCGGCGCGGATGTTTTGGCCGGGCTCGTGAGGGCTGGTGAAGCCCATGCTCCTGGCCGTGCTCGGCAGCACCTGCATGAGGCCCACGGCGCCTTGCGAGGAGACGGCGGAGGCGTTGAAGGTCGATTCGGCCTGAATGACGGCCTTGACCAGCGCCGGAGAGACTTCGTGCTCTTGGGCGGCCTTGAGGATCAAGGCTTCGTAGGCGTCGGCCTTTTTGTCGAAGGCCGGCTTGCCGGGGGCGCGGTTCTTGACTTTGTCCAGCAGGTCGAGGCGGGGAGCGAGGGCTTCGGAAGTCGCCGCCACGGAGGCGGGCGCGTCGGCCGTCGGGAGGAAGTCGCCGGGCTTGGCTTGGGCCGCGGCTTGGCGGGCCTGATGCTCCACCCAGGCCACCGTGGAGGCTAGCCCCAAGGCGACCAAGGCCAAGCCGAAGTGAAGCCGCAAGGCGGCCAATCTGGTCGGTAATGGTTTCATGCTCACTTCGCGCGCCTTCCGGCCGGCGGTCCGCCTTCGGAAGCCCCACGCGCGTCCCAATGGTTGACGAAGGCCGTCGCCTGCTGGCGACGGCTGGCCTCAAATGCTTCGCTGTTTAATATCAGTCCGGCTTCGACTTGTCAAGCCGGCCGAAACCCCGGCCGGAGCTATGTTTCCCAGGCTTGATCCGCTAAAGCCTTTAATTGGCGCGGCTTTGAGCTGGCGTTTTTTTTGGGGCCCGCTTTGGGGGGCGCCGGTTAATTTTTTGAAAAAAACTTGACACTTAATGCTCGGCAGAGGGACGAAAAAAATTTGGCCCGAGGGGACAAAATCAGTCTCCAGGGCACGTTGAAGCCAATACGCCGATTTGACTGAAAAAACCCCTAAAACTGGCTCTCGGTGACGCCCCGGCCGCGCGGCCGTCCGCCTCGCGCTCCGGGCCGAACCCGCAAGTCCAGCCAGCGCAGGCCCGTCGGCCGGCGACGGCTGGTCCGCCCCGAACTGGCCAGCCGCCCGGCGCCTGGCCGCCAGCCGGCCGCTCGCCGGCAAATAGCCGAAAACTGTAATCTTTTTTTGTTTCGACGCCAAACGGCGCAGCGACTGGGCTTGAGGCAACAGCCCAATTTTTATGATGTTTATGGCCGAGCCAGCCAGCCTGACCCGGCTCGGCCCGGCTCGACGGGCGCCGACAACTGGCCGCCAGATCAATTCTTTTCGGCCGTCGCCCGCTTGAGCGCCAGATTGGCGAGGCTTTAAGGCAACTGCTTGATTTAACTAAATTTTACGCCAAACGCTCCGCGGAGGCCAAGCGACGTTCGCCAAGACCAACGACTTCCGGGCGTCGCCGGCGAGCCGCCCAAAAAAATGTCGAGGCGGCCGCTCCGCGGGCCGAAAAGTCGCGGGCCGGCAGATCGCCGAATTTCGCGATCGGACCTTTCGGCCGCCAGGCCGTTCGGCCGCCGAGGCCGTTCGGCCGCCGAGGCCGGCGGCCCGCCAAGCGGGCAAACGTCCGACGGCCCCTGAAAAAACGAGGTGGACGTGACTCTTCTCGACAAGCTCGAGCCGGTTCTTTTGGCCCTGGCCGCCGGCTTGGGGCTCGCGCTGGGACGCTTGACGCCCTGGGGGCCCTTTTTGGGTTTTTTGGTCCAGCCTTTGCTTATCCTCATGCTCTTCGGGGTTTTTTGGGAAACGCCGCTGAAAAATCTCAAAAAAGGCTTGCTCAACGTCAAGTTCGCGGCCGTCTCGCTGACGCTGAACTTCGTCTGGATCCCCATCCTGGGCTGGCTGCTGGCCGCCGCCTTTTTGGCCGATCAGCCCGACCTCAGCTTGGGCTTCGTCATGCTGCTGATAACCCCCTGCACGGACTGGTATCTGGTTTTCACGGCCCTGGCCAAAGGCGACACGTCCTTGTCGGCCTCGATCTTGCCGATCAATCTTTTGGCCCAATTGGCCCTGATGCCGTTTTTGCTCAAAATTTTCGGCGGGCTGGGCCGCGACATCGGCGCCTGGGGGCTGCTCTGGGCCGTGGTTCCAGTGCTCTTCGCCCCGCTGGCGGCGGCCCGGCTCTTGAGGCGTCTCGTCGAGCGGCCGGACGCCCGCGGCCCGTCCGTCTGGCCTGCCGTCGGCCAAGCCGTCGATCGCCTGGCGGCCTCCAAACGCATGCTGTATCTTCAGCTGGCCGTGGTCTGCATGTTCGCCGGCGAGGGCCGTCACATCCTCGACCGTCTCGACGTTTTTTGGGCCTTGCTGCCGCCGGTGCTGCTGTTCTTTCTCGTCAGCCTGGCGGTTTCGACGACGTCGGCCCGCCTGTCGGGCCTGGCCCGGCCCCAGGCGGTCAGCCTCATATTCACCACTCTGGCCAGAAATTCGCCCGTGGCCCTGGCCGTGGCCGTGAGCGCCTTTCCCGACCGGCCCCTGGCGGCCTTGGCGCTGGTCATCGGCCCCTTGGTGGAGCTGCCCGTGCTGGCGCTGTGCGCCAAGGCGGTCTTGGCCCTGGGGCGGCGGGGCGCGCTGGGGCCGGGCTGAAGGCCGGAGGGGGCTTGGGGGGCTGACGGCGGCGCCGGCGCTGCGAAATATTGATCGAGGCGCAAAAACCCCCTTAGCTCTACGACTAAAATAATTTCTGAATAATAGACGTCAAATCTTGATTATTTTGGCCATAACCTAGATTTTTAAACACTTATCAAATATTGCCGTGCCATTTTGATCACAACGCGTTGTCAGGCGAGAGAAATAAATTAGCAATTTTGGATATAGATTGGCTTAATGTCGGCGACTGTCAGCCAATGTGGAGGGCAGAGGCGCTTTGGAGGGCCGGGCCACCATTGAGGCCGTCAAATGCCAGTGGTTCCCAAGGCAAATGGTTCCCAAGGCCAGGGCGGCGGGACCAGGCCGGAATTGGGACGAGCCAAAGCGGCCCTAATGGCGGGCAGGGCACTAGAACATGCAAATGGCTGTCATTTGCGATATGCTTAGCTATTTGTTAGTTTAACATTTTAATTTTATGAGGCCGTACCCTACTTAGTCGCGCCGGCAAAAGGGCCTATCTACCCGGAATGGCAGGATAAACTCTGTGAAATGGCCCCTCTGGACTCGCCTTCTCGACTGGCAACCTAAGTCCTTGTAATCACGGAGAAAGGGTCCAATGGTCGGCAACGGCCTGAGCCTGGCCTCCATCAGCCCCGAAAACCGCCCTGGACAGGTAGCAATAGGACATATTGACAATGTCTGCCTGTTCAATTTTATCTCATTTTTTCGAAAAGGGCCTTCACCAGAACGGTTAAGCCATTTGTATGCCAACGGTCTTTATGACAATTTCCATACCAATATCTTTAGATTATAAGAAAATAAATATTTTTTTGAGGATATATTTTACTTGATACGCCTATTTATCTGGTGCAATGTCGTTATCTTGGAATCTATAGCTGTCATACGGGCCGTAGCTGTTCAACTGTGGGAAATTTGAGGCCAATATTTACCAACTTATTGATAATAAATTATTTATTTTGCATAATGTTCTGGATATAAATAAATAATGTGTTTTTAAAGATCTTGATTCGCGTGACTAAATTTATATTTTAGCAAAGAATATTGGAATAATTTAGAGCTATTTTATATAATTTTAATTTAAAATATAGATCGTCCTAAAAAATATTCGTTTAATGATAAGATTAATAAAATTTCAATATTTATTTTAATTAAGCGATTAAATAGCAATTAAAGAATGGTAAATAAGTGCTTATCGCCAAAAATTTATAGTAAAAAACTAATTTTAATCGAATAATCTATTATTTAAGATCAAAAATGATTTTAAATTAGACATTAATTATCTTCACGGAGAACTTGGTGACATAATAAATCCTATTTTCTCTACATCAGCATCATATTTGAGAAAATATTCAACAAAATATAAAAAAGCTATCTAGGAAGTTGAGTAGACTGAATTATCGTAGAAAACGGAAAAATAAAAAAATAACAAGTCATTAAGTTAAAATAAAACGACCAGCTCCTAAACCTTTATTTGAATTTTTAAGAACTTAATTATAAGAACTTAATTTATGAAAGGATGTGTCCTATTGTATTAGTAAAATAATTGGCTTTTAATAAAACCACATTTGAATATGCTGTGGTGATAGGATAAATTTATCATAAAACTGTCATTTAATTAAATATACATAAATTCCAAAAAAAATTTCCGAAGAACCGCTGTTTTTTTCTTTTTTTTCGAGCCCCAAAAAAATCATTTTGCATTGGCGACTAAATAGGTAGAAATTATCTTGTAGTGATAGAAAAAATGTCATTAAGAGAAAATTTTGACGCTTTTCTCCTGGTTCCTGCCGCCGCCTCCACCACGTCGGTGGAAGCCCGGAGCGGACATTTTACCTTTCTGGCCCATGTGGGCACACAGAAAAAAAGGCGGCAGGGCAAGCCCCCGCCGCCTTGTCCGGGCCCTGCGCCCACTACCAGGAGCATGAAAAAACCGCCGTTCCGGCGTGACTCCGCGAATGTTTGCCAACAGAGCCGTTGTAGACCGCCTGCAGGGCAGCGGACTCGGTCAGGTTCACCGTCAGGCCGACTTCGGGCGTGACGGCGTTCCGGTCGGCGGCGGCGCCCTGAGTTTTAAAGAAGCCGCCGCTGTCGCTGAAAGCCACGATCGTCTCGGGCCGGACGGCGCCGTAGGAATGCTCCCAGCCCAGGGAACCGTTCAGGCTGACCTTGTCGCTTAACTGAACCCTGGCCCTGAGCCCCAGATTGGAGCGGAAATTGTCCGCGCCGCTTTTCCGGGCTCTCAGGGAGAACAGCTGTCCCGACTCTTCGAAGGAATTCAGCGCAGTGTTCTGCCAGGCCAGGTTGACGTAGGGCTCAAGGCCCGC
>JAISZC010000040.1 GCA_031269485.1 Deltaproteobacteria bacterium
CGGTGATTGGACCCTTTCCCAGTGATTACAAGGACTTAGATTGCCAGTCGAGAATGCGAGTCCAGAGGGGCCATTTCACAGGATTTATCCTGCCATTCCGGGTAGATAGGCCCTTTTGCAAGGGCGACTATATTATTTTCAAGCGCCTCAGCTTCGCCGTGCTTGGGGGCGCCTGGCGTCGAGCTCCAATGTCGCGAGCGAACCCGTGCGAGGCGATGACGGACGGACCTCGGCTTGATCATTCGAGGTAAGGGTTCTCACGAGGGTGAAGTCAGGGTTCTCAGGAAGGCGCGAAGAGCCCTAGGCTTTGCTGGCCGCCGCCTGTCGAGCCATGAGCTTGACGCCGCATAAGCGCCGAGCCCACGGCGCCGGGCCGCAGGCGACGCGAAGACGGCGCGCGTCGGCCGGCTCCGCTGCTTTGGCCGCGCCTCGAGGCCGGGCCTCAGGAGGTGTATGCCGGCTTGAAAAGGGAACGTCGCCGTCCGGTCACAGCCAAAAACTTGGAGCCGTCCGCAGTTGCGGAAGCGAGGCCAGGAAAAATCGGCCACTCATTGACGGCGAGAGGAAACGTGCGGCATGGCCGCCTGCAAAGGGCAGGCAAGACCCGTCGGCGCCGAGAAGCGCGGCCTTCAAGGCGGACGCGTCGCGGAGCCGCGGAATTTGGTCGGCCGCGCGAGCGAAGCGGCCTGACGAGCTGGCGTCAGGCTGTCCTCCCTCGTCAGCGGCAAGCGAAAGCTCGAACTCCCCAGACGGCTTGATTTCAAGCCGTAGCTGGGCTACGATGGGCCAGTTGGCGCTTGAAGCCCCAGAGCGCTTGCGGCGGCTCGCGCGGCTTTTTTCGTCGCCGTAGGCCGACGCCGCTTGGCTGGCCGGAGTTTTTTTCGAGCCCGAAGAGCGGCCGCGACCGTCCCTGACCGAGGCTCGGGGGCCGCCCCCGCTGCGAAACCGCCGCGAAACCGCCGCGAAGCTGGAGGGAGACGCCGTGCTGTTCTACCGCGACGGGGCTGAGAGCGATCCCTTCGGCTACATTTTTCGCTCCCCCGAGTGGTTGGAGCGCTACGATCCTCCCCGAAGCTTTCCCTTTTGGCTCAACGTCGAACCGACCAACGTCTGCAATCTGGACTGCCTTTTCTGCTCCCGTCAACTGTCCGCCCGGCCCTTGGGGCGTCTGTCTCCAACCCTGGCCGAGGCCATTTTCGACGAGGCGGCCGCCCACCCCGGCGCGGCCGTGCGCTTCACCGGCTGGGGCGAGCCGTTGCTGCATCCCGAAATAGGCCGTTTGGCCGCCCTGGCCAAGACCAAGGGCCTGGGCTTGAAAATCTACACCAACGGCTTGACCTTGACCGCCGAGCTCATGGATTTGTTCGTCGAGCTGGAGGTCGACGACCTGCAGTTTTCTCTGCAAGGTCTGACCCCGGCCCAATATGAGCGCAACCGGGTCGGGGCGGACTTCGCGAGGCTCGAAAGCCGCGTGGCGCTGGCCGCCGAGCGGCGCGGGCGCCGCAAAAGGCCCTTTTTGAGCCTTTTGACCTCGGCTCTGGCTCGGGAGCTCGAGGAGGCCGACGCCAACGCCTTCGCCGCGCGCTGGCTCAAGCTGGTCGACAAGGTGGCCGTGGATCTGACCAACCTCAACTTCGTCGCCGGCCTCGACCGGGTGCGGCCATTGCTCGGCGAGCAGTCCTCGGGGCTCAGGCGCGGGCGGTGCGTGGACGTCTTTTTGGCCTTGGAGATCAAATACGACGGGACCATCCAGTTTTGCGGCCAGGACTCCCAGGATCGCCCCGAGCACACCATCGGCCGCTTTGGTGAAATGAGCCTGGCCCAGGCCTGGCGCAGCCCGCGAATGGAGGCCCAGCGCGAGCTGGTGGGCCGGGCCTTGGGCCATCAAGCCAGTCCGGTGTGCCGCGCCTGCTTTCACAACACCGACAAGTACGATTTTTTCAAAAAACAGGCGAGCCTGCCGATCGGCGAACCGGCGGTCTCGGCGGCGGACGCGTCGTGACCCAGGCCGCCGCCCGCATTCTGGCGGCCACCCTGACTTTGCTGTCCCGAGAGCAGCGGCGCCTGCCGCCGCCCTTCTCGCTGTGGACCGAGGCGCTCGAACCGGCGGACATCATGGCCGCGGCCCGAGCCGTGGCCGACGACCAGGCCGAGGCCCTGTGGGTCGATGACGCCCATCCGGCCCGCGGGCTGCTGCTCATGCGGCCTCAGCCGCTGGAGGCGGCCATTTTGGGGACGCCTTCGCTGCGGCTGCAGGGGCCCTATTTGGTGGAGCCGGACCCGGCGGAGCGCGCCCGCTGCTCCTCGATTCTGGCCGCCAAGGCCGTCGAGTCGGCCGAGGCCCAAGGCGCGGCCTTTTTGTCCCTCAAGACGGCCCAGGATCCGGCCGTGCTGCGGGGCTTTCTGGAGAAAGGCTTCCGGCTGGCCGAGCTGACCGCCCGGCTGGCCGGGCCGCTGAAGGCCGCCGGGCTCCCCGAATTCCCTTTTCAACGGGGCTTCGGGCTGAGCCTGGAGCGGCCCGAGCTCGACGATTCGGCGTGGCTCGACGAGCTGGGGCCGCTGTTCTACGACGGGCATCTGCTGCACGGCCCCTTCCTGTCGCCGAGTTTTCAGCCCAAGCTCTGGCGAGCCGTGGCCGCCCGCGAAATCGCGGCCGGCGCGCCGGCCCTTAGGCTGACCGAAGATCGTTCCGGACGTCCGGTCGGCCTGGCCCTGGTCACGTTGCGCGAGTCGGCGGCCGAACTGACCGTTTTGCACGTGGCCGAAGGCCGCCGAGGCGAAGGCTTGGGCCGACTGCTGCTCGCCGAGATCGTCCGGGCGGCTCTGAGCCTGGGCGCCAAAACCCTCCAGGCCGAGACGGCCGCCTGGAACCTGCCGGCCTTGGCCCTATATTTGGGCCTGGGCCTCAAGCCGACGGCGCCGGCGGCGGCTCTCCATTACGCCTTTGAGCAACGGCGGCTAAACGGCGTTTGGCCGGCGCCGCCTTGGCGGCCGCCGAGAGGGCCCTCATGACGAGCTCATGACGAGCCCATGGTGGCCTTTGTTTTAAATGATTTCCGGCTCTGCAGACCGAAGAAGTCGATTTTTAATTGCTGTTTTAGTCTCTGTTCATCAGAAAATAAAGAGTTATTATGGTCAAATCGTGATGATCGGCGTAACAGTTGTCGGCTTTATCGACGTCATGTCATTTTGTTTGGTAAATAATAGAATATTTTCAACGTTACTTTGGAATGATGCATCGGTTAATTATTAATTTTTTAACAAAATATTGGCTCCAATATTTGGTTAAGATGGTTAATACTATAGGCCCTGACGAAGAGTTGAACAGGATGATTTCATGGAGAAAAATTAAAATTTAGGCGGACGCTCGTCCTGACCTGGGAGCTTTTGCACGCCAATTTAGGTTAGGTTTGACCCTGCTGTCCTGCCTCCCCCAAGTCGTCTTGCATGGGCTGATCGGCGATCCGGGCTTCAGCGTCGACCCCGGCAGACAGGCCTTGACGACCAGCGCGACAATCCTGCCGGGCCTGCTCCAACCGGCGCTTCTGGCCGGCATGGCGTCCGCCGTGGCCGTGGCGTTTTTTCGGAAACTAAAGTCAGCTTCGGCCAGGGCTTGTCCAAATTGCCCAACTTGCTGGGGCAAATGGCGCTGGTCGGCTTGTGTTTTTTGGGCGTCATCATCGTAGACGGATCGTCGTGCCGGCTATTGATGTCAGAACCCGGGCATAGATGATTTGAGTTCAGGTATTTTATAATAATTTTTATTTATAGTATTTTTATTTTGGTTTATAATATAAATTTTTACTTTAATTATAATTTATGCGGTTGAGAGTTTAAGCTCCTCGATAGCCTCATTAGACCTTATAATTTAACGAAAAATACCCCAATTAATATTTTTTAGCTATTTTGATATCTTTAGTATTAAGAATAATCTTTGCAAAATTTTACGAAAAAATATCATATTTATAAATGACAAAGTCTCTATTTCATTGGGTAATATACTATATATATTTTTTTGACGCTTGGCAACATTTTATCTAACTTTATTATTTATAGTGTATTATGATTTAAGATCCACCAAAGAATGTTTTTAATTGTCGGATATCTCCATTTTTTGACTGATGAGCACGTTTTAAGTCAAGAAAATAACTAAATACAACGGCTTAATATATTAAGGTTGATTTATATAATGATATTAAAAATTAAGTATTTAAAAGATCAATAATATTACTTTATGATGGAACTAGCTAGACGATAGGTCGACGATTGGGAGATTTAACCCTTTATTCGGTGTTTGGACGAGAATTTGACGACAGATCAGTTAATTTTTTTGACGCCGCAAGGGGATGTTAAAGTGTTTGATATGAGCTTTAACCAAGCTTAAAGTCACGCGTCAGCTGTGGTCCTCGCGTCAAGCGACAGGGCCAGCGAGAATTAGGCCCCACCCGCCGCGCCGCCTGAAAAGTTGAGGATCCAGCCGAAGATAAAAAAATAAAAAAACTATATAAATTATTATTGGCATTTAAAAGTTTTTATTGGTAATAAAAACTATTTTTAAGGATCATAATTATGAATTTAGAGAAAACGACGCCTACTTCGCCAAATTTTGGCCCTGGTTCAACCTCAACCCCTGGCGGAAGCTTCGATTCTGGGGATTTTGTTGAGGAAAAATTGAGGGTTAGGCAGACGCTCGGCCTGACTTGGGAGCTCTTACGCGCCAACTTAGGTTTAATATTAGGTTTGACCTTGTTGTCCTACCTCCCCCAAGTCGTCATGTACGGTCTGATCGGCGATCTGAGCCCCAGCGACGACCCCAGCGCCACGATCATGACGTCCGGCGTGATGGCTCTGTTGGGCCTGCTCCAACCGGTGCTTCTGGTCTGCATGGCGGCCGCCGTGGCCTTGGCGGTTTTTGGGAGCCTCCAGGACGAGGAAGTCTCCTTCGGCCAGTGCCTGGGCCTGGGCTTGTCCAAACTGCCCAACTTGCTGGGCCAAATGGCGCTGGGCGGCTTGTGCATCGGAGCCATCCTCATCTTGTGCATGATCGTCTTGTCGGCTCTCGGGTTCAACGGCAGAGGCATAGAAAGTATGGGCTTAAGTATTTTTATTATTATTTTTCTGATGATATTCTTGATGTTTTGGTTTATTGTTTCAATTTTTACTTCAGTCCCAGCTTGCGCACTTGAAGGCATAGGTCCTCTTGATAGTCTCACTCGGTCCTATAATTTAACAAAAAATAATAGATTAAAGATTTTTTTTGCTATTTTAGCACCATTAATATTAAAAGTTGTATTTACGATATTTTTGCAAGCGGGTGTCCTATTGATAGAAGGAGGATTTGCTATTTTCTGGGCTAAATTCATTGTATATATAATTTTTGACATCTGGCCAACTGCTTTTACTTTAACTTTATCGTCGGTAGTTTATTATAATTTACGATCTGTTAAGGAAGGTTTTTCTATCGCCGAGATGTCTTCGGTGTTTGACTGATGATTCTGCTCCAAGTCCTGAAAATGACTAAGTGTGGCGGTTCCGTATCTTATAGCTGGCTCGAAAAGTTAGGGCTCAAGCATGAACACTCGGCGGCGACAGCCGCCGTCCTCGGGCGTCGACCCAATTGACGCGTTGACATCCTCCCCTGACTAAAGTCAGAGGATTCCTACGGAGGTTGCGGAGCGAAGGCCCTCCCTCTTCGGCGGGTTCCTGCTTCATCGGCGGGCCCTGGGCGCCCAATCCTCCACAGGCCAACACGGCCTGCCCCGCCGCTAAAACGTTCAGGACCCCGACCAGACTAGGCGTCAGGCGTCCTTGAACTGGCCGTTCCTCCAGGCGGCGGTCCTTGGACGCCTTTTTTACGCCGCTGCGTCGAGTTCCGCCTAAATACTGATATAATAATATAAAAAATTATTAATATTATTGAGTAAAATTATTTAATTGCCTTAAATAGATAAGTTTGGTCTCAAATGTCATGACTTGGACGTCGACGGCCGGGCGACGGGTGACGTCTGCGCGCCCGGCCCCGCACCGGGCGGCCAGCGTTTCTTGGCCCGTTGCAGGCCCGTGGCCGGGCGGCGCCGGGGCTCGGCATGGCCGCGCGCAGGGCCGTCACGGCACGCGGACGCTGGTCGCCGGGCTGCATTTGGCCGTCTCGGCCGGTCAGGGCCCTCTTGTCGCCAGTCTCCAGCCGTTTGACTTTTTTAGATTCTTCAAAGGATTCTAAAAGTTTGTAAAACGATACAACTATCATCAATTGATTTTTGTAGCTTTAATGGCTGAAAATAGCTTTAAAATTTCTATTAGGTACTTGACTCCCTCGGATCGATAATTGTTAAGTTGTAAAATATAATTAGGCTCAAAACGAGGCTGAAAGTCGTCGTCCGCCTTTTGCCGCCCTTCAGGTTGGCTGCCCTTGCTTGCGGCATGGTTTTTGACCCGCCGGCAAGCCGGGCGAAGCAGCCGCCATGCTGGCTTTGATTGCGCCTGGGACGCAAAGGTCCGGGGACGGAACTCGACCGCCGCCAGCTCCGGACCGCCGTCGGCCAACCGTTTTGTCCAAAAAAACGCCCTGATCTGGCCTAGATCAGGGCGGCGTTCCAATTGGTATAAGGCCAAGACCAGATAACTGGCGGAATCGAATCCTCAGACAATGGTCAACTATATAGTCAGCGACAGCTTGCGGCCGTCACGTTACGTACAGTATAGCAAAGCTTGAAAGGACCGAAAAGAGCCGGGGCGCAACCGCCGATATCGACAATTGAATTTTTCGGCCGGCGCCCAGCCTGGCGCCCCCGCTCGGCCTCCCACAGGGCCAAGCCCGGCCCCGAGTCCGACCCCAAGTCCGGCCCGAGGTCGGGCTCATCACGTTCCGGCCCTGGCTTTGTCGCGGTCTAACCGCCTGTTTCGCCAGAATATATTGGCGCACGGCCCGGTCGTTCGCCGAGCCGGCCGCGCCGTCGACCTCTTCGGGCCGCAATGACGAGTTCGCGGAATCTTTGTCCAAGTCCTCAATAATTTTAAAAAAAACCTTTGCCAACGAACATTTGGGCTGGACCCTGGCCGGTCGTCTTCAGGCCCCGGCTTGTGTTGTCGGCCGGCGTCCAGCCGTCGTTTGCGTTCAACATAGAGAAATTACTAATAAAACTGCCAGCCGGCCTCAGCCGACGTGATGGCGGCCTGTTTCGCCGAGCTTTTTCGGCCGTCCCGCTGGTCGCGCTCCCGACGGGACGCGACTGACCGGCTCTGGGTCTTGGCCGCCAGCCGATTTTTTGGACGCGAGCTCCGCGGCAAATCAAGCGGTCTGGCGGATTGTTCGGCACAAGATGCAGATCGCGGCCGCGCAGAGACGAGAAAATTTTGACCTAACGCCTCAAAAATTCACAATAACCCTGAATACTAACTAACGTTAGGTTTAAGGAGGCCCAGACGTCGCAAACGGACCGATGAGGCCGCCTGGGGCCCAAAATTGACGGACGTTCGAGCTCGCCGAAAAAAGGGCCGAAAACTCGGCCCGGCGGCCTATTTGGGCAGCCCTTCAATGTAGGCCTTCAGTCCGTCGACCAGCCCTTCGGCCAAGAGGTCCAGGTAGGCGTCCTGGCCGAGGCGGGCGGCTTCGGCCTGGTTGGTGACGAAGCCAATTTCCACCAAGGCCGCCGGGACGCCGACGTTGACGAGCACCACGAAGACGGCTTCCTTGACGCCCAAATCGCGGACCTTGTGCTTGGCGCGCAGGGCGTTGAGGGCGCCGGCGTGCAGAGCCCCGGCCAGCACGCGCGATTCGGCCGCCTTGGTGTTTTTGGCGATTTGCTGGAGCAGATCCTGCATCTCGGACATGTTCTTGTCGGCCAGGGCGTTTTCCCGGGCGGCCACGCGCATGGCCGCCGGGTCGCTTGAAAAGTTCAGCACGTATGTCTCGAGGCCTTCGACTTTGGCCAAATCATTGGCGTTGACGTGAATGGAGATGAAAAGATCGCCTTTGTTGTCGGCGGCGATCTTGGGCCGGCGTTCCAGCGTCACGAACTTGTCGGTCGAGCGGGTCAGGACGACCTCCAGCTTGAGGCGACTTTTGATCTTGGCGGCCAAGAGCTTGGCGACCTTGAGGACGATGTCCTTTTCCTTTAAATTATGGCCCGCCGCCCCCGAGTCTTTGCCGCCGTGACCAGGGTCGATGATCACCCGGCGAATTTTTAGCCCCAGCTGGCGGGCCAGGGAGTCGGAAGGCCCGCGGGCGGGCGGCCTGGAGCGCCGGGTCGGCGGCGACGCGGCGGCGGCGGCCTGGGGCGCCGGGGGCGACTGCGGCGGGGCCTCGGGCTCGGCGGGAGGCAGCTGGGCCGTCTCCTTGGCCGTCCGCAGCGTCAGCCGCGGAGGATTGTCAAGCAGCGTCGGCGCGTAGGGGCAGGCGCAGGGCAGATCGACCACCAGGCGCACGGTCTTGGCGTCGAGCTGGCTGACCTTGACCAGCTTGACGAGGGCGGTTTGCGCGGCGAGCCTGGTCGGGGCGCGCGCCCACAGGACGGCGTCCCTAAAATCCACGTAGACCCGGAACCGGCCGCCGGCGGCCGGGGGCGGGAGCATGTTGTAGACGTAGGCGGTCGGCCGGTCGAGGTAGGCGACAATTTCGCTGAAAGCCCCGTGGTCGGTCAAGGTCAGGGCGTGAACTTGCGCCAAGCCGTCGGCGCGGGCCGGCGGGGGCTTGGGGGCCGGGGGCTTGGGGGCCGGCGGCTTGGCCTTGGCCTGGTCCTTGGCCTGGTCTTTGGCCTGGTCCTTGGCCTGGTCCTTGGCCTGGTCTTTGCCGGGAGGCTTGCCCTGAGCCTTGTCTGACGGCTTGGTTGGGGGCTTGGTTGGGGGCTTGGCTGGCGGCTTGATTTGGGCCGCGCCTTCGCCTGACTGGCCGCCGCCGGAAGAAGCCGAGGCGGCTGAGGAAGAGGCCGCCTGCGAGCTCGCCTGCGAGCTAGTTTGGCCGGGCCGGCCGACCGCGCCTGCCCTTGACGAGGCGGGCCGGCGGCCGGGCGACAGGGCGTTCATGAGCCGTTCGGCTTCCGCGGCCTGCGGGCTGTCGGCGTAGTTGAGCCCGACCTTCAAAAGTTCGCGGTAGGCCTCGTCAGGCTTGTTTTGAGCCGACAGGGCCCGCCCCAGGACGATCAGGGCGGCGGGGGCGTCGGCGCACTGGGAGCAGTTTCTGACCGCCGTTCGGGCCAAGGCTTCGGCGCGGGCGGCGTCGGCTTTTTGCCCGAATTTTTCGAAGGAAGTCAAGGCCAGCTCCGCGGCCAGGAAGCGGGCCTTGGCCGCCGGCTCGCGCCGTGGTTGGACGGCGGCGGCTTGCTCGAACTGGGCGATGAGCCGGAGCCAGTCGGCTCGCTTGCGCCCGGCTTGGTCAGCCAAAAAAGATTCGCGGGCTTCGCGGGCCCGGGCCAGTTCGCCGTCGGCCCGCAGCGCCGACGCGGGCCAGGCCGCGGCGAAGAGGATGACCGCCAAAGCCAGCAGAGTCAAGCGCGCCAGCCGGGGCCGACGGCGAGCCGAAGAGGCCGCGGGGGACCGCATTGCCAGGGGCGTCAGGCGCCTTTGAAAAGGCCGGGTCGCCGGGCGGCAGGTCCGGGGCGCCTCGGGGCGCCCTGAGGCCGGGGCGGCGCTCGTCGGCGCCGCCGGACGCGCGCTGGCGTTTCGGGTCAAGAGAGAACCTCGGCGGCCCTGGTCTTGAGTTCGCACAAGAGGTTCAGGGCGGCCATGGGGGTGAGCTCCTCGGTCTTGAGGGTCAAGATTTCGCGGACCAAGGCGGCGGGCGCGTCCTGGCCCAGGCCGGCTTGGGCGAAGAGGCTGTCGCGCTGGTGGGTGTTGCGGATTTGCGGGGCCTGGCGGCCCAGATCGGCCAGCACCTCGCGGGCCCTTTTGATCACGCCGGGCGGCAGGCCCGCCAAGGAGGCCACGTCGAGACCGTAGCTGCGGCTGACGCCGCCGGGGGCGAGCTTGCGCAAAAAGACGATGCCTTGGCCCCAGCGCTTGACGGAGACGTTGTAATTTCTGGTCAGGGGCTTGATTTTCGCCAGCTCGATCAGCTCGTGGTAGTGGGTGGCGAAGAGGGTGGCCGCGCCGCGGCCGCCGAGGTCGTGGAGATGCTCGGCCACGGCCCAGGCGATGGCCAGCCCGTCGTAGGTCGAGGTGCCTCTTCCGACCTCGTCGAGCACGATCAGGCTGCGGCAGGTGGCCTTTTGGAGGATGCGGGCCGTTTCGGTCATTTCCACCATGAAAGTGGATTGGCCGCGCGCCAGATCGTCGGAGGCCCCGACGCGGGTGAAAACCTGGTCGCGGATGGAAAGCTTGGCCGAGGTCGCCGGCACGTAGGAGCCCATTTGGCAAAGCACGACCATCAGGGCGGTTTGACGCAGCACGGTGGACTTGCCGGCCATGTTGGGGCCGGTGATGATCAAAAGGCGCTCGCGGTGGGACAAAAAGACGTCGTTTTCCACGAAAGGCTCGCCTGAGGGCAAAAAAGCCTCCACGACCGGGTGCCGGCCGCCTTTGACGTCGATGAGATCGTCGGCCGAGATGACGGGCTTGGTCCAGCGACGCTTTTCGGCGCAGGCGGCCAGGGCGGCCAGCACGTCGGCCTCGGCCAGCAGGGCCGCCAGGGTTTTGACGCCAGGGGCCTGGGCGGCGGCGTGAAATTTGAGGCGTTCCACGAGGCGCTCCTCGAGGACGGCGCGCTTTTCGCCGGCGGTGAGGATTTTTTCCTCCCACAGCTTGAGCTCGTCGGTGACGAAGCGCTCGCCCCCTGAGATGGTCTGCTTGCGGCGCCAGTCCGACGGGACGGCCGAGAGGTTGGCGCGGGTGACCTCGAAGAAGTAGCCAAAAACCTTGTTGTAGCTGATTTTGAGGCTGCCGATGCCCGTGCGTCGGCGCTCTTTGGTCTCCAGCTCGGCGAGGCGCCGGCGGCCGCCGCTTTCCAGGCCGCGCAGCTCGTCGAGGCGGGGGCTGAGGCCGGGGCGGATGAGGGCCGCCTCGCGGTCGCCCAAGGGAAGAGGGTCGGCCAGCGACCGTTCCAGGCGCTCCAAGAGGCCAGGGAGCGGATCGAGGGTTTGGCCCAGACGGGCCAGGAGCGTCGAGGGACTGGCGGCCAAAAGGGTTTGGATCTGGGGGGCCAGCCGCAGCGCGCCGCGCAGGGCGGCCAGATCGCGGACCGTGCCGCGGCCCAGGGCGAGGCGGCCCGAGGAGCGCTCCAAGTCGCCCGAGCGGCCCAAGAGGTCTTGGAGCTCCTGGCGGGTTTGGGGGGCGGCGAGGAGCTCCTCGACCGCCTGGTGGCGTTCTTCGATGCGGGCGCGGTCCATCAGGGGCCGGGCCAGCCATTGCCGCAGGAGGCGGGCGCCCATGGGGGAGACGGTGAGATCCAAAAGGCTCAGCAAGGTCCCGTGAGGTCCGCCGTCGCGCAGGCTTTTGAAGAGCTCGAGGTTGCGGACGGCCGCCTCGTCGAGGCCCAAGAACTCGCGCTGGGACAAAAGGCGCGGCTCGGCCAGGTGGCCCAGGCTGAAGGCCGGGCCGACGGAGCCGGCGGCCGCGCCGGGGCCGCCGTGGGCCCCGCCGGACGGCGAGGGGCCTGGCAGCAGGCCCGGCAGCGCGGGCGCGAGATTTTCCGGCTCCGGCCGACCCGGCAGGGGGGCGGCCGCCGGGCGCAGGGCGCGGCAATAGGCCAGCAGGGCGCCGGCCGCGCCTTGGAGGAGAGGCCAGCCGGTCAGGGGGACGGCCGGGAGGCGGTCGGCGTAGACCTCCGCCAGCAGGGCCGCGCCTTTTTCGGGGTCGAAATCCTCGGGCGGCCGCAGCGACACGAAGGCCCCGCACTGGGCGGCCAGGGCGCTCAAGGTTTGGCGAAAATCTCCGGAGGCGGCGGCGCGTCTTTGGGCGAATTTTTTGCCTGACTTGTCGGAGAGATTGGCGTCGAGCTCCCCGGCGAGAGCTCCGGCCGGCTTCCCGCCTGGCGCGCCCAGGGCCCCGGGCTCTTCGGCGCGCTCGCCGAAAAGCTCTCCGGAGGGTTTGTCGAATGGTTCGCCGCCAGGCTCGGTCAAAGGGTCGCCAACAGGGTCGCCGAAAGAGTCGTCGGCGGGCGGCCGGGGCAAGAGGAGCTCGGCCGGCTCGAGGTTGTTCAGAGCCGCGCGGAAGCCTTCGGCCTCCTCCCAGCGACCGGCCAAAAAGTCGCCGGCCGACAGGTCCAAGGCGCACAGGGCCCATTCGCCGCCGTCCGCGACCGCGGCGGCCAGCCAGCGCGGCAGGTCGGAGGCCTGAGCCTCGACCACCGTGCCGGGCGTGACGAGGCGCCGAACGGCCCGGTCGGCCAAGCCCGCCCCGGGTCCGGGGGAGGAGATTTGATCGCAGACGGCCACCTTGAAGCCCAGCGAGACCAGGCGGGTGACGTAGCCTTCGGCGCTGGACAGCGGGACGCCGCACAGCGGCACGGGCTCGTCGGACAATTTTTGGCGGCTGGTGAGGGTCAGATCGAGGAGGGGGGCGCAGGTCGTCGCGTCGTCGAAAAAGAGCTCGTAAAAATCGCCCATCTGAAAAAACAGCACGGCGTCGGGGCAGGACTCCTTGGCCGCGAACCATTGCCGCAGGGCCGGAGTCAGGCCTGTCTTGGGCGAGGCGGGCCTGGAGCTCGGCTTGGCCGGCCGGCGGGTCAACTGAAATGCCCGGCCAACCGCTCCCAGGTGGCCATCAGGTGCTCGGGCACCACCCTGGTCTCGCCCAAGGCGGTCATGTAGTTGACGTCGCCCAGCCAACGCGGGGTGACGTGGAAATGCAGATGGTCCTCCACCCCGGCCCCGGCGGCCAGACCCTGGTTGACGCCGAGGTTGTAGCCGTCTGGCTTCATGAGGCGGTCGAGAACCTCCGTGGCCCGCGCGACGAGGTTGGTCAAGGCCAGGCGCTCGGCTTCGGAGGTCAGGGACAGGCTGGCCACATGGCGGCGGGGAGCGGCCATGAGATGACCGTTGTTGTAGGGAAAGCGGTTCATGATCAGCAGCGTCAGCTCGTCGGCGCAAAGCACCAGGCGCTCGCGCAGCGGCCCGCGGTGATCGGCGGGGAGGCACAGAAAGCAGCCGCCTTGGTCTGCGGAGCGGTCTCGCAAAATGTAATCCATGCGCCAGGGCGCCCAAAGGGTCTGAGTCATGGGAGATCCTTTGAAAAAAGGCGGCGGCAAGGGGTCGGGCGGCGTCGCCTGGCCGAGGTCGGCCGCCGCCGGCCTTCGACGGCGGCGGAGCGTGTCCGGGGATCGCCGTCAAGCGCCGGCCGAAAGTCGTCGCCTGAGTTGACTGAGGTTAATTTTAGCAAGGCCTTTTTTTCTTGTCCAGCGCCCCGGAGCCGGTCGGGGCACGTTTCGCGCCTCGGCCACGGGCTGTCGGATCGCTTCGTGGCCGGTCCGTCGAGGGCCGCCTGAGCCTCCGCGCGGTCGGAACCGGGCCGATCGGGTCCGGTCCCCGAACCGGCCTGGCCCGGCCTGACCTGACCTGAGCCGATCCGAGCCGAGCCGAGCCGGCGTCGCCTCAACGAGTTCCGTCTCCTGCGCCGCCTGCAGCTGCCGCGGCAGACGCTGAGGCGCCGGCTGCCGCTGACTCCGGCCGCCGCTGGCTCCGGCCGCTGCGGTTGCGGCCGCCAAACGTCAAGGACCGAGCTGGCTCTTTTGGCCAGGCCGGGTGTCTGGATTGGCTCAAAAAGGCGACGACTTCGCGTTTGGCCGCCGCCAGGACTGGGGTTTGATCTGGGGTTTGATCTGGGGTCTGATCTGGCGCCTGATCTGCGGTTGGCTTGGCGGCCCCGCGCCAAGACGGCCGCTTGAGCCGTTTCGAATCCTGTCGGCCAGCGTTTGCCGCGGCGCCAGGCCGGTCGCTGGCCTGGCGCGGGCCGCCCTTTGGTCGCGCTGGTCTTCAAGGGCGACGTCGGGACGAGCTGAGGGGCGGCTCAAGTCGTCGGCCGATTCGGTCCGTCTCCGTGGAAGCAAGGCTTGGCGGTCGCGCGGGGCGACGTCGGCGCTCGGCCGAGGAAGCTGGCTCCAGGAGGAATGGCGGACACGCCGAAGGACGTGTCCTGACGGCCGTGGCGCTTCGGCTGTCAGAGCTCCGACCGGCGCAGGGCTCTCGCCTTCCTTTGAAAATGACGCCTTACTCAATGGTTGGGCGCGTCAAGCCTCGCCATTGAACAAGTCAACGAGGAAGAAACCTCGTCGATCACGCTCGAGGCCGTTTGCGCCGAACCAGGCTTTTCTTCGGGTTTCTGTTTTTTTCCTAGACTTCACGGTCGTCCGGCCCGGCGACCTCATCGATTTTGGCCGCCTCCGCCGACCTTTTGTCGGCATGGCGACCTCGTGGCGCCCCGGCGTCCGTTCGGCGCGGCTTGAGGCGGTCGGAGGAGGCCAGCCTCGGAATAGGGCGAACGCGACGTCAACTCTCGGGGCGTCGTTGCTGGGCGGCGGCGCCAAGTTCCTGAGCGAGGGCGGACAAGGGACGGACAAGGGACGGGCGAGGGACGGCCGCCGCCGAACTGGCGCCGGAGAGATGGGTTGGAAGATTCTGGGGTCGTCGCCCCAGATCCGCGGCCGCGGCTGGCCGGAGCGGCCGGCCAGTCGCCGCGCCGCCGGTCCAAGCCGGGCGTGGCCGCCAGGCTGGCCGATGGGCGTGGGCGCCGAACGTGGCTGACGGGCCGGACGATTGGAGCGGTTCGCCTTGGGAGCACGAGAGAAAGAGAGCGGCGAAAGATTGGGCAAAGAGAGAAATTGGGCAAGGCGTGAACGGACCGTCTGGCGTCGGTGTCTTTCGGGCGCCGTCCCCAAGGGCGACGGCGCGCAGGAGAAAATGAAGCATTGTTGCGGACCGGAGGCGTAATGGTTATAATTTGTCGTCTTGGGGTTTCGGCCGAGGTTGGGCTTGTGTTTGCCAATCAGCCTTGTCTGGATTTCTTTGAGCCGGCGCGGGGGCGGGCCGCCCCCGCGTCGTCGGCGCCCGAGACCCCGTTTTGGTCGGCTGCGGCGCGCTGGCTCTTTTTTCTGAAAGCCAGAAATTGAGGACGGCGCTCGGAAGCTGACCGGTGGACCCGGCGGAGGACCCCGAGGGCAAAGGGCAAGCAACGAAAATTATAAGTGAGCCTGAAGCTTACAAAGGAGTTGGAGCCATGATCTGGACCAAGTCTCTGGAGACCGGCGTAGCCAAGATTGACGAGCAGCACAAGGAGCTTTTCAGACAGGTCGACATCTTGGTAGATCGCAACCAAGCTAACCGGGTGGAAAGCACTTTGAATTTTTTGAGCTCCTATGTCGCCAAGCATTTCTCAGATGAAGAAGTACTCCAACGAATTAACCTCTATCCTAAGGCCGATTTTCACAAAAAGCTTCATGTAGATTTTACAAAAACCTTTAAAGACCTCTACGCTCAATACAAGAGCGCTGGTAACAAACTTTTAGTGGTACTGTCTATCAATAAGGCGGTAATTGGCTGGCTTAAGGACCATATTATGACACATGACAAGGAATTTGCTGAATTTTATCTCAAAAAACATCCGCCTTTGAACAAATGAACTTGGGAGCTAATTTGAACCAGCAACCTCGGCCGTCCGCGGCCGGGCCTCGGCGGCTGACGCCCCCCCTGACCGGGCCCTGGGCCGAAGGCCTGGTGGCCGGACAGGAAGTCCTCATCACCGGACCGCTCATCGCGGCCAGGGATCAAGCCCACAAGCGTCTGGTCGAACTGGCGGCCCAGGGGGCGCCCTGGCCCTTCGAGCCTCAAGGCCAGATCGTTTATTATGTTGGCCCCACTCCGGCGCCGCCGGGGCGGCTCATCGGCTCGGCCGGCCCGACCACCTCCGGCCGCATGGACGAGTTGACCGAGCCCCTTTTGCGTCTGGGCGTCAAGGCCTTGCTGGGCAAAGGGCGGCGTTCGGCGGCCGTCAAGGCGGCCCTGGTCCGGCATGGGGCCGTGTATCTGGCGGCCGTCGGCGGCGCCGGAGCTTTCTACGGCGCCCTCGTCAAGGGGGTCGAGACGCTGGCCTGGCCGGAACTCGGCCCTGAGGCCCTCTTGCGTCTGGAGGTCGAGGATTTCCCCGCCACGGTCGTCAATGATTTGGCCGGGGCCGATTTTTACGAACTTGGGCCGGCCGCTTGTCGCGAGGCTTGGAAGACGCCTATGTGAATTGTCACTACTATAAAAAACGATAAATAATTTACAGTATCAAATTTTATTTAAACTTAAACAAAATAAAGGAAATATCAAATATAAAGTGGAAATTATAGCTCTTTTCGTACGAAATTATCGAGGTGACTGATGGCGGCTAAAGGTCAGCTGACTAAAAAACAGTTAACAATATTGTCCGACTGCGAAAAATTGGCTCGCCGTGCGGGTTTGCGGGTTTCCTCCGGCCGTTTGATCTACGCCGGCCTGAGGCTCAAAAGCGGCCAATGCTCGCTTCATGACGAGCCCTGGCTGGTGGTCGATCGCTTTCAGCCTTTTGAGGATCAGTTGGAGATCTTTCGTCGGGCCTTGGCCGGCCGGACGGCTGACGAGCATTTTAGGGGCTTGGGGTTGGACCTCAAAGGCCTGCTGGCTTTGCCTCGCTCCGACGAAACGTCCGATTTCGGCCTGCCCGCGGCTCGCGACGGCCAATTGACCGCCGCCGAAGCCTAACAACGCCGGTTGTCGGAGCGCCGCGCTTGGCCCCCTAAAAGGTTTTTTTTCAATTGCCCTGGCCGCTCGAGGCGTTGGGGAAAAAAGCGCTTGGCTTCGTCAGCTCTCGCTCGACCGCTTTGGCTTTTCCCGTAATTTTGCGGCTTCTGTCTCCAGGACGCGCCATGCCCCCTTTCGCCAAAGGCTCCCGTTTCTCTCAAGGGTGGCGCGCCGCCGGCCTGATGCTGCACGTCACTTCGCTCCCCGGACCCTACGGCGTAGGCGACTTGGGGCCGGAGGCCGTCGCCTTCCTGGATTTTCTGCGTCGGTCGGGCTGCCGTCACTGGCAGATCCTGCCGCTGAACCCCCCGTCCATGGGCGACTCGCCTTATTCGGCTTACTCGGTCTTCGCCGGGCATGAGCTGCTGGTCAGCCCCGATCTGCTGGTCCAGGACGGCTGGCTGACGGCCGAGGAGGCCGCCAGGGCCCGTCAGGCCCCCTCGGCCAAGGCGGATTTCGCCAAGACGATCGAGCTCAAGACGGCCTTGCTGGACCGGGCCTTCGAGAAGGCCGGCGCGGCTTTGACGGAACGCGAGGATTTCGGCCGCTTCGATCGCCAGGAGGCCATGTGGCTCCACGACTACGCCTTCTTTCGGGCCATGAAGGCTGATCAAGACGACCGGCCTTGGACCCGGTGGCCCGAGCCCCTCAAGCGCCGCGACGACGCCTGCCTGGCCCGGCACGGCACGCGGCTGGCCCGGCCCATACTGAGGATCAAGTTCGGGCAGTTTTTGTTCTTCGAGCAGCTGCGGCGTCTCAAGGAGCAGGCCGCCGCCAGGGACGTCAAGCTCGTCGGCGACGCGGCCTTCTACGCCAACCACGACTCCAGCGACGTGTGGGCCAACCAGCCGCTCTTCGTTCTCGACGAGCAGGGCGAGGCCGGCCTCATGGGCGGCGTGCCGCCGGACTATTTTGCCGAAAACGGCCAGCTGTGGGGCAATCCCGTCTACGACTGGGCCGCGGCCCAAAATGAAAAATTCGCCTGGTGGCTCAGCCGCCTGGCGCGCAATCTGGCCCTCTTCGATTGGGTGCGGCTGGACCATTTTCGGGCTTTTTGCGGTTTTTGGGCCGTGGCGGCCGGCGAAACGACGGCCCGGAGAGGGACCTGGCTGCCCGCTCCGGGGGCGGCCTTGCTGGAAGCGGCCGGGGCGCCCCTCAACGTGGTCGCCGAGGATTTGGGGATGATCACCCCCGATGTGACGGAACTTCGCCGGCGTTTCGATCTGCCGGGCATGCGGGTGCTGCAGTTCGGCTTCGGGCCCGACCAGGGGACGTCGCTTCACGCGCCGTTCCGCATTGAGCCCGACAATTTGGTCTACGCCGGCACCCACGACAACAACACCACCCGGGGCTGGTTCGAGCAGCAGCTCGACGAGGCCGCCCGCCGCCGGCTGGCCGACTTGGCCGGGCATGAGGTCAAGGCCGACGACGCGGCCTGGACGCTGATTCGTCTGGCCTTTCTCTCGCCGGGGGCCTTGTGTCTGGCCACGGTCCCGGATCTGCTCAACCTGGGCGCGGAGGCCCGCTTCAACGTCCCCGGCACGGCCTGGGGCAACTGGACTTGGCGGCTGACCTCCTTGGAGGCGCTGACGCCCCGGCTGGCCGAGCGTTTGGCGAACCTGGCCGCCCTGTCCGGGCGCGACGACCTGACTCATCCCAATTTGCTGACCTATGGCTGATCAAGGGGCAGAAAACTTTTTCAGCTTGACGGTCAAAATAAGACCTTATTAATAAGAGCTAAAGCTTATCGATTTTGGTCTTGCTAGATTTTTGCATTTTTATCAATCATTAAGCGAGAATTAAGGCCAACTTAATCCAGAAGTTTGTCAAAATAACACGGAAGATTTATAAGATTTCAATATCCGAACAACATTTCAAATAATTGGGCAAACGTTCGTCATATATTAAAAAATTTTGTTTAATTTTGTTTCATGAAGAGTTATGAAATATTAAGGTTCTTACTTGCTGGTCATTATTGAATTAACCTACAAATCATGAGCTCAATAGAAAATATTAAGTATAAACTAATTAAAATATTTTCAAGGATTTTAAAAAAAATAGAATTAAAACATTTAAAAATCAATCGAATGGTATAAAATTTTAGCTAATTTAACTAAAAATAACTGAAGGCTCGATTGAGTTGGATTTGATTGGATTAGCTTCATTAGATTATTGGCTCCTGACGCCAAACTCTTCTTGAGGGGGCGTCATATCCCCTGCCGATCAAGGAGCCATTGCTCCGGCTTTGTCCGTCGGCCGACGAGGACCAACGCATGCTGACTTTCGTCCAAATTAGACGCCGCCTCAGGGGGCTTTTGCTCGACCTGGACGGCGAACTTTGGAGCGCCCTGCTCGCCGAGCTCGACCCTCCGGCCAAGTTTCCCAAACCCGAGACGGTCCACGACCTGTGCTTTCGGGACGCCAAGGCCCTGGCCGGGTACGTGCCCGATCTGCGGGCCGTCATGCGCGGCGTCTCGCCCAAAGCCCTCGCCGGAGAGGAACTGGAGGCCTTTCAAGCTCTCAAGGCCCTTTTCAACTTCTCGGCCCGCTTGCCGACGTTGCTGCTGAGTCTGCCGGACTACCGCGAGACCGCCGGCCTCATTGATTTGTACAACGGCTACCGTCAGGTGCTCAAGGAGTTGGACGACTACCTCCAGCTGACTTCGGCCGGCGCGGCGAGCTGAGGAGCCGTTGATGGAGCCGCAAGCGCGGCCGCCTGACTTCGCGTCGGAAGCCCCCGCCACCTGGGAGATCTTCAAGCACGCCTGGCCGGTGGTCTGGGAAAACCCCCCACGTCTTTTTCTGTTCGTTTTTTTGCCTCTGGCCGCGGCGGGCACGGTGATCGACTTGGCCGGCGACGCGCTGCTCGCGCCCTACATGTCGTCGTTTTTGGACTTTTGGACCAAGACGGACGCCGAAAAGCGCCTCGCGGTCGAAGCGCTCGGCCGGTCGGTCGCGGAGTTCGGCCGGGGGCGTTTCGCCGCGGGATTGCTCTTGTCCTGGCTGGCGACCCCTCTGACGCTGTTGGCCCAGATCCGGGCGGCCTTGCGCCTCTGGGACGGCTTCGACGTGAGCGCCGACGAGCTGAAGTTCGCCGTCCGTCGCTATCCGGAGGCCTTGAAGGTGTCCTTGCTGGTGAGCGTTTTCGGGCTTTTTCTGTGCCTTTTCGGCTCGTTGGCCTTTTGGCCCTTCTTGATCCTAAAAAGCCTCTTCGCCGGCGCCTCGCTGCATGTCCGCTCTCTTGTCGGTCTGCTCGGGACGGCCATGGGGGCCTATTTTTTGATCAAGGTTTTTTGGCCGCATCTGCGGCGCTTCGCGATGCTGGAGGCCACGGCCTTCCTTCAGCTCGTCGATGGCGCGGCCGGACCGTGGATTGCCCGTCTGGCCGCCCTGTATCGTCACTTGCACCGCTTTCCCGCTCACCTCAATCAGGGCGCCCTCATCCTGGCCGCCTGCGCGCTGGGCTGGGTGGTCGTTTTCAGCGTTTTCGCCGGCTTGATGGACGTTCTGCCGGCGCCTGAGCCCGCGGACCTGTTTCTCGGCCGAACCCTGTATTTCGTCGCTCTGATGTGGCCCCTGACCGGCCTGGCCGGCCTCTATCGGCTGGTCCTTTTTCCGCCGGACGACGAGGCGCCCGGCGGGCTGGCCGAACCCGACGCGGCCGAGCCGCAAGGCGCCGAACCTCAAGGGCCTCGAGTCCCTTAATCCGTTGCGGCGGCCACCAGCCGCTGTCGGCTGGCCTGCAGACGGCCGGACTGGAAAAATTTGGGCCCTAAGTATGCGGCCTAGTGGGGACAAGTTATTTATTTCGTCTAGCAGTATAAATATATTTAAAGTATTATTAATAAACTTGATTCTAGCAATTAATTAATTGCTAATAATTAATTGCTAATAATTAATAAGGCTATTAAATAGAAGATATTAAGCTTAATATATGAACATCTAAAGGTCGATTAGGCAAAATAGCTTAGCGATCCACAATTTCTGAGAAAAGCCAAAGGCCCTCTGGAGTCGCGTTTCCGGCCGGGACTCTAACTTCTCGTAATCATTGAGTAATAGCCCGCCCCCTGGTTGACAGGCGCCATCGCTCGGTCAGTCTCGAAAACAATCCTCAACTGGAGGCCTAGGCTCGGGCTACATTACGCCAATTTTTGCTTTGCGGCCAAATGTCGGGACCAAATTCGCTGTGGCGGCTCTTTGGCGACTCTTTGGCGGCTCTTCGGCGCCGTCGAGTTTGAGGCCGTTGCCCAGTTTTTTCGCGCCCTTTCGTTGGTCGGCCGGCTCGGCGCTCCAAAGGTCCCGCCAAAAAAAACAGGACAAAACAGGGGGTGGACGCATGCTGGCGCTGGTGGCCTCCGACCTGCACGGCTCGCTCAAGGCGGCGGAATTTTTGGTCGGCCGGGAGGCCGACCTCCGCCCCGATCTGGTGATCCTCCTGGGCGATCACCTTTACCACGGACCCCGCAACCCCTTGCCGGAAGGCTACTCCGCCTCGGAGACGGCCGCCGCGCTGCAAGGCCTCCAGGCGCCGGTCGCGGCCTTGCGCGGCAATTGCGAAGCCGAGGTCGACGAGCTGCTTTTGCCCTGGACCTTGGCCGACAGCGCTTGGCTGCACCTCGACGGGCGGCTGCTGCTGGCCGTCCATGGTCACCAGCTGCCGGAAAACGGCGGCGGGCTCAAGCTGACCCCGCGCGTCGACGTCTTGTTCGGGCACACGCATATCCGTTCTGTCAGACCTATCCAAATCTAACCATCTGATTTGGTGCTGACTTTCTGCTTCATAGAGGCCGGTTTCACCTTGTGACTGCCCGCAAGGCCAGAGCCTTCCTCTCCACAGAC